>NZ_CP184846.1:0-398639 GCF_051122755.1 Haloarcula sp. NS06
GTGTGTTCCAGTACCTGCTCCATTGACGCACTCCCATCCGTTGGAACGAGAATATCGCTATACATCGTTCGTACAAATCAAGTTGTGACAAACATCCCTTTCGATTCTGTTCAGGCATTGTAAATACAGTAGCTGTACCGCGAGTGTGGCGAACGATGCTCGGTTTCGGCCTGATGACACCGTTTCAAAGATAACCGAGCCGCTCCAGCCGCGACTGGAGATCTATGTCGTCAAAGCCATCGATGTCGTATTCTGCCATTTCATCTTCTCCGGTAGCGAGTTCGGTGATGTCGAGTGTCTCACTCCGCTCTGCGGAGTCAGCGACAACGTCGGACGGTGGGCGGTCGATAGGTGTGCCGTCGATGGACTCAGACCGCCGGCCCCGCACGACCGCTTCGTACTCATCATCCCCCCACGCTGCGCGCTTGTATACGGTGTCGCCGGGCCCATCACGATAGACGAGTGACGCAGACTGCCGGAACCGGTCGGGTTCGTCAGTGTACTGCTCGGCGTACTCCGCCGTCTGGCCGGTCGGTGGTGCTTGGTATGCAGTCGTTTGTCCATCGGGTGCGGCGAACCACCCGGAATCGTCCGCTTCGCCGTCGAAGGCAGCCAGCACAGCGTCGGGAAACTGTGCTAACGTCGCCAGGGACTCGATTCGCTGTCCCTCGGTCTGCCCCGGTCCGTGGACGACCAGTGGGACGTGAAACAGTTCCTCCTGTGTGCCCATCCCGTGCATGACGGCCGGTGGCTCTGTGGCGGCCTGTGGCGGCTCTCCGAACCCATCACCGTGGTCCGACGTGATGACCACGAGCGTGTCGTCTAACACACCGCGTGCCTCCAGAGCACCGACGACCTGCTCTAGAATGGCGTCAGTCTGTCGAATCGCTCCGTCGTACAGCGGTTCGAGCAGTTGTCCGACGCCCGCCGGGAGTTGCTCCCCATAGACGCTCCACTCCCACTTGATCGGGAGTTCGTCGTGCATGGCCCAGTAAAAGTCTGCCCCCCACTCATCGTAGGCGTCCCGCGTCACGTACGGCATATGCGCATCCATCAGATTCAGGCACGCAGCCCAGGACTCCGCTTGTTCGTCGATCCACTCAGTCAGCCTATCAGCGTACCAGAATCCGTCGACACCGTTGCGGGTCTCGGACGGGTCGTCAACGTCTGTCGAATCGGGCCGTTCCGTAACGACGGTCTCGAAGCTGTCACTGAGTCCGGACGGGTGAACCGTGAGATACGGGTTCTCGGTGAATACGCCGGTTTCGTAGCCCTCCCCATCGAGGAAATCAAAGATTGTCTGGCCGGGTTGTAGCCGTTCGGTTATCTGGAGTTCGTGGCCCTCGGACGGAACACCGGTGAATAGGCTCGTATGGGCCGGCAGCGACCAGCTTGCGGTCGTCCGTGCCTGCGTGTACACTGTCGCCTCACGACCGAATTCTTCGAGGAAGGGTGTGGTCTTGCGCCGATGACCCAACAGCGAGGTGTTCGCCGCGCGTACGCAGTCAAGAACGACGAGTAACACGTTTGGCCGACCCATTGTCAGGCTTTAGGAGGTCTTCACGGCAAAAGTATGTTCTGTAACCGTTCTCTCACAACGGCACTGGTGTTCCGTCTCGACCCGTCTGGGAATCACATCGACCACTCGGGACAGAGCCAGTCGGTTATTCAGCGGTTGCCGGCGGAGAACTCTTCTATCAGTAAGCGCCAGATTCACCGCTTGTTGCCGTTACAAAAATATAATATTTTACATAACCCATCACTTCTTGGACTATGCCAGAAATTCAAGACACAGGCTCTGTTGCAATCAGCGGCAAGTGTTAGTTTTGTACCCCGGCCGTCCAGTACAGAGGACAATTCTATCAACAAGTCTTTTAATTGGATTGTCTGACACCTAGAAGAGTCGCCCATGGTCCTTCGTCGAAGAAAGTACCTCCAATTCCTTCCAATGTTGACGCTTCCGGTTGTCTCGGGATGTAGCCAGCAAAATGAGTCGCCTTCGGTTATTCTTCGGATGGTACGGATCATCAATCTCTCCGAGACGGAGTTACCGGTTGAACTGACTGCGGTGGATGACACAAGAACGGCTGTTGGGCTATATACCGGACAGATTGGGACTCAAGGGCCGACTGCAGGGGATGGTGAAGTTGTCCTCCAGCCGAGTGAAATTATGGAGCCGCTCCAGTACGATTATTACCTCACAGTCTCCGGGTCCCAGCGAGCAAAAATCATCGCTAAAAGCCTCAAATCTGCCTATCAGAGAGAGTCGTCCGAACATCTCGTGGGATGTGTAGAACTCAGTTTCGCCATTCGTGATCCAACCACCGATGCCGAAGTGTGGGGTGACTACACGTTCTGGGAACGTTGCGAGACTGCCCCCGGAACAGTGGACCCCACGACCAGTTCCTGAACTGCACATACGCACCTTTCTGCGACCGACTGTTTTTGCCTGTTTTCTATCTGAAAATAGGACTTTAGCAGAGCCAAGACACAGTGTGCCAAACCCGCGGGAGTATATTTTATATGGGTCGACAGTCTGATGAGTAATACGTGGTCAAGTCAACGGTTCGGTTCCCTGAAGCGGTGATGGACTGCGTTGAGGAGATGGTAGAAGAGGGTGTCTTCTCGAACAAGTCCGAGTTTCAGCGGTTCGCCGTTGAGTACGTCCTTTCGGAAATCGAGGACTACGAACCCGAGATGGTTGATTTCGACGAACTACAGAAAGAAGTCTTTCAACACCAGCCGGTTTCCAGCCGGGGCGAAATGTCACCAGAGATCAACGAGAACTTCTACGAGAACGCCGCGCGCGTCCGACAGTTCGCTATTCGCGGTGACATCGAGACGGCAGAGGAGTACATCGACACCGCGTACCCCGTTACTGACCCTCGCTGTTTGCTCCTCGATGACTTGCTTGAACCCTATCGACAGCGCGAAACCGACGACGAGTAAGCTTCTTCTCGGAACTGGTACTTGTCGCCTCGCGGCGTCCATCGTTGGAAATCTCTGTGGCTGTGTCCTCGCCTCGGTAAAACGGTGACCAGTTCTCCGTATCTTTACACCGCTCATCAGCGAGCGTCTGTTCTCCGGAGCGTCAGTCGTCGTCAGCGCGGGCCTCTGGCGCTTCTTCCGAGCGTGGCCCAGCAGCGTGTCCCTCATGCGCCAGCGCCGTGGCGAACAGTTCTTCGGAGACAGCGGGCACCTCCGCATCTTCGACCGCTCCCTCGGACTCGATGTCGTCGACTGAACGCGGGTACTTCCTGAGGTCTTTGTGGATCGCAATACCCGCGTCTGCACCTTCGCCCATGGCGATCGGGATCTGGTTGTGGCCCGGCGTCAGGTCGCCGACGGCGTAGACGCCGGAGACACTGGTCTCGCCGTGGTCGTCGACAGCCACTGTCCCGTCGTCGTTTCTATTGAGCCCCAGTTCATCGGCCAGTTCCGCGTGGTAGTCCGACCCCAGCATCGGGAAGCCACCCTTGTACTCCCGAACGCTTCCGTCCTCGAATTCGTAGGCGGATAGCCAGCCGTCGTCGTCAGTCTGCTTCCCGGAGAGCTCCGTCTCGACGATCTCGACCGGGTGATTGTCAAGCATCGTCTGCGTCTCGTCGCTCCACTCCGGCGTTTCGCCGCGAGTCAGGATGTCAACGTCGTCGGTGTAGTTTAGCATAATCATCGCGACGTGGGCCGCGGCTTCGCCGGTCCCCATGACGAAGACCGGTTCGCCGACAAACATGAACGCGTCACAGTGGAGACACCAGTGCAGCCCCTTGCCGGTCCGTGGCAGCGGCGGGTCCGGACGCTCGTCGGCGAACCCGGTCGCCAGCACAACTCGCTTAACTGCCAGCTCGCCGTCGCTCGTCGTCACGGTGAAGCCATCCTCATCCTCGTCGGCAAGTGGGTCCACTGACTCAACGAAGCCCCGCTCATAGGTTCCGCCGTAGTCCTGCACCTGTTCGCGTGCCGTCTCTAGAAATTCGTTCCCCGAAACGTCCTCGGTGACGCCGATGACGTTGTGAGTGTCGGTCATCATCGCAGCGCGGCCCCCACCGCGGTTGATAACAACCGTGTCCATCCCCAGTCGGGAGGTGTACAGTGCGCTCGTCAGTCCGGCCGGCCCACCGCCGACCACGGCCACATCATAGTCGAACTGCCCATCGGTATACATTATCATAAAACACGTGCTCAAGGAATAAAAACAGCAGAACAGCGGCCATCGACACAGTAATGTGTCACTGGTGACTGACTTCTTGAGCGACGGGAACGACAGGCTCGCTGGCCCTCTGTCTCACCCAGGACCGAGGGCTGCGATATCAGCCCCGACCGTCGCCTGTGCATCAGCCGGATTCGGATCACTGTCGGCCAGATGCGTCCACTCATGGGCCGGCAGTGCCGACAGATGGTCAGTGATTGCGGTGCTGTACGGAGTCGCCTTCACAGTGCTCTCGCTGTCGCCCCAGATGTGGTTGATGACAGTCATTGAATCGATGCGTATCTCAACTGATTCCGGGTCACATCGTGCCGCTAGCGCCTGTAGTCCAAGGTGGAGGGCAGCGTATTCGGCGACATTGTTGTTCGTCCGGGAGCCGACTGGCCGTCCGAGCCGGGCAATCGGTGTCCCGTCGGCCTGAATCACAGCACCGGCTCCAGCCGGTCCGTTACTGTGCGCGCTGCCGTCCACATAGAGGACGACCTGTGACGCGGCGACAGCAGCCGCAGCCTGCTGTCTCGGTGGCGGGCTGGATTCGAGGACTTCCTCGATTGCGGTCCGTATTTCATCAGCCGTGGTCTCCGGGTCGAACAGGCCACCGTAGCCAGCAACGGCCGCATTAATCGCATCGATAGCGGGGGTGAGTTCATATCGATACAGCGCAAGCAGCTCATCGACCCGCGTCGCCAGCGGCGAGAGCGTCTCGGCTGGCAGACGCTCTCTGTCACCTGCCGGCTGATCCTGACGGTCCATCTATGATATGTAACTGCGGGCGGGTAAAAGACACTTCGCCGCAACAGGCCCAAGGACGGGCGGCCGGCGTACGGACATCTCTCGGTGACGGAGCTCACACAGGCTATCGATATCGCCGACCGAATGCTTGCGGAAGGACGGTCCGCGGTTGTCGAACTGAACAACAATTCGCTTCGGTGGCGTGGAACGCTTGACCAGCCGATACCGTACAGCTCTCCAGCGGTTGCCGCGTTGTTTGCTCCAACGACTGGAAGCTACGGATGGGAGTCCAAATAAGCCGTCGCTGCCTACCGGATAGATATCTGATGAACGTCGATCGGATCGAAGTAAGCCACACCGCTGCAGAGAAAGCTGACCGATATCTCACGCCAGAGCAACTCAAAACCGTGCTGCGGGAACACACCGGCTACGTGTGCCGACGCGCGTCACCGAATCACGACGACCTGTACCCGGACAACGAATTCACACTGCGCGGTGAGTTTTACGGACTACAGCTTGACATCGTCTTCGCCGTCGAAAGCGACCATGTTGCAGTCATTACACAGATGTCACAGCACAGCGACAGCTTGCGCGGACAGTTCTACGAGTACGTCGGCGACACCGCTGAGGATGCCGTCAAACACGCCAGGTCGTAGAGCGCATGAATTCAATGGACTGTCCGCAGTTGGGACCGCAGTTAACAGTACTGAGGCCGTAGCCGTGGCCACGATGGACAGACGGACCTTCCTCGCTGCGAGCGGGCTCACGGTTGCGGGGGCACTGACTGGCTGTAGTGCTCCCAGTGACGACCAGCAAGGGGGCGGCGATACAGTGACGGATTCCGGACAGACCGACGATGCAGCGACGGCTGTGACTGTCGAGACCGTCGCCGACGGGCTCGAATCGCCGTGGAGCATCACGCCGCTGTCTGATGACTCGCAATTGCTGGTCACAGAGCGCGTCGGCCGCGTGGTGCTGGTTGATCCAGCCGACGGCACAGTCACACCGATCAGTAATGCACCGTCGGTGTACGCGAGCGGACAGGGCGGGATGCTCGATGCGGCGCTCCATCCCGATTTTCCGGACCCGGCGTGGGTGTATCTGACATATTCGAAGGCTAACGACAGCGGTGAGTCGGCCACACATCTGGGCCGTGGTCGCCTGAACGTGGCTGACGCGAAGTTCGAAACGTTTGAACAACTACACGTCGCCGAGCCGTTTGTCGACTCCGACGGCCATTTCGGGTCCCGCGTCGTGTTCGGCCCTGACGGACTGGTGTACATGACTGTGGGCGACAGGCAGTTCAAGGACTTCGGGCCCGACCACGTCGCACAGGACCGGACGAACGAACTCGGGACCACACTTCGATTGACGCCCTCAGGCGGGATTCCCGATTCGAACCCGTTCACTGACGACCCGAACGCGGTCGCGTCGATATTCAGCTACGGCCACCGCAACGCACAGGGAATGACCGTCCACCCCGACACCGGTGCAATCTGGCAGGCTGAGTTCGGTGAACAGGACGGCGACGAAATCAACATCGTCGAACGGGGCGCGAACTACGGCTGGCCGGTCGCCGACGAGGGCTGTACCTACGGCAGCGGCGACCCGATCGGCGTCAGCCACGCGGAGCGTGACGATGTCATTGCACCGGTGTATTCGTGGGAGTGTGGTTCGGGAGGGTTCCCGCCCAGCGGCGCGACTTTCTACACCGGCGATGCCTTTTCCGAGTGGACCGGTGATTTGCTCGTCGGCGGGCTAGCCTCGCAGTACCTCGCCCGGTTCACCGTCGACGGGCGAACGGTTGAGGAGGCGACGCCTCTCCTTGCCGACCGAGGGTGGCGAATCCGCGATGTCGTGATTGAATCCGGGAGCGGCCATATCCTTGCTGTTGTTGACGCGCCGAATGCACCGATTGTCCGACTCCGGCCCGCCTGAGGCGGGAAATTCGTCGACAACGGCATGGAGGGCCGGCGACCCGTTCCCAGAGCCTGAATTGGTGCTGGAGGAGTGCGTCAGCGCTGGCAAGGTGGCGCTCCGGTCGCATAGCCCCACACAGATTTGCACCGATTCGTCCCGGAACAGCAAGCCTCGGACCGCGTCATTTTTGCTTCTGAACCCGCTAAACTGGCTGTGAATCAGACTGCGATTCTGCACGTTGCGTTCGGAGTACTGATCGTCGCAGGGTTCCTCGTTTCGGCACCACTGAGCTATGGCCTGTACGGACTGGGGGCCGCGTGCTTCATTGCCGGCATCGTACTTGCACGGCAGAACAGCGATGAACCGGAGACCGCTGATAGCGTCTGACATCTCAGACATAGACGCCGCTTTCAGGATGCGATCGAAGCTTCTACAGAGATGTACAATAAATATATGTCACATGGGCGCGAATAGATCGCTTCCTGACCGGTCACGCTTCCTGTAGCCGACCACCGTCGATGGCCACATTCTGGCCGGAAATGTAGTCAGCCGCATCACTACAGAAAAACAGAATCGGTGCCGCAACGTCCTCGAATGTGGCTGCCCGCCCACGCGGGAACTCTGAGACGTCCACGACAGTGTTTTCGACCGCAAAGGGCGACACGGTGTTGACCGTAATCCCATCGTCCTGCGTATCATACGCCAGGGTTCGCGTAAACTGCAGGACAGCCTTCTTCGCTGCGAAGTACGGGAAGTTCATCGGGACTGCTCTATCATCTCGCGCATCCGCCACGCCGAAGTTGACAATCCGCCCCCAGCCGGCTGACCGCATCGGCGGGAGCGCGCGCTGCGAGCAGAGGTACGTCGAATACAGACACCCTTCCACAGCGGTTTTCCACTCGTCGAGGGACAACTCGTCCCACCGCCCCTGTGGGAGCGGACCGACTGCGTTGACCAAGATATCGACATCGCCAAGTTCCGATTCACAGTCCGAGAACAGCGAATCAACGGCTTCGGGTTCCGTTACGTCGCCCTGTACGGTTGTTGCCTCCACACCGTGGGCCCGTGCGTCGGCTGCTGTCTCCGCCGCCGCTTCTTCGCTCGTCCGGTAATGTACGGCGACATCGGCACCGGCAGCTGCCAACTCGAGGAGCATCTCTCGGCCGACACGCTTCGCAGACCCTGTCACAAGAGCAGTACGCCCGTCCAGCTCCGGCTGAATTGCTACCACTTTTCGATATAGCGCTGTGATAAGCAAAAATGCGCGGGTACTCGCAACGCTTGATGACCGGCTGCTGTCCGGTGTCCCCTTTTCGCGTCATCCGAGCCAGCGTCCATCGGCCGACACACCACCCCCCAAGTACATTCCACCAACGGAGTACAACAATAGCGATTGAACCGCGTACCGCGGCGTGCTGTCAGTCGTCGGCAGGCGTCTCGGCTTCCTCCGTGGGACCGAGCGGTTCCTTGGGCTTGATCGGGTCCCCCGATTCCAGTCCCTTTTCTGCGAGTGCCATGCTCCCCATGACCTCGATGATGAGACGGTTGGCCAGCCCGCTGGTGACGCCCCCGTTGTAGGAACTACTGTCGCTGGTGTCGTAGGCCGGGGAGACTTCGACCACGTCGAAGCCGAAGTCCTCTGGGTCGAGGGCCTTCACAACCTCGCGGACCATGTAGATGGCTTCCCGCGGAACGAGGCCGCCGGGTTCGGGTTCGCCGGTGCCGGGTGCGTAGGCCGGCTCCATCACGTCCACGTCGAAAGAGACCCACACTGCGTCGGTCCCGTCAGTAGCTCGCTGGACCGCGTCGGCGACGATATCGTCGAGGTCCATCCCGCCGACATCCATGGAGGTGTACCACTTCATATCTGCCTCTCGCATCTCCTCATAGGTGTCCGGACCGGGCCAGAACCCACGCGGACCGATGAGCGTGTAGTTCTCTCCGGCCATGAGGTCGTCGTCGAAGACGCGCTTGACCCACGCCCCGTGGTCGTACTCGAAGCCGGTAAGGCCCTCGTCGCCCGTGTCCGCGTGACAGTCGAAGTGGATGAGGCCGATGTCGTCGTAGCCGTTCGCTTCGGCCCAGCCCTTGATGTCCGGGTAGGAAATAGAGTGGTCGCCGCCGATGACAATGGGCGTGGCCTGCTCGCTGATTTCGTAGACCGCGTCCTCGATGTTCAGTTGGCTCTCACGGGTGTCCCCGGGAGAGACGGCTGCATCGCCGGTGTCGGCCACACTAAATGTGTCGAAGGGGTCGACGCCGGTCTCGATGTTGAAATGCTCGTAGGGGGGCGAGGGGACCGTCGAGGCGGCCCGGACTGCACGCGGGCCGTAGCGGGTGCCCGGACGGATAGTCGTCGCCGTGTCCAGCGGTGCACCGAGAATACCGATGTCGACATCCTCTTCATCGAGCGCGTCGCGTTCGACTTCTGGGAGTTTGAGGAACGTCGGGATGCCGCTGAAAATGGGTTCGTTCGCTTCTTTGTGCTTTTCGCCGTAGATGTCGTCGCCGTTTCGGTTAGTCATGATATAGTGGTTTCCCGGGCTCGAACTGGTCGAACCCAGCGTGTGTATCGACAAAAGTAGATGATTGCGAACTACGGATAAGCGTTCCTTCGGATGTGTAAAACCCACCCTTATGACCACGAGTGGACATGTACCGTTCGAGTTTCCTTAAGGAATTTAATGCTGGCTCGCCCCTCTCGGTCAGCAGTTACTCCCCGGTGACCAGAGAAGGGTCGTTCCGGAAGGCCAGATGCGTCGCAACTGAGAGGCTGTCGCGGGCGTGTCTGGCGCTACGTTCGAGCAGGACCACAGCGCGCTGGAGCGCCAGCAACGGTTCGGGACGTTCGGCTTCGAGGTGGGCGTTCAGTTCGGCGATCCTGTCATCGACCAGGTCGAACGCGGCGCGGGCGTCTTCGGTCGCGTCGTAGTCGGGGGTCGTCACTGCCGACCGGGTCGCGCTCGCGGCGTCATCGAGCGCGTCACCGAGTTCGGTGAGCTTCGAGGCGGTCCGTTGGTCGGGTGTCGCCGAGTCGCTCGCCAGCCCCGCGATCTCGATGGCCGTGTCGGCCATCAAGACCACGTCCTGTGCGACCGAGCGGTACCCGATCAGTGGAAAGCCTGTCTCCAGCCCGACAGTCTGGTTCAGTCGCGGGTTCCGGTAGATAGTAAACACCAGACGCAGGAACAGGTAAAACAGCTTCTCGACCTGGGCCTGGCGGCTCTCCACCGTCTCGATGAGGGCCGTGTCACCCTCGATGAGCGCGGAAATCGCGTCCCCACGTATCACCGCCTCGGTGCGACTAAGTCGGCCCAGCAGCGTCGGGAGGTCGAAGTCCTCGGGCGCGACCGAGCATCGCACTGTCACCGTTGTTTCGGCCTGTTCAACGATACCCAGCCCCATTAGTCGACGCTCGGCATTCATTACGGCGGTACGGTGTTCGGTCTCCAGCGGTGCCGTCGCCTCGATTCGGATGAGCTGTCGGCCAAGAACGTACTGCGTGATGATGGCCCGCTCCAGCGCGTCAGGGGTCAGCGCGTCGGCGTCGATGGTCGCCTCTACGTCCTCGATAGTGGGCTGTTCGGGGACGACGAGCAGCGACCCACCATTTTCGTCGCGCTGGACGATGACCTCGTCACCCTTCGAGATGTCGTGTTGCCGTGCCCAGTCCACGGGCAGTGTCACCGCCAGCGTGGACGAGCCCAGCTGCTGGACTTTCCGTTTCATTCGAATCGGATCGGGCGTCACCACGCACCACTCCTATGGATTTTCGAAACGTCCATCAATCGCTCTATCTCTTATCAGATTAGGGCGCATTTTCTACTTCCGGTTGAAACAAATTCTCCACATTCGCAAGAAACTGAACGATATGCAAGTGCCTGCGCAGCTAAGGTATTAAAACAGTCCTAGGAGTTACGCACCGTACATGTGTCCACTAACACACTCCTACAGTCCATGCTCGTTGCGGGATAACTCTACTGTGTAAACAATACTGTCATAATCGCTTTATGTAGTCCTCAAAACGAAACTGATGTGACTCAATACCGTCCGGCCCGGAACCAATCTGGGCGTAAAACTGTGGAATCGGGCTACAGAGGCGATTATAGTTGTCCAATCGTCAACAGTGGTGGTTCGCCGTGAGCGTCATCCTCTACGGGCTTGCCGCCACCATCGTGACGATGATGGCGATCGGGTTCTACGTCGCGAAGAAGGTCAACGGCGACAGTATCAACTACATCGTCGCCGGTCGGGGACTCATTCTCCCGCTGGCCGCGGCGACGCTGATGGCGCAATCGCTCGACTCGAACGCGACGCTTGGGAACACCGACCTCGCAGCAGGCTTTGGTTTCTGGGCCGGCGCTGCACTGCCTGTCGGGCTGGCGCTCTGTCTGTTCCTCACCGGGCTGTTCTTTGCGAAGCCGATGAACCGACTCAACCTCACGACGCTGCCGGACTTCTACCGCCGAAAGTACGGTCGGACCGCCGAGATCGTCGCAAGCATAATTATGTCCGTCGCCTATGCGTTCCTGCTTGCGGGGAACCTCGTCGCCGGTGGCTACCTCTTCCAGATTTTCGTCGGGACGAGCTTCCAAGTGGGCGTGTTCATCATCGCCGGACTCGTGCTCACGTACACTGTCGCCGGCGGGCTGTTCTCGGTCGCCTACACCGACGTGTTACAGGCGGGCGTCGCGTTCATCGGCTCCATCGCGCTCATCGTCTACGTCACGACGAACTATGGCATCACGATTCCATCCGGGATGGGGCCGACGAACCTCGGGCAGCTCACCGACCCGAGTCAGGGGGCGTACATCAACCTCGCTACCATCGTCGCCCTCGGTCTCGGTGACATCGTCGCAATCGACTTCATGGAGCGGGTGTTTGCGGCTGACAGCCCCGAGACTGCACAGAAAGCCTGCTTCATCGGGGCTGCCGGTACGCTGATTATCGGCGTCCCGTTCTCCGTCGTTGCGCTGTCGGCGAACCCGATTCTCGCCTCCCTCGGTGTCGAGGCCGGGAACCAGGCCGTGCTGTATACGCTCCTCCAGAACGCCGTGCCGCCGTGGCTGGCCGCACTCGTCCTCGCCGGTATCGTCGCCGCCTCATTCTCGACGAGCGATGGGGCGATTCTGGGAACCTCTGCCGTTATTGCCCGGAACATCGGTAACATCCGCGTCGACGAAGAGGGTACCGCCAGCCCGGCAGCCGCCGCGGACGGCGGCGTCGACGAGGGCTTCTTTGGTTCGGAGAGTGACAAGCTGCTCACCGTCACGCGCCTGATGTCAGTCCCGATAACGCTACTTGGCGTGTTCCTCGCAATACGGGTTTCCGCGACCGGGATGTTGCTCGTGCTGGCGTTCGATATCATGCTGGCCGGCGCGTTTGTCCCGCTTGTGATGGGACTATACTGGTCCGATATCGCGACCACGCCGGCAGCACTCGGCTCGATGATTGCCGGCTCCGCCACCCGTCTCGTGCTCTTCGTGATGGTGCCGACGACCTACGCCTACGAGAACACGCTTCTGTACATCCCTAACGACATCTTCACCGCCGCTTTTGACGGCCTGCCGACGTTCATCGCCGCCGCGGTGGGACTCGTGGCGTTCCTGGTGATCGCCTTCGTCACCAAGGATGACTACCCGATATACAGCGTCGAGAAACAGAGCAACCCCAACATCGTGGCCGGCGGAGAGGAAGACTGAGTACATACCGCTTTATCACCAGTGCTTCCGACTACGCTGTCGAACAGCACATAGCAGCCCCGAGTTGCCACACTTAGACCAGTTACCTCAGATGAGCCGTGGCAGTCTGGTCGGCTCTTCATGGGATGCTTCTCCCATCACTGGGACCTCTTGCCAATTAAACAACCCCAGTCGGAACAGCCGGTAACTGTAGGGCTCCCCGTGTGGGGCAAACACGACGAGCGCGAACCGGTCACGGATGTTCCGTCGGTCGGTGCCCGTCAGACCGGACGGCGTTGACGCCGACGTGTGTGAGTGATAGAACACGCGAGGCTCCGGCGGAACCTGATCGGGTGCCGTGGCGGCGAACCGACGCCGCGGCCTCGGTGAAACATTTTCGAGCGGGACGTGATCGGTCGCATACAACTGGTCATCCTGTAGCGTACACGCGAGGTATCCTCCGGCCTCGTGGGGATGACTCGCCGCGATGTGCGCCGCTATCGCGTCCCGAATGTCGTCGGGAACCGTGAGCGCTCGGGCCCGATGACTGAAACGCACAGTATTCACAGCAAGTGACCGAGACATAGAGTTGTTTCGACTGGCCAGCCGGTAGTGTGTGGCCGGCTCACTGGCTTCCGGAGCCGCAAGCGGGGTTTCGCGAGCCCACAGAGATGGTTCTCTATGTGGCGCTACGCGCCGGCTGCTCATCCAGTTCACCGGCGCTGTGGCCTGCGGAGTCGGCACGCATTTCGTCGGCGGTTTTATCGGGTAGGTGATACAATTTCTGGCATATGGTTGACCAGCCTGTCGATGTCGACGCAGCGGGCGAGAACATCGCCGGTGAGGTACCTGCTGAGGAACCGGAAGCCGTCACCGACGACGCAGTCGTCCACGACGACAACGTTGAACTGGAACGGACTATCGGGCTGGTCGGTGGGCTGGCAATCGGAATCGGGACGATGATCGGTGCTGGAATCTTCGTGTTTCCGGGGCTGGCGGCCGCAAACGCTGGCCTTGCAGCCACCCTTTCGTTCGCAATCGGCGGGCTGATCGCGTTGCTCGTGGCGCTTCCGACCTCCGAACTCGCCACGGCGATGCCACGGAGCGGTGGCGGGTACTACTTCATCTCGCGCGGGATGGGGACGGCGTATGGCGCGATCGTGGGCCTCGGACTGTGGCTCGGACTGATGTTCGCCTCGGCGTTCTATCTGGTCGGGCTCGGCCACTACGCGAGCGCCGTGTTCGCTGAGCTAAACGTCGCGCTCCCGTTCAGTCCGGTCATCGGCATCGGGTTGCTGTTCGGGGCTGCACTGACGGCACTGAGTATCGGCGGCACCGAAAACACCGCGAAGATTCAGAACGTGGTGGTGGGGGTCCTCCTCGTCGTGCTCACGGGATTCCTTTCCTACGGTGTCCTCGACGCTGTGGGCGTCTTCGGCGGCGGCACCGTGCCGGAGCAGTTCTTTTCCAGGGGGTACTTTCGGGTTTTGACGACCGCTGCGCTCGTGTTCACGTCGTATCTGGGATTCGCCCAGGTCGCAACTGTCGCAGGTGAAATCAAACAGCCGGGTCGGAATCTTCCGCTGGCGATGGTCGGCTCGGTCCTGATTGTGACCGTTTTTTACGTCGTGACGATTTTCGTCGCGACCAGCGCGTTCGGTGCTGATCGGCTGGGGGAGTTCGGGGAGACCGCGATGGTCGAAGTCGCCCGTGACTTCCTTGGGCTGCCCGGTGCGGTTGCGATTCTGGGTGCCGGGCTGTTGGCGACGTTCTCGAGTGCGAACGCGTCAATTCTCAGTGCTTCCCGGGCCGTGTACGCTCTGAGCCGCGACGCGTTGCTCCCCAGAAAGGCGAGTGAAGTCAACCTTCGATACGGCACGCCACACATCGCATTGCTCTCTGCTGGCGGTCCAATCCTCGTCCTCGTCGCGACTGGCCGGGTCGAACTCCTCGCCGAAGTCGCCTCGTTTCTCCACCTGATTATGTACGGGCTGATGTGTATCGCCCTGCTCGTGTTGCGCCGTCGAAATCCCGAGTGGTACTCGCCAAGCTATCGAGTGCCGGGCTATCCAGTGGTCCCGGTCGTGGGCGCGCTCGCGAGCTTCGGACTGATCATCTTCATGCAGCCCGCGTCAATCGGCATCGGCATCGTGGTCATGCTCGCCTCGTACCTCTGGTACCGTTATTACGCTGGGGACGTGACACTCAAGGGAGATATCTGAGTATGACTGACCGTTTATCCATACTCGTCCCGATTCGCGTCCTCGAGGGAGAATCGGTCCCGGAGGGTGTCCCCGAACTGCTCGCCCATGCACATGTCGTCCTGCTGGGGTATCACGTCATCCCGGAACAGACTGCGCCCGGCCAGGCCCGGATGCAGTTCGAGGACCGGGCCACGGAACGGCTCGATGATTACGAGGAGATGTTCGAGGACGCCGGGGCCACCGTCGAGCGGCGACTCGTGTTCACACACGACGGCCAGAAGACCATCGATCGCATGATTGCCGAGCACGACTGCATGGCTGTTCTCGTTCCGAACGCCACAGGGCCGGTCGAAGACGTACTGGTCCCAGTCCGTGGGGCCATTGGCGTTGACCGTCTCTCCCGTGTCGTCGCCAGTGTGTTCGGAGACATGGACGCCGATGTGA
The DNA here is from genome assembly GCF_051122755.1 of Haloarcula sp. NS06. NCBI lineage: Archaea > Methanobacteriati > Methanobacteriota > Halobacteria > Halobacteriales > Haloarculaceae > Haloarcula > Haloarcula sp. NS06. Next base: position 15,189 of record NZ_CP184846.1, read on the forward strand.
CGTTATATCACGTTGCGGACGAAGATACAACAGACGACGATATCAAGACACTACTCGGCGGAATGGCGGACCGGTTGGCGGAGTTCGGCATGGACCCGTCGACTATCGAGACACGGATCGACCGCGATCAGGACCCCCTTGACGCAATTGTCGACGTTGCTGATGCGTTTGACACGGTCGTGATGGGTGAAACCGACCCGTCGCTGTCGACGTTCGTGTTCGGGATGCCAGCCGATCAGGTCGCGAACCGGTTCCTCGGGCCGGTGTTCGTAGTCCAGCGCGAACGCGCTGAAGAGGACGAAGACGGGTAACCCACCCTGACTCAGCATCCGGTCGGCTGGATAGCTGCCGGTGCTTACTCTCTTGTCATGCCCTCAGTGCCCCACTGCCCACGGATAGCCACCCGTTGCCGCGTGGGCGTGGTCGTGTTCAGCGTCAGTTCTGCGCTCGTCTGCGCTAATCTGCACGATGTCGTCAACCCGGAGGATCTGTGTCACAACAGCGACTGCCCGTTGCAGAGCACTCCTGAACACTGTGGATGGTTCCAGAACACCCGCCGCAACCATATCCCGGGGATGTCCATCGGGGCCGACACCGACCGTCGCCGCGCCGGCGTCGTGTCGCTGTTTTATCGCTGTCAGCGTGCTCAATGGGTCTGTGCCCGCGTTCGTGGCCAGTGTCCGGGGGAGGGCTTCCAGCGCGGCTCCAAACCCATCGAAGACGAGCTGTGTCCGGTCTGGTATCCCACGGGACAGGGCAGCGATGTCTATCGCCAGTGCGGTCGGAACCGCACCGCCGCCGGGCACGAACACGCCGTCATCGAGTGTGACACGCGTAACGTCGATACAATCCGCCACGATGCGACGGACCTCGTCCGCAACGTGTGGCGTGCCGCCACGGAGCAGTAGTGTTGCTCGTTGTTCCTCTGGGCAGCCCTGCAGCGTGAGCGTCTGTGTGGTCCCGACCGTCCGCTGCGTGACCGATTCGACAGTGCCGGTGCTGTCCACGGTCAGGTCGTCGACGGACATGACTGGCGTGCTTCCCGTCGCCCGGGCGATGACATCGAACTCGTCCCGCCGGGTCCGCTCGACGGGGAGTACGCCCCGTTGCGCGAGCGCAGTCCTGACTGCCTCGTCGATGGATTTCTGACAGAGGAGCACGGTCGCACCCGACTGCACCACCTGCTCTACCAGTTCCGTCTTCCGGTCCTGTTCGTGGTCCTGAAACGCGCTCCGCTGTGTCGCATTCTGCAGCTCTACCGATTCGATGTGGTTTGGTTCCTCGATGCCGATTTCGGCGTCGACCATCGCGATAGCCGGCTCGTCGTGCGTTTGGATGCTTGGGTGACTGAGCGCTTCGAGGGATGTTGATGATGTCTCAGATCGACCACCACTCCGTCGAGACAGACGGATTCACGGAGTTCGCCGCCGGGGTAGGATTTGAGCGTGAGCCGCGATGTGTCGAACTCGACTGCCTGCAGCGCACTAAGAGTCAATTCGGCGAATCGGTCGGTCGAAGCGTCGTCCCACCGCCCCGTGACGGCGGTCCTCGCAATCTGTATCAGTCGGTCGTCGTTTCGGCTGTGCAGGCCACGTTCGTACTGCTCAAGCTGGTCAAGGGCAGCTTCGGCAGCCCTGACGTAGCCGTCGATGATTGTCGTCGGATGAAGCCCGTCCGAACGAAGCGCCGCGGCTTCCTCGAGCAGTGCCCCGACCAGCACAACTGCCGTCGTCGTCCCGTCCCCGACGGCGCTGTCCTGTGCAGCCGCGGCCTGCTCGACCAACCGGCCGACCGGATGCGTGATATCCATCCATTCGACGATACTCGACCCGTCGTTCGTGACGATGACTGTCCCGTTCTCACCGACGACCATCTTGTCCAGCCCGTTAGGTCCGAGTGTCGTCCGAATTGCGTCGGCGAGTTCACCTGCGGCGGTGTGCGTGGGATTCGGCTCGTCATTGCCGTCATCTTCAGTCGTCTCTCCCAACATCAGTGTCGACAGTCCTCGTTGTCTCTGGCCCTCATTACAGTGGGTCGTCAGTGACACAGAGGTCACCGCGGTCGGTGCTGTTGTGTTCGATACCTTCGGGTGACGCGTCGAAGTCGAACGCGCCCGTCGGGAGCGCCAGCGTCGAGCAGGCGTTTGGAACGTCCACGACACCGCTCTGTCGCCCTTCAACGGGGACAGTCCCGAGGATGTGCAGCGCCTGCTGGCCGGTGTAGCCGAACTGCTTGAGATAATCGATAGCCTGGAGACAGGCTCGCCGATACGCGGTGTGTGAATCGATGTACTTCTGCTCGCCGTCCTCCGTGACAGAGTAGCCACAGAAGGTGACGTAGTCCTCGAAGTTCGGCCCGCGGTGGCCCGGCTCGAAGATCGGGTGGTCGACACCGAACTTCTCCATCCCGTCTTTCACGAGGTCGAACTCGAGGTCGACGTAGGCGGCCATCTCGATAGCGCCACAGAAGGATATCTCGCCGTCGCCCTGCGAGGCGTGGAAGTCGCCGATGCCGAACTTCGCGCCCTCGACGTACACCGGGAAGTACACCGTTGAGCCGATGGAGAGGTCCTTGATGTCGTGGTTCCCGCCATGTTCCCGGGGCGGAACGGTTCGGGCCGCGACTTCGGCAGCCTCTTCGGCCTCGTCGGGGTCCATCTCCCCCATGAGCGCACCGTCGGGCGTCGGCGGATTCGCCACGGCTGGCTCTTCCTTCCCGGTCGGATGGTTCGGTATCGATTCGGGGTCCTCGGCGTGTTTGTCGATGAGTGCCTGTTCGCGTTCGTTCCACGCTTCCAGCAGTTCTTCGCTGGGGGCACACCCCGCGAGGCCGGGATGAATCTTCCCCTCGTACTCGACATCGGGAATGTGGCGCGAGGAGACCGTGTAGCCGTCGATGTCCCAGATAGATTTGGCCGCTTTGGGGAAGTGGTCGGTCAGGAAGCCGCCGCCGTTTTGCTGGGAGAACGTGCCAGTGAACCCGAACTCGGAGCGATCGTTGAGCGGCCCCATGTCGTGGAACTCGACTTTCAGCAGGTCACCCGGCTCGGCACCGTTGACGTGAACGGGCCCTGCGAGATAATGCACTTGCGAGAGATCCACGTCGCGGACCTCGTTGGCGTTGTCGTTATCGGTTATCTGTCCGCCGGTCCAGTCGAGAGCTTCCAGTCGCATACTCTCACCAGGGTCCGCTTCGACGACCGCCGGGATGTCCGGGTGCCACCGATTGAACGGGTTCGCGCCCGGCTGTTCGTCTGGCTCGCTGTCGACATCGACCTCGAACTTCGTTTCTGGCATTACGACTACAGTATCGGATAGATTACACATAAGTGTTCGGACGATTGACGTTTCGGACCTACACTTCTGCTCCAAGATACGAAACATTGACTACCCGTACTTCGAGATATAACTACAAACCCATTTTAATACGGAGAATATATCCAAATCCACTCTTCTCAAACTAGCGGTATAACTTCGAATAGTTTCTCTTTTTGATATTGGTGTATGATAATTCACCACACACCAACTATCACAGTGTACCAGTTGATATGCCACTGCTCCCCTAAATTAACAAGACGCTGTGCTATGTTACGTGATTCGAGCGGACCCCGCCAGAAAGTACGTGGTACACAGCGTCACGGTGAAACGTGATACGTACTGCTAATATAAGCGTCGCCCCACTCCTCCGGAGTCCGACCGGGTCCGAAAATCGTCTCTTTCACTGCTCTGTGGTTTTACGAGAGTCACACCAGATTCTCCAAATATTCGAGGGCACAAGTACCGCGTATGCGCCGACGGACGGTTCTCAAATCGACGGGTGCGGTTGGAACAATTGTCGGAATGGCCGGCTGTCTCGGTAGTGGTCGCTTCGGCGACTCGAATCCCGATGTCGTGCTCGAAGAACCCGACCGGGAGTTCGAGAGCAGCGATGTTCCGTATCCCGCATGGGGTGAACAGATTCCGGACGTACGTGTCGCCACACCGACTGAATCACGCAAGGTTCGGTTGCGCGATATTGAAACACCGACTCTCCTCACGTTCTTTTATAGCCACTGCCAGACTGTCTGCCCTGTCCTCATCTCGACCCAGCGGAACATTCAGAGCCACGCACAGAACAACGGCTACGCCGCTGATGTCCGGTTCCTCCCGATGACGTTTCGACCCCGCCCGTGATACCGCAGAACGACTCGGAGCGTACGCTGACAAGATGAACGTCGACGCCGATAGCGGAAGCTGGCAGTTCCTTCGACCGGCGTCAAAGAAACGGGCGAAGGCTGTCATACAGGACCAGTTCGGGGTCATGTTCCAGCGAACTGAACCCGAGGATATGGATATGTACATGTTCACGCACACAGCACTGACGCTACTGGTCAACGCCGATGGGTTCGTCGAGCGTGCTTACCGCTCGAAGTCACCGGACGAAGAAACAATCATTGCCGATCTTGAAACGGTGAGAACCGCGTGAACCGCCGGCAGGTCGTTGCGGCGATGACCGGACTCGGTCTCACCGGTGGGAGTCTCTGGGTTGCCCAGAACGGGCTGTCAGGTATCCAGCTCCAAGACACAGAACAGCTTCCGGTTCGCGTTGAAACCCTCGATGCACGCGGCTCGTCGGCAGGCGAAACGGCCGTGCCGACGCCGGGAACTGTCACGGTGGTCGACCTGTTCGCTACGTGGTGTGCGCCCTGTGACGACCAGCTTGAGATACTCGACGCGATCCGGCCCGAGTACACCGACGTGTCGTTCGTCTCAGTGACGAACGAGCGGCCGAATGAGACACTGACGAGGGCTGATATCAGCGAGTGGTGGAACCGCAATGGCGGAGCCTGGACTGTCGGCTTGGACCCCGGCAGCGAGTTGCTTGCGGCGTTCGGGGCAGACGGACTTCCGTACATCGCGATTGCTGACGAAAGCGGAACTGTCCAGTTCGGTCACAGCGGGCTCGCCGAGGAAGAGACGCTCCGAGACGAACTCGACGCACTGGTGTAAGATGGCTGAAGTCGCCGTATTCGGGACACTTGCGTTCGCTGCCAGCGCTGGCGTCGCGACGTTTTTTGCCCCGTGTGCGTTCCCACTTCTTCCGGGGTACATCGGGTATTACCTGCGTGAAAGCGACGGTGATGTGAGTATGCTGCCACCGGCCACCGCCGCTGCTGGCGGAGCGCTTGCTGCGCTTACCCTCGTTGCGCTGCTCGTCCTCGCACTCGGCCAACCGCTCAAGAACGCACTCCCGATGCTCGAACCAGTTATCGGACTTGGTCTGATCGCGTTCGGCGTCGTGATGCTCCTGAACCGTGAGCCTGAACTCCGCGTCCCGCTGCCAGAGCGACCGGCATCAGTAACTGGATTTGGCGTGTTCGGTGCTGTGTACGCGGTCGCCGCAGCTGGCTGTGTCGTGCCGCTGTTCTTCGGCGTGGTCACCCAGGCGCTTGCACTGCCAGTCCACACAAGTCTTCTCGTCCTCACAGCGTACGCACTCGGCGTCGCGGTTCCGCTTGTCGGCGTGACACTTCTTGCAGGCGTTGGAATCGGCATTTGGCGCACCTTTGGCACGTACCTGCACCGGATACACCAGATCGCAGCCGTCGTGATGATACTTGCTGGCGGCGGGCAGATTTACCTCTCAGTGTTCAAGCTCGGCGTGGTGTAGGTTCAATCGAGCTTAATTGTAGTGGGTAGCCCCACAGTCGGGGCTGGAACAGCGGCATAATTGGAGTCTCATCATCGGATATCGATTAGCGGGTCCTCAGATAGGCGGACAGCGGACTGCTCATAGGCCGAACCTGTTCGAATTCTTCGTTGCGTGGTCCTCGTAATGGCCGAAGATGTCCGTCACTTCGGGTGTCGCCCCTGAACCAGAGTACACCGTCAATAGATCACCCGCTTCGATGCGTGTCTGCCCTCGTGGTGTGATAGGCGCGTCCGCGTCGTTCCGCTCAATCGCGACAACGAGCGTCTCGGCATCTAACAGTCCCTCCTCGTCGGCTTCAATGAGTGTCAGCCCGGCAATCGGTGCCTTCTCGGTGACTGTGATTTCGAACACTTCCGCAACATCACCGACTCGCATATAATCAACAATCGATGGCCGGTCCACGGATCTGAAGAGTGATTCCGCAATGAGACGCTGTGGGTTCTCCATCGTGTTGACGCCGATCTGTTTAAACAGGTTCATGTGCTCCGGATTATGGACGACTGACACAATTGCAGGGATTTCCAGTTCCTGTGCCAGAAGGGAGATCATGACGTTTGTCGCATCTTGATCCGTCGTCGTGATGATCGCATCTGCGCGGTTGGCACCGGCATCCTCCAGCGTTTCTTTGACGGTCGCATCCGCGTTGAGGACCATACAGTCGAACTCGTTGGCGACTTCATCCGCTCTCGCAGCGTCCTGCTCGATGACGACGACTTCGTTTCCGGTTCCTGTTGCAATTTCGATGAGCGGCGTTCCAATATCGCCCGCTCCGACAGTGATTATGTACATATATTCTGTGTGTGGTTGCTTTGCAGTCCATATACAGCAGGGATCACGCGTCACTCACCAACCGGTCACCATTGCATACCTTCCCGAGATAGTGCCACCGGTACTTGCCGTCTTCTCCTTCGATATCGGGTTCCCACTGGACGCGGTAGGCGAAGGGGCCACGCCTCTCCCCAGCACTGTCAGATCGTTCGACAACGACAATGGTGTATGCCTCGTACTCCTTCGTTCGCACGAGTGTCTCCCCTTCACGGGCTTCGATTGCCTCTGTGAGTGGTGGGTGGTCGTGGAGCAACTGCTGTGCGTAGTGGATGATCGCCCTGAGTTGGGTGTCACTACTGTCCTGCAGCGCAGTGATCGCTTCTTCAGAGACGTCCTCAGGCGGTTCAGTATCAAGTCCAGTCATATGTTCGTCGTATCCATCTCGTTTATACGGCAGTCGGCGTATCTTCCAGACTACTATTCTGGTATCGCTGAGATCGTTGTCACTGCTAGAATATTGTATCGTCATAAGTATTGCCAACCAACTACTGAATCCTGATACTGAATAATATATATTCTGCATTCCAAAATAGAATCAACAAGAAATACATTCGTTGTGTGCTTGCCGTGACTGTCTGTCCGAACACCGTCAGGACAAGAGGAACAGGCAATTCAGTACAAAACCCGTGCGCAGGAAGAATAGTCAGCAGGAGGATCTATGACGGCGTAATCGCTTCGTTCGTCTCACCGAACGCGTCCAGCGTCGACTCGGGGACACCGTTCCGAGAAAACACAGAGATAAGGTCTCCGGAACGGATTACCGTATCGCCTTTCGGCGTAATCATCTCATCGCCACGCTCAATTGCGATGATAAGGACCGCTTCGTCGAGTAGTGACTGTTCGTTCGCATCACGAAGTGTCGTCTCCACAATCGGGGCATTCGGGCTGACGGTTACGTCGACCACTTCCGCACCACCGGAGAGCGACACCATGTCGGTCATCGCCCCCTGCTTACTCGCGCCATCCGGTCCGAAGGGTTCGTAGGGGGTAAAATACTCCTCCTGAATCAGGTCTTCGTCCTCTATCTCGAGGCCAAGCTTGCTGAGCTGGTGGGCAATCCGCGTGAGATCACTCATTTCCTCGCCCACGGCCTTGATCTGGAGGTTGCCACGGCCGGTCCGGAGTTCTCGAACGTTTACCACGCCGGGGACCGTGAGCGCCTTTCTGGCCAGATTCTCTCGCTCGCTCGCAGAGGTGTTACAGACGAACAGATTGGTCAGGCGACTCTCACACCGCTCGTAGTCGATATCGGCGTGATACCCCTTGATGATGCTTGCATCTTCGAGCTGGTCGATGCGGTTGCGAATCGTCCCTGGGGAGACATCCATCTCATCAGCGACCATCGGGGCCGAGATGTTCCGTGCATCCTGTTGCAACGCGTAGATGATGCGCCTGTCGATTTCGTCGAGACGCCGACTCATACTGGAACTACAGGGGGCGTGGCAATCCCTTTTTCCCTTAACCCGACGGCGGCTAAAGATGACAGTCGACAATTTGACTCGGCGAGTAACCGATCATAACGAGACATCGTCGACTTGGAGTCGGGCTATTACCGCGGTCTAGGTGGTTCATTCGCCGATTGACCTATACAGCGATTCAAACACTGTTTGCGACACCGCTCCGGAACGTGTTGCGCCTACACAGACGGACAGGCGCGTGTCCTCGGTGTTGGCTTTTGGTATATCTGAGCTACAGCATACATCTAATACGCTATCCGCAATATCTCCACGCACTTATTACGGATAAACAATCAGTACGTAGCATGACTCACACAGAAACCAGTCTGCAGGAGTTTCTGGAGCGCTCTGATACTGCTGCTCCGCCACAACGAATTCTCTACCCGATTTTCAGTACACACGACGATTTCACGTTCGAGACTGCGCTGAACATCGCGGACGGTATCGATGGGGAACTGCTCGTTCTTGATTTTCTCACGGGCGGCGCTACCCGGAGTTCAGAGACAACTTCAGTCGGTCGAAAGCTACTGCAGGCACGACTGGACGAGACGCACACTGCTGACGCGCATTTGATTGTTGAAGAGACCGATAGCCCACTCAAGACCGCAATCAAGGTCGCACAACGGCGCCACGTCCAGTTGGCTGTGTTGGACGAGCACACACCCGAACTGTTTGGTGAAGGACTTCGAGGCAACGCAGCCGACCGGATGCGAAAGAAAGCATCGTGCGATGTTGTCTCCGTTACATATTCACGACCTGCCTCGGGAATCTCATCGGTACTTGTCCCGATTGCCGAAGGCACACATTCTGCTCTCGGAGTTGTTGTCGGCGGCGCGTTAGCGATGGGCGCAGACGCACCCCTTGACCTCTTCCACGTGTCTGAAACGAAAGACGAGACTGCGGTGGCAAGAGCATCAAAGCTGTTCGAAACAGCGCGAACCCGTCTCCCGGAGTCGGTCACCCTCGACACATGGCATCTCGAAGCACCTGATGTTGCGGAAGCAATAATCAACGAGTCTACGCATTATACGGTCACTGTGATAGGGAAACCAACCCAAAGCCGCCTTCGAGAGTTCGTAACGGGCTCAGTGACTGCAGCCGTAACAGAAGAATCCGAGAATGCAGTTCTGACCGTACAGGGAGACGGCGATGGCGGTTTCAGCTTCGAGCGAAACTGACTTCGATAGACTGAGTATTCCGAGACGTGACCCCGAAACCGTGATGTTAGTGTATGCAGTGCTATAGCGAAGTCGCGTAGCTCACCAGTACTTGTGAAGAGGTATGAATGGTGGCGGCGAACCAGATTTCCCAGAGGCTCGCGCACTCCAGTACTCCCTGGAACGCTGGTGGGCTTATCTTCCGTGTTCGAGATGGGTACGGGAGGCAACCCCACCGCTGTGGCCGCCTATATACCTACTCTGGGGGCCACAGGTATAAGGGTAGCTACTCGGAGACGAAAACTACCCGAACACAGTTCACCCGTTCAATAGCAGAAAATCGAAACGTACGATACGACTTGCTCCGGCATTCTGTTCTGGAGTGCTAACCCATTTTCGTGCTCGGTAGCGCTGGAGAGATATCGGTCGCTGCGATCTAAGCGGCGTACAGAATCCAACTAGGCGCTCACTCAAACCGGCCGCTGAAGACAATTTCGTCCAGCGGCTTCCGACCGCTCGGTTCTTCACGCTCTTTGAGGTCGTCAGGTAACGTTTCGGGGTCGGCGCGTTCACCGACGGCGACCATCGCCTCGGCATCGAATTCGTCTTCGGGGACGCCAAGGACGTCGTGAATCCGGTCCCAGTCGAAGCCCGCCATCGGATGGACAGCCAGGTCACGCCGAGCGCCTTCGAGAGCGAGGTTCTGCCATGCCGCGCCGGTATCAAAAGAGCGCGTCACAGCGGGCTCGCCGTTGTGGTCGAGGGTGACCTTCGAGAAGACGGCGATGAGCGCGCCAGCATCGCGTGCCCAGGAGCGGTTGGCCTCGTTCAGCAGGTCGAGGAAGGAGTCCCACTCGTCGTCTTCGCGAGTAGCGTAGACAAACCGCCAGTGCTGATTATTGAACGCGGACGGGGCCCAGCGTGCGGCTTCAAACAACGAATGGAGGTCATCGTCAGCGAGAGAGTCACCAGTCATCGCACGGGGCGACCAGCGATTGACAAAGAGCGGGTCGACGTTGTGGACAGGGTCACGGTATTCTGCGATCTCGTCGTCGAGATTATGGGCGGCATTCGTCTGTGACATTATACATCTCTCTTCGGTTTGCGCACGTATGTACTACCGGCAACATAACTACAATCAGGTAACATCGATGCTATCTTCGAGTACATATAAAGTACATGATATAGTGTAGCACAGTCACGTACAGCTAATCAAATCAGGGCGCGACCGTGGTTGTCTATGATAAACTGACACGTCTACGCCGGGCTGTTCAGACCCACACCGAGTGTGTGCTCGCACTACGGCTGTCGCCAGAGAACTGGTCAACGGCCAGACGAGGGAACGCCGAGCGAGACGCCGGCAAGGAAGATAGGCAGGCCGACGATAGCAACGGCGGCGGCGCTGGCCGTGGCCACGGGGATGAAAAGCACGCCCAGTCCAACCGGTGCAGGCAGTATCGGAAGAACTGGCAGCATCGACAGCACGAACCCGATGGCGGCGGTTTTCAACGCCAGCCGGCGGTTTCCGTGGCCGACTGCGTACCCAGCCGGGAGAAGCACAAACGCCGGTCCAAGAATCAACAGTGTTGACACTAGGAAGGTGAACCCGTCCCTGACAACCATCGGCGCCGCCGCTATCGTCACTCCGAGCGCGATGCCCGCGCCGACTACTGCGCCGCCAACGACCGCCCGATAGCTTGTGCGCTCACGGACACGCTGCTGAGAAAGGGCTATTCCACACACGAACAGCGCAGTGCCACCGCCGAACAGCGGTGCCGCTATGCCACCTACCCGCAAAACGCCCGCTGCTCCAAGAAGCGACAGGACAGTCGCTAGCGCGCCGACGCCGGCGAATACGATGCCTGCGGAGTCTCGGACTTGTTTCAAATCCCAATCAAGCCAGCCAACGCCCCCGGCAGCAGCGCCAATCAAGAGAGTAAACACCGCTGCGGGGAGCGTGATGTACGCAATCGCTTTCACTGCCATCACGGGACCGAGAAGTGTTCCGACCGCGAGTAGACTCAACAGCGGCCCAATGGCCGTATCCTGGGGAACGAACGTCACAACACGCCCGTCGTTGAGTTCGGTCAGCGTCATCCGCTGTCCGTCGTCTGAGACGGTTGCGCCGTCAATGCCCTGCCCGACTCGCATCCCGTCGGGAGCCACGACGACAAGCCGGTCAGCACCGAGGCCATCGAGGTTTCGATAGCCGTAGGCTTCAGTAAACTCGCCAGTCCGGACCGTCCTGCCGACGGACTGCTCGGCGAAGTCGGCCTCGCGGTAGCGTAGCGTTATGACGCCATCACCGGAAACGTTCGCGCTCAGGAGTTCGGTGTCCCACATCGCTCTGTCAGCGATAGCAGTCCGGAGGCTCTCGTTTGCCCGGAGGCGTGCAACCCCCTCTGAATTAGACAGACGATTGTGGACGACCCACGTAGCGCTTCCGTTGTTGTTGACGGCGACGGTTGCATTGCTGTGGGTGACGGTGACCGATACACCGTGGGACTCGGCTGTCGATTCAAACGTGTCACCGCAGGCGTCACACAGCGGCCGCGGTGGGGGCGCTGCGCCAGCGGGCATGGCGATACAGAGGAGCGACGCACAGACCAGACAGAGGAGGGCAAGGTGGTGGAGTCGATGCGGGGCCATGTCGCATATCTATCTTGTCATGTGTTAAGAGATACCGATTACTCAAACAACGGTTATACCAACACGGACAGCAGGTGACACTTCGGCCGATACATCTCTGACAAGTATACCGCTCACTGGATATCGCGTCCGCTATGCCGGCCGGAGTTAACTTTTGGCGGTATCGATGTGGTTACTGAGCGGAGCCGACGCCGTCACTGCTTCATCGAGTACCCCTGACACCTACTCCACCACATCGGGAGGGTACAGTAGATACTGTCGAATCCGCTATCGCGTTCGCCGTCGCTGGTCAGAAACGCGGTCTCGCCGTCGATGAGGCCGATACTGCAGGGCACAGATTCGTCAAGTTAGATGCACGTATCCGCGAAACCGCTATCAGATCATCTGGGATGTTCTCATCTAGGATAACAGCTTATACGGACAGAACCACGATAGTGGAAAGAACTCCGTGACAGCAATCGAGATCGAATCACTCCGGAAGTCCTACGGCGACGTAACCGCGATAGCCGACCTCTCGCTCAGCATCGACGATGGTGAGTTCTTCGGACTGCTCGGGCCGAACGGCGCCGGCAAGACCACGACGATGGAGATCCTCACCGGACAACTCAGTCCGGACAGTGGACAGGCAGCGGTACTCGGTGTCGACCCGGCAACGCAGCCAACAGCGGTCCGCGAACGAGCGGGGATTCTCCCTGAAAAAGAGTCACCGCCGAGTTTCATGACGCCGCGCGAGTACTTCGACTTCGTCGGTGCTATCCGGGATATGCCCGACGACGAAGTGACAGCGCAGACCGAGTCGTGGGCCGACCGGCTTGGCTTTACCGAGAAGCTCGACACGCTGTCCTCGGACCTTTCGCGGGGCCAACAGCAGAAAGTGATGATCGCCGGCGCGTTCTTCCACGAGCCTGCTGTCGTATTCATCGACGAACCGCTGGCGAATCTCGATCCGATCGTTCAGGAGCGGGTCAAGCGCTTCCTGCGTTCGTACCGGGACGACGGCAACACAATTGTCGTCACAACACACGACGTAGACGTTGCTGCCGAACTCTGTTCGCGGGTCGGCATCATGTACGGCGGCGACCTCGTCGCTGATGTCCGGCCGACAGAACTCGACGCCGATGTGACGCTCCTCGACGTGTTTCTGGACAACGTCGACGCGACAGTGGACCAGGGACCCAAACCGCTGACACATGAGTGACGGACGGGCGCGCAGGGTGTTTGTCGAGATGCTCCGGGAGGAGTGGCGACTCCACAGCCGGCTCTTTCGCGGCAGTCACTTCTCCCTGTTTCCGGTGTTTATCTGTCTGCTCGCTGGAGGCGCAGCCAAACTTCTCTCTGTTACCGGGACCGAACCGGAAACCGTGTTCGCCGGCCTCCACGCACTGGTATTCGTCTTCGGTCTCCACACGGGGTCTATCGGCTTTGTGGGACGGGATGCGCTCCGGAATCTTCTCGGTGATGTGACGCTGCTGGTCTTTTCGGCCCGCACACTCCCGCTATCGCAGAACACGCTGCTGGGACTGTTCATCGTCAAGGACAGTGTCTACTACGCAGTGCTGTTTCTGCTGCCGATCTCTCTGGAACGGTGCTTGCAGTCCAAGGAGCCGCTGGGCCCCTCCTCGTGGCTGAGACTGTCTCCCTTCTGTGGACGACTCTGGCACTGACGTTCGTCTTCGGGATGGGAACGACGATTGCGGCCCTCGGTCTCGCTGGCCGCGGCGTTCCCGGTCTGGCGCTACTTTCGGCCCCACTCGTCGCCGTCGGTGCAGCGCTGGCAAGTGGTGTCGATATCGTCTCCTACACCCCCTACGGTCTGTTCCTCGCCCAGACCCCTGTGCGGACCGGAGCGACGGTTGCCAGTATCCTCATCGTCTTTCTGCTCAGCGCTGCCACCTTCGATGCGACCGCGCCCCGTCCCGCTCGAACGGTCACACCGGCCTTCCGCCGCTGGTGGCGACGGCTCGGTGACCCAGTTGCAACGAAGAGCCTGCTCGACATCCACCGGAGCGCTGGCGGGTTCGGGAAAGTCCTCTTTTCAGCGGCGGTGCTGTTCGGCGTCACTGCCGCACTGGTCGATTTCGCCGGACAGATAACGGGCGTGCCACCGTCCACTGGGATCTCATTCGGTGCTATTCTCGGGCTCTCGGGGTTTACGACCTACAACTGGCTCACACAATCCGACGATGTGAGCCTGTATTTCGCCCACCCACTCTCTGTGAAAGCCGTTTTCGCGGGGAAGTTTCGGGCGTTCCTCCTGCTCGGCCCACTGGTCGGACTCGTGTTCTACGGACTCGCACTCGTCTGGCGTGGCGGGCCGGTCGTTGAGGCAGCCGTCGGGGCCGTCCTGCTCGTCGGCGTTGCCTGCTACATCTTCGGTACTACTGTGTACCTCACCGGCCTCTCTCCGAACGAGTTCCTCTTCGACACAGCCCTGTTCGCTGTTTTCGGCGCGGCAATGGTCCTTCCGCTAGTCCCGATCCTTATCGCCGGGTTCGCCATCTCGCCGCTGTCTGGGACCTTGCTTGCCGCGCTCGGTGGGTTTGGTGGTGTCCTCGGCGTTGTCGGTGTCGGCCTCTACCGTCGGTCGCTACCGAAGTGGTTGAACCGGTATCACCAGGCCTGAACTGCAAAAGCGGTCGTCTGTAACGACGAAGAGAACACAGCCCACCGAAATATATCGGTGATGTGGTCGATGTAACCGAATGCGGGCTCCGTGGTATCGCTGTTGGAGCCCTGCCCTGAATATATTCGCACAAAGGCTCTCTACAGTAGCTAGTGATCGATAGATTGCATGGCAGAACAACAACTCGATCTTCGAGAGATTCCACCGCCGAAGCGACACCCGAAGATCTTCGATGCGTTCGAGGACCTGGACAGCGGAGAGGCACTGACGATAGTCAACGACCACGAGCCGACGCCGCTCTATCACCAGATGGCCGCGGAGCGACAATCGTTCGACGCCGAGGGCTACACTGTCGACCGCATCGGTTCAAACGAGTTCATCGCAACCCTCCCGAAAAAGTAGCCTGCGACCGGGGTGGAAAAACTGGCTACGCCGATTGAGTGAGGGTGGTCATTGCGTAGCCGGCGTGACAAAGCACTTACAAAGCGATATAGAACCGTCCTCTATGGTCCCTGCCCGTCCTACCCGCGATCAGGTCCCGGCCCTCTTGTTAATACTGGCCGGCATCGGTCTCGTGTTGTTCGCTGGCATCCAGATCTATGACCACTCCCGGACTCAGCACACGTACTCCATCTCCGAACCTGACCGCGATATCTACCGGTACGAGGAGCTCTCAGATGGTGGCCAAGCGCTGGTCAGGACAGCACACAATACCTCCGGTGAAGCCGCAGTCTCGGCGGAGGAGCTGGACGCAGCCACCGAGTTCCGTCCCGATTACGGCTCGACAATCGTTGCGGTCGATGACACGTATTACTGTATTGATGCTCACCGCGGCCCTCGGGATGACGGGGGGACTGTGACTAGCGCCAGAGGCTGTGAGAACCGCATCTTCGGCACGGGTCCCGTCGTCCACGACTTCGAGTCGCTGTCGCCACAGGCTCAGGACGTGGTGTCACAGACACTTGCCGACTCCGACAATGAGGTCTCAATCTACGGTGACTCACCACCAGAGTTCGAGGGCGGCTCCGATGCCCCGTCGCTCAACGAGGGCATCTACTACATCCAGTACCAGGGAGAGTACTATCAACTTGATGTCGTCAGCAGGGGCGGTCTGGGCGTCGCGTTCCTGATGCAGTTCCTGTTTTTGGCTGGCTTTGTTGGGTTGTGCCTTGCGGTTGTCGGCGCAGTCAGCTTCTCCCGCCGACAGGTGTTGGTTCCGACGGCCCTGCTCGTCGGGCTGGTTCTGGTCCTCGGTCTGTTCGCTACCCGAAACGCCGACCTGCTGCCGCTCGAGTTCGTCCTCTTCGACCTCGATATCGAGTTCGTCATCATCATCGTGGGACTTGTCGTCGTCTGGGTAGCGTACACCCGGCTGCGATAATCCGAATGGGCGCCAGTGATCGCACTGCGGTTTTCGAATAGCTTTTGCTGGTCAGTATTTGTACTGGGATATGGACCGTCGTACCGCGAGACTCCTCAACGGTGTGCTGGCGCTATGCTGTCTCGCGCTCGTCTTCGCCGCTGTGTATCCGTTCACTAGTGTAAACCCTCACTCAAAGAAACCGGTCGATGAACGGTTCACGGTGCCCGAGTCCGACGACTACCGGGCGACGGGAGCGATTGTTGCGGCTAGTGAGACAGCACTCGAATTCGAGGGTGCTGTGACCGCTGACGGCGGGCGCTACCTGCACATTGACGAAGGTGATGTCAGAACCGAACACTTTCAGGCATCGTCGGGCGACCCGATCTACAGTCGTATCGTTGTCGAGGATGACGGCAGTACCGACCGACGACGAGAGCAGATCCAGAGCGATACTGAGTGGGAACTCCTCCAAGAGGACCAGACTGAGGGGGGCGTCACGTTCATTGTCAAACAGGATACAAACGATCTGGCGGACAAGGTCTCGGGAGCGGCGTCGGTCGTTGTCAGGAGCCTATATGTCAGTAGATACGAGCGGGAAGCCGACACCTCTCAAGACGTGACCGTCTACAAGCCGAAAAACGGCTGGTACGAAGGAGTGGAACCGTACCACATCACCGGGACTACGGGGACAGTGCGAACAGTCGGTGACACGACTGCCGTTCGCTCCGCGACGGTTACGTGGGACCAGACGAGGCCCGCGGGGACGTATGCAGAACTCGCTCTGGTCAGGCTGACAGGCGATGCCCCGAAAACGTTCGACATCTCTTTCGAGTTCAAGTCGGGCGAGACGACAGTGACTCGGCCGGCGTGGGTCACCAAGGTCCGAACCGGACCGGAGGCCGGACAGTCACGGAACGCATCGTAACGGGAAGGCTATCTTGTACGGTCTGTGTAGAGCCGTCACCCCCTACGAACTGTCCGAGAGTGACGACGAGGCGTCGAGACTGGAGATGCAGGCAGCAGGGTGGCAAACTGTGCTTCGGCGTTCGCTCCACGGGCTGAAAGTGTCCTGTCTGCTGTCTGTATGGTCGGTTTTTATTTCTCTCCCTGTGAACGCTCCGATAGAATGGCATCCTACGACGCGTTTGACCCGGCCGTCGAAGTTAACGGGCAAACGGTACTCACGATAGTTGAGGCGGCGATGGGGAAGTTCTCAGACGAGTACCGAGACCGGGCGCTAACGGCGCTCGCTTCGGAGGGGATCACCGAACCGGCGGCTGATGAGTGGTACCCACAGCAGGCCTGGCTGAACGCGTTCGAGACGATTGCCGATGACCTGCAACCGCACGTTCTTGACCGACTCGGCGAACAGATACCCCGCGTCGCGGACTGGCCGAACGACTTTGATACTGTTCCGGCGGGCCTCCAGTCGATAGACGAGGCTTACCAGCGGAATCACCGCGGCGGGGACATCGGGCAGTATCGCTTCGAATCCGTTGGCGACCGGACCGGCGAGGTGACCTGTGAGAACCCGTATCCATGTCCGTTCGACCGTGGTCTCATCCGTGGGGTTGCCCAGCAGTACGCGCCGGTCGACGCGTTCGTGTTCCTCGAAGAAACGGGCGAGACGTGTCGCCGGCACGGGGACGATGCGTGTACCTACACGGTCTACTGGTAGCGGTGACTACTGCTCGTACGCTTCAAGCGCCTCGCGGAGTTCGGCGGCCGAGTACTCTGATGCGAGCTGTACAATCTCTTCCAGGTCTTCGTACGTCTCGCGGAGATTTCGAACGCGCTCTTGCTCGCGAGTATCTGCCGACATCTGCTCTTCCGCCCGGCAGATGGTCCTGAGCGTCGTCTGAACTTCCCGCTGGATGTATTGCTGGAACACGTCCTGCAGGATGAACCAGATCTCGCGTTCGGCCTCAAACCGGACTCGTCTCCCGCCCCCTGTAGACGACCTGCGGTGGATGAGTCCGACACGCGACAGTGTCCGCGTGACGTTACTGACCGTTGATTTCGCATAGCCAGTTTCATCGACCAGTTCCGGAATAGAGAGCGGCGCTGCAGCGAAGTACAGCACGCCGTAGATGCGCCCGGCACTTCGGCTGAGGCCGTACACCTCTGCCGACTGTTCCATCGATTCGATGATACGTTCCCGTGCGACCGAATTGTCATCATCACTCATGAATCCGAACTGGCTGCCCTGTTTGCCGCGTGTCCTGCTGTATCATATTTCTGGCTATTACTTCCGTAAGTATTAAATTGTTTGATTGGTTTGTTCGGATTGAACCGAACAAACAGAAACGATCGCCGATACCCTCCCTACAACTCATGGCAAGCACTTTCCCACACCACCCACCGGTTGACTATGCACCTCGAGAGCAGACGAACGTCGTAGTCAACGGTACCGAACCGACTGATGTCCTTCAGATCCTCTCGTCCGATGCCGCCCAGGAGATATTGGGGGCGGTCAGAGACGAACCGCGGACCGCATCGGATATCGCGGACACAGTCGACCGCTCACTCCAGAGCGTCTCCTATCATCTCGACCGTCTCTGTGAAGCTGACCTTATCGAACCCGCCGAAACGTGGTACTCGGAGAAGGGGACGGAGATGACAGTGTACGCCCTCGCTACGGAACGACTTGTCGTGCAGTTCGGTGACAGCGCTGACCGGTCCGTGTAGCGTCACAGCTGTTTCGAGCACTGCCTGTTCCCAGAAATTTCCAGTCAGGGTCGGGCAGATCTGTTTTCGCTGCCGAAACAGAGACAAACAGACATATTCGACCGCTTCTCGTACGCCGAATATGGATGACGGGACGGGCGCGGAACGAACGAAGGCGACAGTGTTACAGCGGGTTTCGAGCGTACTAGACGCCGACGCTCACGACGCGACGGAGCTCGACGGCGGGGAAGTCGGGTCGGTCTACCGTGTGGCCTTTCGCGACCGTCCTGATTTGGCGGTGAAAGTCGACGACTCGCCGCTCGGAATCGAGGCAGCAATGCTTCAGTACCTCGACCGTGACACGCCCCTCCCCGTTCCGGACGTCCTCCACGTCGAACCGGAACTGCTCGTACTGTCGTTTATTCGCGGCGACGGCCGATTCGACAAGCGGGCCGAACGCGACCTTGCGCGACACGTCGCGGCTCTCCACGACATCTCGGCTGACGCGTTCGGTTTTCCGTTCGATACCCTCTCGGGCCCGTTCAGTCAGTCGAATCCATGGACCGAGTCGTGGATCGATTTCTTCCGCGAGCGACGGCTCCTCCCTTTTGCAGAGGCCGCGCGGAACGATGGAACCTTGCCAGCCGCCGAGTTCGACCGGATACAGCGACTGGCGGAAACGCTCGATGCTCGCCTCGTCGAGCCAGCCACGCCATCGTTGTTGCACGGCGATATCCATCCCGGAAACGCTGTCGTGGCTGACGGAACCGTTCGAGCCGTCCTCGATCCAGCGATCTATTTCGGCCACGCTGAAGTTGACCTAGCGTACGTCGATCGACTGGATTCGATTGGAGCTGCCTTCTACGACGAATACCGACAACACCGCGACATTTCCACAGGGTACTTCGAAGACCGACGCGACGTGTATGTCGCCTTTCACGCGCTGGAGAACGTGCGGTTTCTCGGCGAAGACGGACTCCCGAGACTCGATAGTGCGTTAGACCGTCTCGGGGTGTAAACAGCGAGAGCGGTGGATTCGCCCGCCGTTCCGATGGCTGGCTCAGTCAGCCAACGAGATGTTCTGCCGGAGGTCGTCTTCGATTGCCTCAAGCGTCCGGCCCTTGGTTTCGGGGACGTAACGGTAGACGAACACCAGTCCCAGGAGACTGCAGAGACCGAACAGCCAGAACGTCGCAGAGGTTCCGACGCCGTCAGTGAGGACGGGGAACGTCAGCGACACGAGGAGATTCGCACCCCAGTTGGCGACAGTAACGACGCCCATCGCCGACCCGCGAACGGAAAGCGGGTATATCTCAGATATCAGGAGCCAGAAGACCGGGCCGAGACCGATTGCAAAAAAGGACACGAACAGCATCAGGCTGATCGTGGCGATAATACCGAGGCCGCCTTCGAGCCCGGGAAGGTAAAATACGGTACCGAGGACGGCGAGGGTCGCAACCATCCCGCCGACACCGACAAGCAAGAGCCGGCGACGACCGACGCGGTCGACAAGCATGATTGCCACGACCGTCATCACTACGTTGATCGTCCCGATGCCGACTGTCGCGAGGATCGAGGCCACACTTCCAAGGCCGGTGGACTCGAGAATTGTCGGGGCGTAGTAGATGACCGCGTTGATACCGGTAATCTGCTGGAAGACAGCGAGTCCAAGCCCGACCACGAGCGCGGGACGGAGCCACGGAGCCAGCAGGTCCCGAACGCCGGTTTCGGACTGTGTTTCGACGGTCTCTTCGATCTCGTCGAGTTCCTGCTCGACACCGTCGGACCGCGTTCGCTTGAGCACGGCTCTGGCCTCGTCTTTCTGCCCATGCTCGAAGAGCCAACGTGGGCTCTCAGGCATCTTCAGAATGCCAATAGCAAGAACGACGGCCGGGACCATCCCGGCACCGAGCATCCAGCGCCACGCGCCAGCGTCGGCGAACGCGTAGTTGACGAAATACGAGAGCAGGATTCCGGTAGTCACCATGAGCTGATTGAGCGAGGTGAGTCCGCCACGGATCTCTGGTGGTGCGATTTCAGAGATGTACAGCGGGCCGACAATCGACGCGAAGCCGATAGCGACGCCGTCGATAAGCCGACCGGCGACGAGGACGGGGACGGTCGGCGCGACGGCCATCGTGA
Organism: Haloarcula sp. NS06; assembly: GCF_051122755.1. Taxonomy (NCBI): domain Archaea; kingdom Methanobacteriati; phylum Methanobacteriota; class Halobacteria; order Halobacteriales; family Haloarculaceae; genus Haloarcula; species Haloarcula sp. NS06. The sequence goes on from NZ_CP184846.1 coordinate 35,766, forward strand.
ACGATCCGACGAAGAACACGATAGCCGCGATGAGGATGAGGCGACGGCGACCGAGGCGGTCGGCCAACTGGCCACCCACAGCCGCGCCGGCCGCGGCCCCTGCCATCGCGCCACTGACAATGATCCCCTCGACGAGCGGCGACATGACGAACGAGTCCTGAATGAACAGGAACGCGCCCGAGATGATCCCGGTGTCGAACCCGAACAACAGTCCGTTCAGCGCGGCTAACGCGGAGACGACGTAGACGAACCGGTCGCCGCCACCGCTGAGGACATCGCGTATGGTAGCTGTGGACATCTGTATAAATGTGAACTCGAATCTGTGTAAAAGTCTTTCCAAGTCTATTCGCACGACAGCGGAGCCGCTGGAAAGTGCCTGTGGCAGGCTGTGCTGGAAAACGGTGTCGTTATTCGTCCCTACCGTCGTTGATAATTGTCGCGAGGTGCTCCCGGTCGAACAGGTGCGCCTCTGTGAACTCCTCGGGGAAGTACCGCTTCGCGTACCGTTCGATCATGAATAGGTTATGCAGCGGGCCGGTGTAGATCGGGCCGCCGCGAAACACCCTGTCATTCTGGACGGCCCGCAACCGACTGCCCACTTCGTGGTCTTTCATATAGGCGAGTACTGAGTTCTCGAACTCCTCACGGGTCTTCCCTTCGCGATGGTATCGCAGAAGGAGTGAGTCTGGATCTATCTCAAGCAACGTCTCGTAATCGAGTGATTCTGAGCCGGAGTATCCTTCGACGCCGGTATCAGCAAAGGCGTCGGAAATTCCGAGCGTCTGGAAGTGTTCCTTGTTGGCTCCGCTCCCGCTGATCCGATACGGCGTGAACGCTTCCGGCTCCTCGCCGGCGAACATGAGCGCGGCGTTCGGTCGCTGCTCCGGTGCTGGGAGCCGAGCCTGCACCGTTTCGACCAGTTCGTTGTGGATTGAACGGATCGCCTCGAAGCGCGCCCGTTCCTGAACCATCTCAGCCACTTTCTCCAACGCCTCGTACAGGCTGTAGTACCGGTAGTCGTGCCAGTCATCGGTCCGCCGGAAGATGAGGTTCCCGAGAAACGGTGCGACGTTCTCCCGAATCTCTGCGAGGTCCGACTGATTCCACGCCCCAAGCCAGTCGATAAGTGCGTTGGGATCGATGAGGTGCAGGTCTGCGTCCATCTCGTAGAACGGTTCTTTCGAGACGCCGTCGTTCCAGAGCTGTGTGAGCCCGTCGAGGCCAATAGACACTCCATCGAGTTCCTCATAGTGCAGCGTCTTGTACCGTCCACGGTACCAGATCGACTGTACTGCGTCGCCGTGACCGAGCGCGACCAGCATATCGATATAGTCCGCGGTGAACGGGGCGATTGTCTCGGGCACAGTTTCGAATTCGACGGTTCCGACTGGCTCCATCGTCACTGAATACGCCCCGCCGGAAGTCGCTGGATCGGTCTCAGTAGCGCTCGCTCCGGTATCTGTGGTCATGTCGCTGGTCTCGGCCACTGAAGACTCCTGACTACTATCGCCCGAACATCCGGCGAGCAATCCACCGAGAGCGAGTGCCCCGCTGCCTTTGACAATTTCTCTCCGTGTCAGTCGTTCGAACGTCGCTCCGTCCGAGCCAGTCATTCGAACTCACCCGTGACGATATCGGCGATTTGCTGTCGGTCGAACAGTTCAGTGTCGGCGGTCACGTCGCCGAAGATGTCGGGATAGAGTTGTTGGGCCGCCCGTTCGGTCAAAAAGAAATTATGAACTGGCCCCTGTCGGAGGTAGCCACCGCGATACACGCGTCCGTTCTGTACTGCGGTCAGTTGACTGCCGACGGTGTGGTCCTGCATGAACTGCAGGACAGTCTCCCGGAACTCGGTCGCCGATTTCCGCTCGTGGCCGCGGATGAGAATAACGTCTGGATCGACCGATAGAAGCGTTTCGTAGTCGTATTCGCCCCGATTGGTCGTGCTGAGGTTCTCAATATCCGTCCCGGCGAGCGCATCGGTAACCCCGAGGTCACGCCACTGCTTCTTACTCGTCCCCTTGTCAGTCAATCGATAGGGGGAGAATGACTCCGGTTCGTCGGAGCCCTCGTAGGTAAGGAGGACGTTCGGACGCTCCTCGGCCGGCGGGAGTTGGCTCTGGAGGTCCGCAATGTAGTCGTCGTGTAGCTGTTTGAACGCTTCGTACCGGGCCTGTTCCTGGAAGACCTCTGCGACCTTCTCGAAGGCCTGATAGAGCGTGTAATACCGGTAGTCGTGCCATTCATCGGAGCGACGGAAGATCAGATTCCCGATGAACGGAGCGACGTTCTCGGTGATTTCGTCGACGTCCGACTGCGACCAGTCGAACCAGTTGACGAGCATCTGTGGGTCATAGAGGTGCACGTCGCTGTCGAGTTCGTAAAACTCCTCTTTCGTTCGGACCTCCGGATTCGCGTCAATCGTCTCTTGGTCGACGGAAACACCGGAAAGCTCATCGTAGACGTACGTGTAGTAGCGATCCGCCCCGCCGATACCTGTGAGACCATCGGCCTGCCCGAGGGCCACGCCCATATCGGCGTAGGCGCCACCGTAAGGGAGCCATCGCTCGGGAACCGTCTGGAACGTAACGTCGCCCACCGGCTCCATGGAGACGGTATACGATCTCGTCCCGGTCGCCGTGGGTGTCTCTCGATTCTCTCTTGGGGTGGATTCTGAGACAGCATCGCCGGCACACCCGGCGAGTAAACTGCCGCCTGCAATTATCCCAGCATCCCTGATATAGTCCCTACGTGTAGGCCGTCCACGCGGCGTCTTCTCGGCGTCAGTCACTGTCCCGCACCCGTGATTATGTCGGCGACCCGCTGGCGGTCGAACAGCTGTTCCTCGGCGGGGATTTCGGGGTACGGGTCACCGTCGGCGTAGCCCGGCCACTCGCCGAACTGGTTGGGGTACAGCTGTTTCACGGTCATCTCAGTCTGGAACAGGTTCAGAATCGGACCCTGCCGACGCGCACCTTGCGCGTATATCTGTCCCTTTTCGACAGCAGTGATTTTCCTTGTCACCTCGTTGTCTTCCAACTGTGACCGGATATCGTCGAGATTGTGGGACCCCGCCATCGGCCCAAGAACGAGTAGCACGTCTGGATCGGCTTCGAGAAGCAGCTCGGTATCGAGCGTGATGTTCCGTCCGTCGTCACCGTACCCGTCACCGACGGCATCGGCTAACGCATCGGTCGCACCCAGCGGGCGGGTGTGAGCAGCGTAGTAGCCCGGATGGTTCATCTTGTAGCCCCAGATCTTCTCGCCGGATGTGGAGAACAGGACCAGTGCCGCACTCGGCCGTTCACTTTCTGACGGAAGGCCCGCGCTGATAGTTTCCATCATCGATTCGCGGACAGATACGAATGCCTCGTATCGTTCCCTTTCCCGAAAGACCTCCGCAATCCTTCCGAAGATTTCCCAGAGCGTGTAGTAGTCGTACGCATCGGCCCAGCCTGACGGCGGGTCCTGTTGCGTGCCGCTGAGCGTGTTTCCGAACCATGGGCCAACGTTTGTGCCTATCTCTTGGAGGCTGTCGTTGTCCCATCCCTCGGCTGTCGCAACCTTCGCTGGATCAGCTATGTGGACATCGCTGTTCAGTTCGTAGAGTTTCTCTTTTGACGGTGGCCACGAAGCATACAGGCCCTCCCAGTCGATTGAGACGCCTTCCAGTCGGTGGAGGAACTTCTGATAGAGCGATTGGTGATATTCAGGCGCGTGCATCGCGTTGATCGCATCCCCCCGACCGAGTGCGACCAGCATATCCACGTGGTGGCCCAGTATCGTGAACACACTCTGGGGAACCGATTCGAACTCGACGGTTCCCATGGGAGACATTGTAACAGTGTATCCATCGTCAGCCGTTGTTGGTTCAGTCACTGAGGATGACTGGCCTCCTGTGCCTGTCTGGGTCGGGGCTGCTTCTGATCCGGACTGACCTGTACACCCCGCTAGCAAGCCGCCACCCACCACCGCACCGCCGTATTTCATGTAGTCACGTCTCGTCGGGCCCTCGCAATTCGTGTCATCTCTCGACATAAATGTTAGGCCTGCCTAAAAATATATAACTGCTTCGGAGTTTAGGCGCACCTGAAAACGAAATCCTGCGGTAGACTTAGCCCAGTCATCCCAACTGCTGGGTGCGTGATGGCTTTCACTGCAGCCTTGCTCATGAACAGGATCATCTCAGTGCTGTCCTCCCAAAATCAGCTCTGGCCCATCGATTGACAACTGTATCAAGGGCCGTCGAAATCTCTTCCCATTGGTAATAGCTACAGCAGCGCTATCGGGGGAACGTACAACAGTAAAGTGTCCTTGCTGTGGACACACTAGTATGGCCGACGAGGAAATCGACGACGTGGACAGAGCAATCCTGTACGCATTACAGGAAGATGCTCGAAATATGTCGTCCGGGGACATCGCAGAACGAACCGATACGTCCGACAGCACCGTCCGGAAGCGCATTAACCATCTCGAGTCCAGCGAGATCGTCAAAGGCTACAGCGCCGATGTCGACTATCAGCAGGCGGGCTACCCGCTCCGGATGTTGCTCTACTGCACAGCGTCGATTCCCGAGCGAGGCGATTTAATCCCCAAAATCCTCGACATAGACGGCGTGGTATCGGTTCAGGAACTGGTCACCGGCGAGGAGAATCTCCTCGTGACGGCCGTCGGTAAATCGGATAGCGACATCACGCCCGTCGCCCAGGCACTTCTCGATATGGGACTGACGGTGGCCGATGAAGTACTCGTCCGGAGCCATGAGACGACGCCCTTCGGTAAGTTCGATTCTGGGAACGAGAGCTAGCTGCGGGACTGCTGTTGCGGAGCTGTATGCCGACGGTTGCGCACCCGCGAACATACGGCCGGACACGTCATCAAAGTGACCGACGGAGCTTCCATCACGATCTGATTTTCGAGTTCCCTCAACGAACAGTCTGGTAATATCACCACCGCTCAATACGCAATCAGTCTCTGATTGTCGAATCTGTGTGCCTGTGTACCGGAGACTCGCCTTCCAAGAAGTTTGCCGGCACAGGCTGTGAAGGACCCGGGTAATACCCTGGCAGTGCTTTTGGCTGGACCTCTGCCGGAAAACATAATGTTCTATAATGCACTTCTTTAGGAACAAATTGGTAGTATAGAAGGATTTAATAACCAGTCCGTTCGCACTATGGGTGAAGACAACTAGAACCGGTCAATCACAGTCTGTGATTGGTCACGAACAACGATGTCAGGACACAACTCACCGAAGACGGTTGGATCACTCCCGGACACGACGGCTGACTCGCCGCTCGTGCCTGTCGCACTCACATGGCTCGTATGGTCGATGCTTGCCGCGAGCATTGCTGTGCTTGCCGTCCGAATCCGAACCGAGTTCGTGTGGGAGATACCCGGGATTGTCGCCGTCGACGGTCTGACAGTTCTGATGTGGGTAGTTGTCACCTTCTTCAGCGGTATCGTTCACAGCTACTCGCGTCGCTATCTGGCTGGGAGTCGCCTCAAAACGTCCTTTTTCGCCACCGTGTTCGGTTTCACGGTGGTTGTGATGGGGCTGGTCGCGGCTGACCACCTCGCTCTCTTCGGGGCGCTGTGGCTCGCGATGGGGCTGCTGATGGCGAAACTCATCGGTATCGTCAGCGGCTGGGATCAGGCACAGGCAGCTGCCGCGGTCGCCCGCAAGTACTTCATTGCCAGCAGCGCGCTTCTCGGTGTCGCGCTGGCGGCACTGTGGTGGGTGACCGGTGCGACCACGGTCTCCGGAATTACTGCAGCCTCCGACTCACTCGGTGGCCCGGTGTGGCTGGTCGCCGCAGGCGCACTCGTACTCGCGGCGATGATTCAATCCGCGCTTGTTCCGTTCCACGGCTGGCTCCTCTCTTCGATGACCGCGCCGACGCCTGCCTCCGCGCTGATGCACGCTGGGTTCGTCAACGCGGGTGGCATTCTGTTGACTCGTTTCGCGCCGGTCATCACCGTCGACCCTGCGCTCATGCTCGCAATCGTCGGCGTCGGTGGTGCCAGTGCCATTGGCGGGAAACTCCTGAAATCTGTTCAGACGGATATCAAGGGCAAACTCGGCTGTTCGACGGTTGGCCAGATGGGATTCATGATCATGCAGGCCGGCCTCGGATTTTTCGGGGCTGCTATCACCCACCTCATCCTGCACGGCTTCTACAAGGCCTACCAGTTCCTCAGTGCCGGCGGACAGGTCGAACACACGACCCCGAGCGAGGAGACACCACACACGATTGGAATGACGACGAGCGTCGTCGGCGGCGTCGTCACACTGCTGACCGGGCTCGCCGGCGGCGCGGTGTTTACAGTGCTGACAGGGAAGGGAGGGCATGTCGACAGTGGTCTTCTGCTGACCTTCTTCGTGGTGTTCACGACGCTCCATGCGGCCCGCAACGCTGTCCAGCATACTTCGCTTCCGACGGCGGCCCGCTACGGGGCCGTCCCGATAGTCTTCTTCCCCGCCATCGTCATCTACGCCGCGGTCTACACGAGGGTCTCGGGGCTCATATCTGTCAGCCCCGCAACGACCGAACTGACATTGCTCCACGGCATCATCGCCGTCTTCTTCGTCGGTATCTACATCGGCATCGAGACCGGGATCCACGAGCGTAGCCAGCGTCTCTACGTGGCGCTGCTGAACGCCGGCCAGCCGTCGGCCGACACTGTGCTGACCACGACGGAGGACTACAATGAGTACTGAATCCACCATCCACGACAGTATCGACAGCGCAGCGACCACCGTCGGCTCCCTCTGGCCCATCCACTCGTTCGTGACGGCAAACCCCCTCGCGGGGTTCGAGGACCAGCCGTTCAGTGAGGCGGTCACGCAGGCAGCCGACCTGTTGGGCGGCCGTGGCTACCCAAGTCCGGAGACGTTCCGTGCGGCGCTGCAGCGCGGCCAGATAGACACGGAAGTTCTCGACGCGGAACTCTCCGAGGCCGGCTACGAGAACGACCCCGAGATACTGCTTGACCAGATGGCCGAAGCGACCGATGCCACGGACAGTGACTCCGACACTGCCTCGGAACGCGTCGATCAGGTCCTGACGAAATGGCTGTCAGCGTTCCTTGATGAGGGGAGCGCCCACTGGTCGATGCCGAACCGCGAAGCGGGGTTTTACACCGCCTTCCGCGGCGTGGCCGAACACGACGGCGATATCCCCGATGAAGGGATCATCACCGACCTACCGGAGACGCCGACCGAGACCATCGAAACAGTGCTTGCGTCGTACCCGGAGAGCCAGTGGGTGGCCATCATCGAGGAGCAACTGGCCGCTCTCCCGGGCTGGACGGGACTCATCAAGCAGCGTGCCGATGACGAGGGCGCGTGGCAGTCGACGTACCCGATTTCGCTGGCTGGATACCTCGCGGCCCGTCTGGCCCTGCTAGATGCCGTCGGTGCTGATATCGTTCCCTCGAACGATAGCATCAACCCGGGCCCAGCTGCCGAACTCGCTGGGGCGTTCCTGCGCGCCTGGGAGGAGACCTATCGCGGCGACCTGGTCGAGACAGTTGCCACGGAGAGCCAATCGCTGGCCGACAGCGACAACTCGGGCCGCCCGGACGCGCAGATGGTCTTCTGTATCGATACCCGTTCGGAGATCATCCGCCGCCACATCGAGGCTGCAGGCGACTACGAGACCCACGGCTACGCTGGATTCTTCGGTATTCCGATGGAGTATCAAGGCTATGATACTGACGTGTCGGTCGACGCCTGCCCCCCGATTCTCGACCCACAGCATCACGTCACCGACGTGCCAACCGACGACGACACCCAGGAGAGCCATGATCGTTGGTCGGGTATTCGTGAAACCGCCGACGAAATTATCGAAACGCTAGAGGCGAACGCCGCCACGGCCTACGGCTTCGTCGAAACTGCAGGGAGTGGGTACGGCCTCGCACTCGCGGCCCGCACGCTTGTCCCCGGTCGCGTGCACGACCTATTCGATGCGGCTGACGGCTCGGTTCCCGACGAACACAAGTTCTGTGACCCGCTCGTCCACCACCAGCATACCTACACTGGGGATCTGCCGGTGGGGCTGACTACCGATGAGAAAGTCGAGTACGCCGCCACTGCGTTCGACCTGATGGGCTGGGAGACGTTCAGTCGCCTCGTCGTCTTCACCGGTCACGCCAGTGAGACGACAAACAACCCCTACGATTCGAGTCTTGACTGTGGTGCCTGCGCCGGCAACCCCGGCGGCCCGAACGCCCGTGTGCTGGCGGCGATTTGCAACGACACCGAAGTCCGGTCCGCGCTCCGCGACCGCGGCTTCGAGATTCCCGACGACACCGTCTTCGTCGCCGGTGAACACAACACGACGACCGACGAAGTGGAACTGTACGACAGCGACGTACCCGAGAGCCACGCTGACGACCTCGGCCAGTTGCGCACCGACCTCGCCACCGCTCGCGAGAACGCGACTGCAGAGCGTGCCGAATCGATGGGATCTGACGCGTCGTCGGGGGTCAGCGAAACGGAGCGCCGCGCCGCCGACTGGGCCGAGACCCGTCCTGAATGGGGCCTGGCCGGTAACGCCGGCTTCGTTATCGGCCCCCGCGAACTGACGAGCGGTGTTGACCTCGACGGCCGCGCCTTCCTCCACTCCTACGACTGGTCGACCGACCCTGACGGCGAGGCGCTGGAGGCGATTCTCACCGGACCGATGGTCGTCACCCAGTGGATCAACACACAGTACTACTTCTCGACGGTCGACAACGCTGTCTACGGTAGCGGGTCGAAGGTGACCCACAATCCTGTCGGCAACATCGGCGTCTACCAGGGCAACGGCGGCGACCTGATGACCGGCCTCCCGCTGCAGTCACTCATGGCTGCCGACGACGACCCCTATCACCAGCCGCTCCGCCTCTCGACGGTTATCCACGCGCCGGTCGACCGTGTCACCAATGTACTTGCTGACCACCCGGAGGTGGCGAACCTGCTGGATAACAACTGGCTCTCGCTGACGGTCATCGACCCCACGCAGGACCACCATGCCTTCGAGTACGAGCGTGACTTGGAGTGGTCGCCCGTGTCTGAGCTGTCCGAAGCCGACCTTGCGGAACCGACCGCCACTGCGGCCGCAGACGACTGAGTTGATCCGAATAAGCCGTATCTGAAACCGCTGGAGGCCAGTGCCTCTCGAAAAAACGTTATCGTAGTGTTTTACATCTGTATATTAAATACGCAGCCTAGAAAACAACAATAAGGAGGTATATATTCGAGTATGGGCTCAAATTGGACGAATATATATCCAATCTCAATAATATATTTATATAACTCTCAAATAAAGAACTCGAATAAGATTTCATTGGTGTAAAGCGGCCCTCAGAGATTGCAACGCAGTGACTTGCTCCCAATCCACTCCAGTAGAGGGTCTACTGCGGTGTGAGGCCGACGCCGTCTGCGAGCAACTCGTGGGAGCGGAGCGCGTCAGCGTGGTCGCTGACAACATGTTGAATCATCACCTCATCGACGCCAACCCGATCAGCCAGCTGTTCGAGTAGGTCATTGAGTGTCTCTGGACTGCCGGAAATCGCCCGCGGCCACTCACCGGTATCCAGCGTGGCAGGCGTCGGTTCGGGTACGGCCCCAAGCTCGTCGATTGCTTCCTCGACAGATGGTGTCGTACCGATGACTCCTCGCTCCATCCGCTTGAACGAGGCTTCGGCCACGGCACGGAGCCGCGCCGCTTCCTCGTCGGTTTCGGCACAGACTGCGTTTACCGCAACCATTCCCTCTGGCTCGCCCACACTGCCGGCCAACTGCGACGATTGGAAGTGGTTTCGGTATTCCTCGAACGAACGGACAGCCAGATTCGGTCGAATGAACGCAGCGAAACAGTAGCGCAAACCGAGCTTGCCAGCCAGTGCGGCGCTCGACGGGCTTGAGCCGAGAACCCACGGAACAGGTGTGTCCCCACCTGAACTGGGAATCTCGATATCGCTGTACGCGTGTCCGTCCGGGTAGCTATCGTAGAGATGCGAGACGACAGCCTCGATTTTTTCCGCGTGGTCTTCATCAGGGTTCCGGACACGTCGGTCCGTCCCGAGCGCCCGGTCAACAGCCGGAGAGCCGTTGGCCCGCCCAAGGCCTGCGTCAATGCGTCCTGGCGCGAGCGCGTCAAGAGAGCCGAACAGTTCTGCGACTTTGAACGGACTGTAGTGATTGAGCAGGACCGCCCCCGATCCGAGCCGGATCGAGTCGGTTTCGGCGGCGAGGTTGCCGAGCAGTACCTCGGGTGTTGTTCCTGCAAGTTTCTTTCCCATCCCGTGGTGTTCCGCCACCCAAAAGCGGGAGTAGCCGAGGCGTTCGGCCTGCTGGGCAGCATCGATGGTGTTCGCATACGCGTCAGTTGCAGTGCCCTCATCCGGGACCGGAGAGAGGTCAACGATTGAAAGGTCCATATCCGCCCACAACGGTTGTGGGGTATAACCGTTCGGCTACTCACAGTGCGTGGGTATCTCATACGGAGGCGCCAGTCTGATTGACCACCGACCCAAGCATAATCGAAATATATGAAAAACGATACAAATGTGGAAACATAATTAAGTGGAAATTCTTCTTCCGTTATGGTTATTTTCAGCGAGTGTGTAACTATGCGAGTATCTACTCAGTATCTAGCCAAAGCCTTTCTCTTGAAGTCATATTGCTTATACGTTTAAACCAGTTTTCCCACATTAGACTGCCTCAGCGATTGCTTTAGAGGTACATTAGGCGTTATGCAGGTACCGAGGCGCTTGGAATTTACTATCAATATTAAATAATACTCCTCTACATATCATTTAGTCTCTTTTCGGGTCGCTATCCTTCTTGTAGTGCCGGCTATGAATCAAGTGATATCATGCCCTTGACCACGGTCGGCTCCATCGCTTGGCGGAACGCATCGTCGATGTCTTCGAGTTCTGATTCGAAGTCAATGATACCCTCGACGTCAACTTCGCCGTCGGCCAACAGGTCGACAGCCGCGTCGTAGGTGTTCTTGTACCGGAAGGAGCCATGGACATCGACTTCGTTGTCGATGAGTTCCAGCACGTCGATTGGGACCTCCGCTTCGCTAGCGAGTCCGACTAGAACGACCGTGCCGCCCCGACTAACCACGTCGATCGTCGACTTGATCGACGGCTCCGCACCGGAGGCTTCGATGACCACATCAGCACCGACGCCGTCCGTGTACTGGGCGACCGCCGTATCGAGATCCGTTTCGGTAACGTTGACTGTCAGATCTGCTCCACGTTTTTCAGCGAACTCTAGTTTTTCGTCAACGACGTCGGTCAACATTACCTCCGTCGCGCCTGCGGCGCGCGCGGCCTCCATCACCATCAGCCCGATCGGTCCGGCTCCGGTTATGAGCACTGTATCGCCAGTTCCAACGTTACCGCGTCGGCAGGCGTGTATTCCGACCGAAAGCGGTTCGCACAGCGCCCCCTCGGCGGTGGAGACCGATTCCGGGAGCGTGTAGGCGAAGTCGGCCGGCCACGAGACGTATTCCGTGAACGCGCCGTCGTGTGGCGGCGTCGCCATGAACCGAACGGATTCACAGAGGTGATAGTCGCCGCGCTTGCAGTGGGCACAGCGCCGGCAGGGAACGCCGGGTTCAAGCGCGACGCGGTCGCCTGTTTCGTGGTCAGTAACGTTCTCGCCGACTTCGACGACTTCACCGGCACTCTCGTGCCCGAGGACGAGCGGGTCTTCGACGACGTAGTCGCCGATACGACCGTGTTTGTAGTAGTGGATGTCGGAGCCACAGATGCCGACGTCGCGCACGGCAACAAGTACGTCGTCGGGCCCGGGCGACGGTCTGGGACGGTCCTGTAGTTCGAACTCAGTTGGTTCTACCAGTACAGCAGTTCGCATACCTGTTCGCACGGAACAGAGCCATAAAAATACACAGGGTGGTCGGATTGATTCGGTCGCCGCAGCCAGTTACCACTCGGCGACGCTCCCGTCCTCATGGTGCCAGACCGGGTTGTACCAGTTGACCTCTGTCTGTGCCAGTTCTCGAATGAGAGCCTCGTCGATGTCGATACCGAGTCCGGGGCCGGTTGGTCGTTTGACGTAGCCGTCTTCGAACTGGAACGTCTCCGGGTCCTCTAGGACCTTGAGTCGCGGGCTCGTCGCTGGGTCGTGTAGATCGAGGTCCTGTTCGTGCAGCACGACGTTCTGGGCGCAAAACCCGACCTGCAGGCTCGCCGCGAACGCGACGGGACCGAGCGGGCAGTGCGGAACGACGGCCACGTCGAACGCTTCCGCCATCGATGCGACCTTGCGCATCTCGCTGATGCCACCGACGTGGGTCACGTCAGGCTGGAGTATCGACACCCCATCGTCGACGAGGAGGCGCTTGCAGTCATAGCGCGAATAGAATCGCTCGCCAGTCGCTATCGGGACAGTCGTCCGCTTGGAGATACTGGCAAACGAGTCGTCGTGTTCGGGGAGCAACGGCTGGTCGATGAACATCAGATCGAACTGTTCGAGCCGTTCGACGAGATCCGCAGCCATCGGTTTCGAGACGCGGCCGTGAAAGTCGACGCCGACGAGGGCGTCGTCACCGACGGCGTCACGGATTGCGGCTACGCGCTCAACCGCATGATCGACAGCGCTCGGCGTTTCAATCGGCCGAAACTCCCGGGCAAAATTGAATTTGAACGCTCTGTAGCCGCGTTTCCGGTCCTCTCTTGCCGCGACAGCCACGTCTTCGGGATCGTCACCACCGAGCCACTGGTAGACGAGTAGTTTATCGCGAACGTGTCCGCCGAGTAGCTCGTGCACTGGTGCGTCGTAGTGTCGCCCCTTGATGTCCCAGAGCGCGTGATCAATGCCGGCGAGCGCGCTCATGAGTATCGGCCCGCCGCGGAAGTAGCCGCTCTGGTAGAGCTTCCGCCAGTGATACTCGGTTCGGAGCGGGTCGGCCCCGAGGAGATACGCCTCGATGAGTTCAGTGACTGCGGCCCGAACCGTCTCTAACCGACCTTGAACAATCGGCTCACCCCAGCCGACGATCCCTTCGTCAGTCTCCAGTTTCAGAAGCAACCACCGCGGCGGCACGGCGAACAGTTCGAAGTCGGTGATTTGCATAGCTATGTTATCTGCGAGGGAGTACTTGTAATGACTGGCTGCCGATATCGGTCCAACAAGGACTGTGATAGAGATAGGCGTACATTTATGCTGGAGGCTACCGGAGCACCAAGTGTACGCATGAGTGTACTTGACAGTTTCTCCCTCGACGGAGAGACAGCTATCGTCACCGGTGCTGCGCAGGGTCTCGGCAAACAGATGGCGACCGGTCTAACTGAAATGGGCGCAGACGCGGCTATCGCGGACGTGAACCTCAAGAAAGCGGAACGGACGGCCTCGGAACTCGACGGCGAAACGGACGTTATTGCGACTGAGGTCGACGTGACGGACGAAGCCTCCGTTGAGGCGATGGTCGAGGACGTGACCGACCGCCTCGGACCAATTGACGTACTGGTCAACAACGCCGGCATCGTCGAAAACTCGCCTGCGGAGGAGACGAGCATCGAGTCATGGCGGCGTGTCGTGTCAGTCAATCTCGACGGCGTCTTCCTCTGTGCCAAACACGTCGGCCAGCAGATGCTCGAACGGGGTGAGGGCCGCATCGTCAATATCTCCTCGATGTCGGGCTTCGACGTGAACGTCCCACAGAAACAGGTCAGTTACAACACGACGAAAGCTGGCGTCAGAATGCTGACCCAGTCACTGGCGGTCGAGTGGGGCGATCAGGGCGTCCGCGTCAACGCCATCGCGCCCGGGTACATGCGGACCGAACTCGTCGACGAAGTGCTCGAAGAGAACCCGGAGATGGAGGAAACCTGGCTAGAGAATACGCCGATGGGCCGTCTCGGTCGACCAGAGGAACTGAAAGAACTGGTTGTCTATCTCGCATCGGACGCCTCGTCGTACATGACGGGGTCGACCGTCGTGATGGACGGCGGCTACACCTCGCAGTGAAAGCGTCAGGCTCCGGACAGCGATTCGTCGGTCAGTGCAGCCAACCGATCTTTTGACTCGGTCCACTCACCACCAGCCTGTGGCTCGTAGGTCGTTGTCTCGAACGCCGACTCGATCAACTGCCGACCAGTCTCGATGTCCGGCACGCGCCCCGCCGCGACGGCCTGTGTGAGGACGTTGCCGACAGCCGTTGCCTCGACTGGGCCAGTCGACACTGGGCGGTCGGTGACGTCGGACAGTAACTGACAGAACAGTTCGTTTCTCACACCGCCGCCACCGAGAACGATACGTGACGGTGGGTCGTCGACGACTGCCGCGAGCGCATCGAGTTCTAGCGCCACCTTCGCTGCCAGACTGTCGAGCAGACAGCGGACGAGACTACCCTGTCCCGTCGGAACGGGCTGGTCCGTTCGGCGGCAGTAGGCCCGAATCTGGTCGGGCATCGGTTCGTCGATGCTGAAAGTTTCAGCATCCGTATCAACGAGCGCGGTCCGTGGCTGTGCCTCTTCTGCGGCCGACAGAAGCGTCTCGTAATCGGCCGGTTCGTCCGCCTCACGCCACGCTTTGCGACATTCTTCGAGCAGAAAGAACCCGTTGATGTTCTTCAGGAGCCGAACGGTCCCGTTGACGCCGAGTTCGTTCGAGACGGCGTGCTCGAAGGCGGAATCTGTCCGTACTGGTTCGTCTCGCTCGACGCCAAGGATGAACCACGACCCCGTGTTGAGAAACGCGGCGTCCTCGGCGAGCGGAAGGCCGGCGACGGCCGCCGCCGTGTCGTGGCTCGCCGGCACCACGACCTCCGGCGTCGAAGACAGGCCCGAAACGACGGTGTCGTCGACGGTACCGAGGCGCTGACCGGGTTCGGACAGGTCCGGGAGCAGGTCCGTCGGAAGCGACAGCTCGTCGAGCAGGTCGGTGGCCCACGTCCGTGCCTTGGGATCGACCATCTGCGTGGTCGAGGCAATCGTCACGTCGCCCGCCGGTTGTCCCCCTATCCGTGCCGAGAGGAGCTGTGGTATCATGAGCAAGCCGTCGCTTTCTTCGAGAAGTTCGGGCTCGCGTTCGGCGATAGTGTGGAGTTGCCACAGCGTGTTCGGTGTGTTCCAGTTCGCGATGCCGGTCGCGTCGAACAGCCGCCGCTTCCCGACAGCCTCGAAAACTTGCTCGCGTGTGGCTGTCGACTTGGGGTCGCGGTAAGAGACCGGGTCTCGGAGCAGTTCGCCGTCGGCCAAGAGTCCGAAGTCAAGCCCCCACGTGTCGATACCGACCGTATCGAGGCTGTCGGCGTGGTCGTCGGCAGCCCGGATTCCGTCGCCGATGTGATCAACCAGCGCGCCGACGTCCCAGACGTAGCGGCCGTCCCGTTCGACGGGTCGGTTATCGAACCGGTGGACTTCTCGTACGGAGAACGACGACTGGGTCACCTCGCCGAGGAACACTGTCCCGCCGCTCGCGCCGACGTCGATAGCGACGTGGTTCATGGATCAGTTGGGAGAGGCATGCGTGGTCACTGCCCGTAACTGTCGAGCTTGTCGGCCAGCCGGTCGATCTCCTCGTCCGGAAGGATTTCCGGCTCGCCGATAGCCCGGGCCTGATGATGGATACGTGCGCAGTACTCAACCATTAGCGCGACCGTGTAGGCGTCGGCCAGCGTTTCGTCAGCTGTCAGGACGCCGTGGTTGCGCAACAGCGTGGCGTTGAACGATTCGCCCAGCGCGTCGACGGCGGCCTCGCCGAGTTTCTCGGTCGCGTGCGTTTCGTATTCGGCCACGGGCACCTCTGTTCCGGTGAACGAGAGGAGGTAGTGCGATGCCGGTATCGCCTCCCCAAGCGAGGCGAACGTCGTCGCATACGGCGAGTGGGTGTGGACGACGCCGCCGACCGCCGGTCGCTCGCGGTAGACGGCCAGATGCATCGGAAGCTCCGTCGACGGCTCAACGTCACCCTCAATCACAGTGCCGTCCGTCTGTACAACCGGAACGTCTTCGGGTTCGATCTCTCCGTAGGGGATTCCTGACGGACTGATCGCGATGTGGTTCTCGTCGAGTCGGGCACTGAGGTTTCCGCCAGTCCCGGTGGTCAAGTCGTCTTCGAGCAGGCTCCGGCCGTACTCGCAGATAGCGGTACGCGTCTCGTAATGTGAACTGTCTTGATCTGCCATGTGTGGTCTGTCGATAACTGTCGGTTGATTACAGCCGTGAGGCGGTGACGGGTATCGCCGTCACTCGGCGGGCTTTATTTGCTCTTCGAGCGCCATCTCCGCGTCATCACCGAGTTGGCGCTGGTGGATCGTCTCGCCGCTGGCGGCGTCGAACAAGTGTACGTCCCGATCTGGGATCTCGACGTAGACGTGTTGGCCCTCGCTGATCGGGCGCTGCCCGTCTGTCTCGACAATGAACGTCTGCTCGTGGCTCTGTGCCCGCGCCTGGAGATAGACGTAGGAGATACTCCCCATCGGTTCGACGACGTCGACGATGGCCTCGAACTCGTGGCCCGAGTTCGCCCGGTCGTGGAGCGTCATGTCTTCCGGCCGGATACCGAGGGCGAGTTCGTTTCGACTTCCAACGGCTGACTGCATCCGTTCGGTCAGGTCGAAGTCGAACCCGTCCGCGCGGAGGGTTCCGCCCTCGACCTTGCCCTCGAAGAAGTTCATCGATGGCGAGCCGAGGAAGCCAGCGACGAACTGGTTGGCCGGGCGGTAGAAACACTCTAGCGGCGTCCCGACCTGCTGGAGCTCCCCATAGTTGAGGACGACGAGCCGGTCGCCCATCGTCATTGCCTCTGTCTGGTCGTGGGTAACGTACAGCGTCGTCACATCGAGGTCGTTTTGGAGCCGGTTGATTTCGGTGCGCATCTCCGCCCGAAGCTTGGCGTCTAGGTTCGACAGCGGCTCGTCCATCAGGAAGACGTTCGGGTCACGGACGATAGCACGGCCGAGTGCGACGCGCTGTTGTTGTCCCCCGGAGAGTTCGCCGGGCTTGTCGTCCAACAGCATATCGATGTCCATCATTTCGGCGGCGGAGGTGACGGCTTCCTCGATCTCGTCGGCGGACATATCCGTCGACATCTTCAGCCCGAAAGACATGTTTTCCTCGACGGTCATGTTGGGGTACAGCGCGTAGTTCTGGAACACCATCGCGATGTCCCGGGCGCGCGGTCCAAGTTGATTGACCACGTTATCGCCGATGCGGATATCGCCCTCGGATTGCGTTTCCAGCCCTGCGACAATGCGCATGAGCGTCGACTTCCCGCTCCCAGACGGACCGACGAAGACGATGAACTCGCCATCGCGGATGTCTAGCGAGACGTCGTCGACCGCGATGATTGACTCATCTCCTTCACCGAATCGCTTCGTAACGTCGTCGATTGTGATCTTTGCCATTATTTTGCCTCCAATGTGCGGCTAAGTGAAGCTACCGCCGCCGCAGGGGCGTAGTTCGCGAGCGATACCTGTCGTGGTGTGGACAGCGTCGTCATTCTTTGATCACCACGCCGAAGCTGAGCCCGGCCGCGAGGTATTTGTTGACCGCGATGAGGAAGATGACGACCGGAACGATCATCGCCGTCGAGGCGGCTGCGAGCATCCCCCACTCGATCGAGCGGGAGCCGATGAACGAGTAGACAAACAGCGTCACCGGCACTGCCTCGAAGCTCGTCAGCACGAGTCCGAACAGTAGCTCTATCCACGCGAAGATGAAGCTGATGATGGCGACCGAGAAGATGCCGGGCTTGGCCGCCGGCAGGACGACTTTCCTGAAGCCCTGGAACTGTGTTGCACCGTCGACGCGGGCGGCCTCCTCTAAGGTCTCGGGAATGCCGTCGAAGAATGCCTTCATCACCCAGACCACCAGCGAGAGGTTGATGCTGACGTACATCAGCACCATCCCGACGCGGGTGTCGAACAGATTGAGCTCCCGGAAGATGATGAAGAAGGGGAGCACGACGGCAATCGGCGGGAGCATCCGTGAGGAGAGTATCCACACGAGAACGTCACGCTCCATCGGGATGTCGTACCGCGAGAGGACGTACGCGGCGGGAACGCCGATCAATAGCACGAGGACAACCGACGCTGACACCATGACAAGGCTGTTGGCGAACGCCGCGACGAACCCGGAGTCCTGGAACAACTGGATGTAGTTGTACACCGTCGGCAGGAAGATCCAGTCGGGCGGCAGCGAGTTCGCTTGGCCCGGGGGCTTCAGCGACATCGAAGCGAGCCAGTACAGCGGGAACAGTACGATGAACGACCACGTCAGCAGAATTGTGTGTCGAACCACCGTGACGAGCTTCTCCCGCGTGTCCTTGTCGAGTCGTTGTGACGCGGTCGCGGAGTCGCCATCCGTTGTCGCCATCAGTCCCACACCCCCTCGAAGCCGACCTTCGCAATGATGACGTTACACAGTGCAACGACGAGGACGAGGTAGACGATGGCGATTGCTGCGGCCACGGTGATCTGGTTGTTGATGAACATCTGTTCGTAGATGTTGATACTCACGAGTTGGGTCGCCGTCCCGGGACCGCCGCCTGTGAGTCCGTACACCACGCCGAACGTCCGGAATAAGTCGATCAACCGGATGAGCGTCGCAACGAACACGACTGGCTTCATGTAGGGGATGATGACGTGGACGTATCGCCGCCACATCGGGGCTCCGTCGACGCGGGACGCCTCGATGAGCGTCTTCGGTACCGACGAGAGGCCGGCGTAGAAGATGATGAACATGAACGGCGTCCAGTTCCACGCATCCAGCAGGATCACCGTCACCAGTGGGGTTTCCGAGAGGAAACTCGGTGCTGTGAATGGCGTACCAGTGTTAATGACGTACGGAATGATGCCGATTTCGCTGTTCAGCATGATCCGGCCGATGGTCGCGAGCGAGACGGGGGCAACGGCCATCGGAATGATGAACAACACCCGGTAGAACGACTTCGCCCGGTCGGAGCCGACGCCGGCGACGAGCGCGGCCAGAACGAACCCGAGGACCGTTTCGAGGAGCAGCGCGCTGACGACGACAGTAATCGTGATGATGAACGAGTGGATCGCGCCGCCGCGGGTGAACGCCGTCTCGAAGTTGCGGAGCCCCACGAAATCAGCTGCGAATACATCGAGTGTCGGCTCCGCGACTAGGCTGAGATACAGGTCGTAGGCACCGGGGAAGAAGGTGATCATCACCATCACCGCCACCATTGGTGCCATGAACCAGTACGGGAGGTAGTCGTTCCACAGGTCCCGCAGCCTGGCGAAGGTCGATTGAGGTGTCGTTTCCGTTTGCGTTGGTGTACTCATTTGTGGGATGTGTTGTGGCGCAGGTGTGGCTTAGATTTAATTGCTGTAGATGTCTTCTGCGATGGACGCCGCTTGGGTCATCGCCTCCTCGGCGGACTTCTGGCCGGCGATGGCGCGCTGCAGTTCCTCGGAGTACCGCTGGCCCCATTCGGGGTACTTCCGGTCGAAACGGGTCCGGCGCTGCTTCCTGCAGGGATTCGAGCGTGACCTGTGCGAAGTTCTCGCCGACGCGAGAACGGAACTCGTCGTTCTCCCAGACGGACTGCCGGACGGAGAAGGCGGCGTCGCCCTCGACGTGCATCCAGGTGTTGGTCGGCTGCGAGGACGCCCACACCATGAACAGGAACGCCTGCTCGGAGTTCTGGGCGTTCTTCGACGTGGAGATCTGCCAGTTGAACGCGTTCGGCGAGAACTGGCCGTCGGCCGGGCTGGGAACCTTCGCGATGCCGACCTTGTCCGCAACTGAGGAGTCAGAGCCGGTAAGACCGGGCCAGAACAGGTTCGCGTCGGAGACGATGTGACCGGCGCGACCCTCCTGCATCGTCGAGAGCACGTCTGACCAGGTCTGGGTCGAGGCCCCTTCGGGACCGTAGTCCTGCAACAGGCTGACGTACCACTCCGCGGCGTCGATTACGCCGTCCGAATCGAGGCCGGAATCGTCCGGGAAGCTGTCCCAGAGTTCCGCACCGTTCTGGCGCAGGAACGTGTTCAGGATGTAGATGTTCATCCCATAGCCCTTGTCGCCACGGCCGACGGTGCCGACGACGTCGGACTCGTTCTCGTGGATAGTCTTGGCGTTCTGGCGGAACTGTTCGAGCGTCTCCGCGACTTCCAGACCGTGCTTTTCGTAGAGGTCTTTGCGGTAGAACTGTGTCTGGACTTCGACGGTAATCGGCATCCCAGTCCATGTGTCACTGTAGCCACCACCGTGAGCCTGCCACCGCGACGCCTCGAAGAGGTCGTCGGGCTCGTACCAGTCTTCGTCGAAGAGACTGTCGTCGTCAAAGAACGGGTCGAGCGGCTGTATCCAGCCCTCTTCACGGAACTGGTTGACGACCTGATCCATGTAGAAGACGTCGAACTGCCCGGCGCCGGTACTGACGTCCGTCTGGCGCTTGGTCCTGAACTGCTGTTCGGGCAGGACGTTCCAAACGACGTCGATTCCGGTCAGTTCCTCGAAGACGGGGACTGCGGGCTTGATGGCTGAAACCCAGGGGTGCTGGACGGCTCCGATGTTGATCGAGGACCCCTCGAACTGTCGCCAGTCGATATCGGCGTCCTCGTACTCGCTGAGAGGAACCGCGAGTTCACCGTCGCTTCCAGCGGTGCTGGTTCCGCCATCGGAACCACCGCTACCATCACTTGAGCCGTCACTCCCACTTCCGTCTGAGCCATCGCCGCCTCGTGTGCAGCCAGCGAGGCCGCCGAGTAGTCCGACACCTGTCGCTTTCAGAAACGTCCGCCTGTTGGAGTTGGTCATGCCAGTTTACCTCGTCACTATCGAAATACCGATGCATAATAAAGGTAATCATCTGTAAGGTAGAATACCCATCACACTGGGCGAGAACAGACGGCATACAGTACGGAAGCCCCCATCCACGAACTCATCTGCCTCCGGAGTACGGGTAACCGTGGCAAGATTTTAATACGCAGTCCAAAAACATCGAGAGTACGGATCGTAGCCGAGTCCGCTGTGTGTCCAGCTCAGCCGGACTAGTGACAACGGGCTACGGCCCAAACCACCCATGACCCGACCCACACCAACGCACGAAAGAGGTACTGCTGCAGTGACGACCGCGAGCCGACCGTTGGAGGACGACTGATGCGCGCTAGCATGTTGACCGATGTCGGCGAAATTACCGTCGAAGACCGTGACCGACCGGACCCTGCGGATGACGAGGTTCTCGTTCAGGTTGGCGCCTGTAGCGTCTGCATGACCGACTATCATATGTATCACGGCACCTTCGCCGCCGAAACACCACTGATTCTGGGCCACGAGGGTGCCGGGACTATTGCGGAAGTCGGTGCCGACGTTGCGGGCTTTGCGGTCAGAGACCGCGTCGCAATCAATCCCACCGTCCCCTGTAACGCCTGTTCGTACTGCAAGAGGGGGGAGACGCACCTCTGTGAGAACAACACGAGCATCGGTGGTGCCGGTGACACCATCCTTGACGGGGCCTTCGCCGAGTACGTCCGCGTCCCGGCTATCAACGTTGAGGACATCGGCGAGATGTCCTTCGAACGGGCCGCACTCGCCGAACCGCTCGCCTGTTGTGTCCACGGTGTCGAACAGGCTGACATCAAACCGGGAGACAGTGTCGGTATTATCGGCGCTGGCCCGATCGGCTTGCTACTCTTGCAAGCGTTCCGCAACGCGGGCGCTGCCCCAATCGTGGTTTCCGAACTCGATGACGAACGGCGAGAGCTGGCCGCCGACCTCGGCGCAGATGCC
Organism: Haloarcula sp. NS06; assembly: GCF_051122755.1. Lineage (NCBI taxonomy): Archaea > Methanobacteriati > Methanobacteriota > Halobacteria > Halobacteriales > Haloarculaceae > Haloarcula > Haloarcula sp. NS06. Next base: position 57,492 of record NZ_CP184846.1, read on the forward strand.
GTCATCGACCCCAACGAAGAAGATCCCGAGGAAGCGATCCCGGCGGCGGCCGGTGGACCGGTCGACGTCGGCGCTGAGGCTATCGGGCTCGTCCCGACAATCAAGCAGGCCAACGCTGTGACCGCGCCCGGCGGCTCGACACTCATCTTTGGCGTCCCGGACCAGGAAGCGACGATGGAAATCAGTCCGTTCGATGTCTTCTTTGACGAGGTTGACTACCGCGGTTCGTTCTCTCTGACGACTGAGGACTTCGAGCGAGCGATAACACTGCTCGAACACGAACGTATCGACGCCGAGCCGCTTATCACCGAACGTATCGGGCTTGACGACCTTCCGACAGCGTTTGAACGGATGGGCAACGCTGAGGGACTAAAGAAAGTAGTCATTCCAGACGGCTCTGAGTAAGCAAGTGCGACCTCCTGATACTGTTCGGAAACGCCGCCGTCGAGCGGCCTTACAACGGTATGGAAGCAATTGGGGTCGAAGACCTAAGCCACAGTCGACACGGTGCTTAGATGAGAGCGATTCCGATGCAGTCAAAATGGCCGTGCCAGCCTGACGCGGGTATTTTCTACACGCTGAGGATCTGCACTGTTCTGAGTACACTCGTTCTGGAGAGAAGAACGAGTAAATTTCGGTATCCAGGCATCGTAGCAATCTAGTTATGGACAATAAATAATGTGTGCCTCTCTGTGTTACTAGCTTACATCACTCTAACTGTTCTGCTCTAGTGAACAGAATTTTAAGGCGAGGTATTGAAATGACGTTCAATGACCGAAGAACCACAGTATGCGGTCGAAGCGACCCAGACCTCGGTGGCTATTCTGGAGGCGCTTGTCGCCGAGGGCGGACCTGTCGGGGTGACAGAGCTTGCGAACACAGTGGGGGTTTCTAAGAGCGTCGCTCACAACCATCTCTCGACGTTGCGTGCGGCCGGATACGTGGTCAAGCACGCAGAAACGTATGCTGCGTCGCTCCGTCCGCTAGCGCTCGGTGAGAGAACGCGAGATAATCTCAGTTTCTATCAGGCGGCGAAACAGCAACTGGATAATCTGGCGGCAGCAACAGGGGAAACAGCGACACTGTTCGTTCTCGAAGAAACGGCCGGCGTCCCAGTGTCAATTTCCGAACCCGAAGACGGCTGGTCGGTCCCGTTCTATGCGGGCGAACGGTTGCCACTCCATGTCAACGCTCCGGGAAAGGCACTGCTATCGTCGCTCTCGAGTAGTCGCGTCAAATCGATTCTGGATGAAAGAGAGCTTGTCGCACCGACTGACGCGACAATCGTTGCCCCAGACGAACTTACCGAAGAACTGCGCCGGATCCGCGATGACGGTATTGCGTTCTGTAGAGGTGAACAGTACGAAGGGATTGTCGGTGTTGCCGCCCCGCTGCCTGACGTTGGCGGCAATCGGATCGCCGCGCTGGGCATTTGTGGCCCCGTTGAGCGCTTGAACGGCCGATACCTCAGGGAAGATATCACCGGGCAAGTCCTCAGCACGACAAAATCCATTCAGGTGGCCCTTACATCGAATTGATTGGATACTAAATAACGGACGTACCACTGTTATTCACTGGGCCGATTGCCGCTGTCAAAGTGACAAATGTCTCTCCCACGCACCGCTAACGGGACACCTGACTTTCATGCATTCAAACGATAGCCTGCGGGTGACCTGGCATCAGAAGTGCCCTCGTGATGGTATCGCGGATCACTCTACCGTCCGCTTCCTGACTGTGAGAGTAGGTACCTTCGTGTGACTGCTACTGATGCAAATTGTACTGTTTTTCAAAACAGAACAAACAGCAGGGTTACCGAGCAAGAAGTCACTGTGGAGACAGTTGGACGGCTACGGGAGCGGCTATTGACCCGTGCTTCAGTTATCTCGTCCAATATGGTTCTGTAATGGCCCCATTTCGATTTATATTCCCAAAATTGGATGTAGATATACTAGATACACACTCCATCTTGTCTGGGATGGAATGTCTCACCAGTACTATCCGATCCCCACAGAAGTAGATACATATGAGAGGTATCGGTACGAGATGACGCAGCGCTAGGTAATCGACTGCAACCGTAGTCCTATTAGAAGTGGACCGTGCTGTGAGCACTGTCGGTAAACCGCTGTTCTTTCACAGTGGGGTGCCACAGCCCGGGCACAGCGGGGGACCGGATTCGGGGAGTGAAAGCCCGCAGTGTGGGGCATCCGCCATCTCCTTCTGGCGTCCGGATTTTCGAGACAATATCGGCCGTCTGCGTGCGGATTGCATCTCTCGTGCCTATGCCTGTGAATCCATCAGCAGGCTCCGTCCCGCGATGCCGAGACAGGGCGAATTGTGCTCGTCTTGCAACAAACGTCTCGTCTACGGTGAGACTGTCGAGCTGTGCTTGCGGAAACGATTCCATGCTAGGCAGTGCCGGCAAGCAAACCTAGCGCCTCGGCCGCCCGCCCACGGACGTATCTGCCTTCGTCTTCGAGGCACGAGACAAGTACTTCCTTGGCGTCTGCAAGCCGTTCGGGACACGCAGAACCGATAACGACGAGTGTTGTGCTCAGGTGATATCGGACTAATTCGCTGTCTGCTTGAAGATGCTCGGCGAGTGAGTCGACTTGATAGCGGAGTCTGTCGGGACTACCTAGGGCCACATGGACCAGCGCCTTCGCCAATTTCTCTGTTACTTCTGGTTCGTCGAACTCCAGACCGATACGCAGGTCTGCCACGACCTCAGGTGAGACAACGGCGTCGGGATGATCGACGGCGACGTAGCCCAGCGCCTCTGCACACCGGGCACGGACGTAGTAGAACTCCGCCTCATCCGCCAGTCGATCAGCAAGCGTCGGAACAACCGGAACCACGCTACCCGGCGCGCTCTCACTGATCGTAACGAATAATTTCGCTGTCGTGAGCCGTACAGGGCGCTCACTGTCCTGCAAAAAATCGGTGAGTGATGGTAGGACGCCGTCGAACAGTTCTGGCTGGTCGTTGGCAGCCGCTTTGAGTGACCGCAAGCACGCCTGTTGGGTAGCTGGTCCGGCTGTCGAAAGCCGCTCAAGTGCTGCCAGTGCGTCAGCCTCTTTCCCTTGTTCAAGCAATGTTGCAATCTCTGTGTCTGGAGATCCACTGGGTCGGTCGTCCATCGGTCCGTTGTCGGTGTTTCTTCGAGAACCCACAAAACCCCTTCCTCTCAGTCATTGCTTGATCTGAAAACAACTGCTTAGCGTTGAATCTGCGATACCGTGAGTACTGTATCATCTGGTAGTGGATTCTTCATTGACATATCTATCTATCGAATATATCGATACGGAATACCAGGATTTGGTTATGTTGTGGGTGTCGCTTCTATGAACACTGATCGTGATGTGCCCAAGTTCACAACATTGCAGCCACTGTAGGATACCTTCTGAGTCACATTTTAGTATGAACTTGTCGGACGTCCATTCGTTTCAGACAAAAACTAAATGATGATGTAGGTTTACGGTTCGCGTATAGATGGAAAGCAAACGCGCGTCGTTCGAGGGAGCTCTCGAAGCCTTGGGTGTGACAGTTGCCAGCACTACTGAGTCCGAACTCGAAGCCGCTGTCACCGAGGCGGTCACGGAGCCTGCCGTTGGGGTTCCGCCTGATGAGGCGGTTGCGGACGAGGCGTTTTCGCTCACAGAGACGCCGGTAACAGTTGACCCGACACCGGTCGCGCTTCGAGAGGCGACCACTGGCGTAACCGAGGCCGAACTCGGTATCGGCGACTACGGCTCACTTGTCCTCTCGATGACCGATCAGGCCAGCGAACTCGTGAGCCTGTTTGTCGAGCGCCACGTGGCCATTCTTTACGAGGAAGACATCCAGCCCGATATGGACGCAGCAGTGGCAGAGTTGGACGAGCGGTTCAACGAAACCGGCGAGAGTGCAATCATCGCAACAGGACCGAGTGCGACAGCCGATATGGGCGCGTTGGTCAAGGGTGCACATGGACCCAAAGAGGTCCACGTCATCATCGTCGAGGAGGAGGCCTGACAATGGCGACTGCCGACGAAATCCGCGAACTGATGCGGACCGAGGGAGCGGCAATCGCGGAGAATACGCAGGGGTTCAACACGGGACGGTACGACTCTGTCTCGGACCTAGAGGACTACGAGGACCTCAAGCGAGCGGCCCGCAGTATCAAGGAGGACGCTATCGCGGAGCTTCCAGATCTACTTGACCAGCTAACGGAGACCGTCGAAGCGAACGGTGGGTCGGTGTACATCGCCGACGACGCCGCTGACGCAAACGAGTACATTCGTGACGTGGCCGACGAGCGAGCAGCTGACCGAGCCGTCAAGAGTAAGTCGATGACCAGCGAGGAAATCGAGGTCAACGAGGCACTTGAAGCCGACGGCGTGGACGTGGTCGAGACGGACCTTGGCGAGTGGGTGTTACAAGTCGCTGATGAAGCCCCCTCCCACATCGTTGCCCCCGCGATTCACAAGTCTCGTGAGAGCATCGCCGAGCTATTTAACGAGCGGTTTGACCCTGATGAGCCACTGGAGACGGCCGAGGAACTGACTCATTTCGCTCGCGAGAAACTCGGCGAGCAGATCATCGACGCGGAAGTCGGCATTACTGGCGCGAACTTTATCGCGGCCGACACTGGAACGATGGCGCTGGTCACCAGCGAGGGCAACGCCCGCAAAACGGTGGCTGCGACGGACACACACGTCGCCGTCGCTGGCGTCGAAAAAGTCATCCCGACAGTTGCAGACCTCCATCCGTTCATCGAACTCATCGGTCGGTCGGGCACTGGGCAGGACATTACGTCGTATGTCTCGCTACTGACCCCACCGGTCGACACGCCGGTCGTCGATTTCACCGACGACGAAACACCGCTGTCTGAATTCGACTCCGACCGCGACTTCCATCTCGTGCTGATCGATAACGGCCGACTAGAGATGCGGGACGACGAGCAGCTCCGGGAGACGCTGTACTGCATCCGGTGCTCCGCCTGTTCGAACTCGTGTGCGAACTTCCAGAGCGTCGGCGGCCACGCCTTCGGCGGGGAGACGTATTCGGGCGGTATTGCGACGGGATGGGAAGCCGGTATTGAGGGGTTAGACGTGGCTGAGGAGTTCAACGACCTCTGTACCGGATGTACGCGCTGCGTGAACGCCTGCCCGGTCGGTATCGACATCCCCTGGATCAACACCGTCGTCCGGGACCGCATCAACCGCGACAAAGATGCCCCCGGGGAGTGGCTCGTCGATGGCCTCACTCCCGACGAAGAGGACGATGGTGCCCCACTGCAGAAACGCTTCTTCGGAAACTTCGAGACCGTTGCGAAACTGGGTAGTGCCACCGCACCGGTGTCAAACTGGCTAGCCGAGACAACACTCGCTCGGCAAACGATGGCCCGAGTTCTGGGCATCGACCCGAGGCGAGATCTGCCGACGTTCGAGCGACAAACGCTTGTCGACTGGGCTGCCGCCCGTGACTCACAGATCACAAATCCTGAGCGTCGGGCGGTGCTGTACCCGGACCTGTACACGAACCACGTGCAGGTTGAGCGCGGCAAAGCCGCGGTAAGGGTACTTGAGTCGCTGGGTGTCGACGTGGTAGTGCCGCCGGCTCCGTCCAGCGGCCGCGCGCCACTGTCACAGGGGATGGTTTCGACGGCGACCGACCACGCCGAACGGGTCACAGAGATCCTCGAACCACATATCGAAGACGGCCGCGACGTGGTCGTTATCGAGCCGAGCGACCACGCGATGTTCACCCGTGAATACGAGCGACTTCTTGACGAGCCGGCGTTTACCGACATCGCGGCGAACAGCTACGAAGTGTTCGAATACCTCTTCGGCTTACTCGACAATGGCGCGTCCACCGATTCACTCTCGACCGTCACCGGCGCAGAAATCGCGTATCACAGCCACTGCCAGCAGCGGACGCTCGGACTCGAAGCCCATACCGTCGCTGTCCTCGAAGCGTGTGGCTACGACGTTGTCACATCTGACGTGGAGTGCTGTGGCATGGCTGGAAGCTTCGGGTACAAGTCCGATTACTACGAACTGAGCATGGACGTTGGCGACCGGCTTCGGACACAATTGCGAGACGACGGCGTACAGGACCGTCCCGTCGTCGCCAGCGGGACCTCTTGTCTCGAACAGATTGACGCCCTACTGGAGCGGCAGCCGCGCCATCCGATCGAGCTATTGGCAACCTAGACAACCGCTTCGGCTTGGAATTTGCTCTCGCACGGGAAGCGTCATACCTAACGTATGTACGCCCGTTATTTATTATCCATCCATATGTTGGGGGGACACGTCGCGTTGGATTCGGGATCTGAGATGTCGCGTGTGTGCTGCGACGACTTTTAGGAATCGTTGCCTGCTCTGTCTGCAGTCCGCAGTGTGAGTATACAGATTCGCTACCGGCAGCTACTCGCGGAGCGACGGCGCGACAAGCTGTCCGTTATCAAACTTAATCGGCGACGGCTCTTCGATGACACGGAGGTCGTCACGGTCGCGTGCGGCCTCGACCAGCGCCGGCGACGCGTAGAGCTGGTGGAGATGCATCGTGTCGGCTGCACGGAGTACCCGAACGGTGTCGGTGTTGACGACCCCTATCGTCGACAGCGCCGCGACGATGCCGGCACGGTCGGTTTCAACTACCGGCGGTAGTTTCACGCCGCGAATCGTGCTCGCGGTGAGCGCGTTGATCAGCGACGTCTCCGCGTCAAGTTCCGCAACAATATCAGCATGGATGATATCAGCCGAGCCGACACCCATCGCGTTCCCGTGGGTCTTCTCCGTCAGCCCGCGTGTGAAGATGCGCTTGATGTCCGGTGTCTCTGGGGCCGGCTCGTTAATCGAGAACGGTCGGCGGCCGATGACATTAGTATCGAGTCCCTGGCCGCTGATCTCCTTCCCTTGCCGGTCGAACACCACGAGATCAAGTTCCTCGAACGGGAGCTTCGGCATCAGCTCGTAGGCGGTCTCTAACAGTTCCTCCTCGCGGTCGAGGAAGCCACTCGGCGGCACACCTTCTATCAGGGTCGTGTCGTCGTGTTGGTCCTCGATGATTGCGACGCCGCCGACGATGGGGAGCTCTTCGAGCAGCTGGCCAGTAATTTCGGGAATCATCCGGCGGAACGACCAGTCGACGGCCCACTTGTGTGCAATCTGTGCGCCGCGCTGCTTGCCCATGCCGATGACGAGCATCTTCGAGAGCCCGCTCTCGACTGCCCCGCCGAAGTCCGTGTGTGGCTTAACTCGGTTGATAGGGATGATTGCATCAGCCGCCACAGCGTTGTCGTCGGCGACGACAGGCACGTCCCGATCCGGCGTTCGTCCGACCTCGTCCACATCCATAGTCGACCGGATTTCACAGCCGATGGCCGACTCGGTCACCCCCAGTTCGTTCAGCATCGTTCGCTGTCCCTCGCCGGTCGCGCCACCGTGGCTCCCCATAGCCGGGAAGACGAATGGCTCGTAGCCGGCGTCGGAAACTGCGCCGACGACACCGGCGACAATAGTGGGCAGGTTCGCAATACCGCGACTGCCGACACCCAGCGCGACTTCGCCGCCGGCAGGCACGTCCGCAAAGGACAGGGATTCGGCCGCTCGGGCTGCATGTGTTGCGACATCGTCTGGCGCTATCGGGTCTGTCTCCCAGCCCTGTTCGATGATACCGAACTCGGGGAGTGGCGGGTCGCCACAGGCGTCGACGATCGTCTCTTCCGGGACCGAGAGTGCGTCCGCCGCGACCGCCTGATCTGATGCGTTCATACGCGGCATATCAGCCCGTCTGTTGATAAACGTGATCCACGGATCGAACGGTAGCTACCACCTCAATCGTGATGTGGCGGTCCGGTAGTACCACCTGAGAATAGCCACCGTGTATCGGTAGCCGGGATTACTCGCTTGGGTCTGGGACAACGAGCACGGCCACGTCGTTGACGTTCGTCCCGGTCGGTCCGGTTTCGACTGTCGCCTCAATTTCCGAGAGGTACGAGCCGGCATCGTTTGCGAGCAACGCATCGCGGGCTCGTTCGCGGTCGCCGATGACGGCCCCATCGGCGATTGCACCGGCCACATTGGAGCTTCCGTCTTCACCGTCAGTGTCGACGGCTGCGATGACCGCGTCGCCGTCGTGGGCCAGTGCGCTGGAGAGAACAAACTCCTGATTAGGCCCTCCCTGCCCACCGTCCGCTGTTACGGTGACGGTCGTCTCGCCACCGGCAAGGAGAACGGCCGGTGGTTCGACCGGTGTTCCCGTCGCTGTTGTCTCTTCGGCGATAGCGACGAGCGGTTTCGCCACTTCGCGGGGTTCGCCGCGCAGGCGAGACGTGAGTACGAGCGGTTCGTAGCCGGCCTCCCGTGCGACAGCAGCGGCGGCGTCAAGCGCGGTTGCGTTGTCCCCGATGAGGTGGTTCGTAACACGGTCAAAGACCGAATCATCGGGAAACGGTGTCTCCGATAGTCGGCCATCCTGCCCCGCTTCGAGGTGGTCGTGAACGGCTGACGGCGGGCTAAGGTCGTATCGTTCGAACACGCCAAGGGCATCTTCGTATGTGGTCTCGTCCGGAACTGAGGGACCGCTACCGATGGTCGAAAGGTCGTTTCCAACAACGTCGCTGATCAGTACCCCGGCGACAGTGGCGGGAGCCGCGCGCCGTGCTATTTGGCCACCTTTCAGGTCCGAGAGGTGCTTCCGGACCGCGTTGATCTCTTCAATCGGAACACCACCATTGAGCAGCCTGTCGGTCGTCGTCTGGAGGTCATCCAGTGTCAGGTCCCCGGCCGGAGCAGATAGAAGCGCACTGGCCCCGCCTGTCAGGACGAACAAGATGAGCGTCTCCGCATCGGCCTCGTCAACGGTTTCGAGAATATCGGTGGTCGCCACAACGTTTCGGTTCGACGGTAACGGGTGATCTCCGACAGACCTCTGGACAGTTTCGGTGTCAGTAGCCTGCTTGACGACGATGTGGCCGCCGTTGAGGGTGTCCCCGAGAACAGACTCGAGCGCCCGTGTCACACCGTCTGCGGCTTTCCCGCCACCGACGATGACGACATCAGTGTAGTTATCAAGATAGTACGTTGTCTCGCCGACTGTCAGCGTCTTGCCGTCACGGTTGACGGCTGCCCTTGTGGCGCCCTCTGGTGCGGCCGTGGCCACGGCGGCCTCGATACAATCGAGTGCCACCTCGTGTGCAACGCTGGCAGCCAGTTCGCTTCGGTTGTGAATCATACGACTGCTTCCATCCGAGTCATTAAAAATCCCCCTCGGTAACAATTACCCGTGGTGCTGTCAGAAGCCGCTGCTACTCTGCAGCGAGTGCAGGCTTTTGCAGTGGCCTTTGAGATGAGGACTCAGCGTACACACTGTCCCAATCTGCCGGCAGCTGATTGAGGATTTGGATAGTTGCGACAGCGCGTCCGTGTCTAACGCACGCTTGCAGTATGATCCGGCCCATCGATCCAGACGGAGGCTCTGCTCAAATACGAGGATAAATACATGATTCCGGTTTTACACACCCGATAACAGTGTTCAACAACGTCGGTGAGTTCGTAGAACTCAGACATAGACGCAAATACTACTGCGGTGCGGATTTTTCGCTCGCTCCTGTCTCCATGTCACACGAATATACATCGATATAGCTAGTTTACTGTTCGATACCCTGATTGTATAACTGTTATTTTAAAACGGCCCAATATGCCTCAGCCCCAATAGACTTGCGGACGGATGTATCCCAGAGCACGGGACTGTGAACGAAGGGATGCACCAGTAAAACTAGGTGGAACCCGAATAATAAGAAACCCATCACTTACTCATCAAGATGATGTGTGGTGGATTTCTTGTGATGATTGTTGCCGATGTACAACTAAACTCTAATGCTACTGTCACTTATGTCACAACTCTACTAGGGGTTCTAAATGCCAACCCTCTGTGTGTTGAATCTGGCTGATGATACAAATTAAATGATTGTGGTCTGGATCAGTGTTAGACGCTGTTTTATATTATTATATGTAGGCTATCTTTATTTTACATAGGGACGATTGCTGACCCCGTGCGATAAATAGATAGCCTCTTCGGTGATATTACGACGAGAGACTGGCCCAAATGTGATGTTTTCCTTGCAATTGTACAGACGTTCTATCAGCAACAGAAGGGGCTTATTCCGCTTCAGCACTGAGCGTTGTTTCCAGCCCTTTTGCGAGGGACACTGTTGGTTCATATCCAAGCAGTGTGCGTGCGTCACTGGGATCTGCTTCGCTCTCTCTGATATCATTCGTGCGTTCGGGGACGTGTTTTATTTCTACATTCGCTCCAACGACATCTCGGACGGTTTCGGCAAGTTCCTTGATACTGATACTTCGTCCAGTTCCGACGTTGAACGGCTTGCCGATAGCATCTGTCGCGGCTGCAAGCAGGTTGGCACGGACAATGTCATCAACGTGTACGAAATCCCGAGTCTGTTTTCCGTCACCTTCGACTGTGAGCGGATTGCCGGCCTGTGCCTGACGAATGAATGTGCCGATGACACCGGCGTACTCCCCGTCAAGCCCACGCGGTCCATAGACATTGAAGTATCGTAACGGGACTATGGGTAGGCCGTACCGCTCTGTATAAAACCGTGCATACTGTTCACCGAGATGCTTCTCAATCCCATACGGCGTGCGTGGATCGGCCGGTTCTTCTTCTTTAATCGGTATCGTATCAGGATTGCCGTATACGGCGGCACTGGAGGCGAGTACGACCCGTGCATCCTGCCGTCGAGCGCAGTCGAACACGGTGACGGTTGCCGACCCATTAAGCTCGTGACAGTCGACCGGGTGCTCGATTGATTTCGGGACACTAACCATCGCGGCCTCATGAAAAACTATGTCAATGTCGTCCATCGCTTCGTCGACTGTTCCTTTATCGCGTATATCGCCCTCAATGACAGTCACGTCTTCTGGGAGGTTTGCACGCCGTCCCGTCGAGAAGTCATCGAGGACTCGCACCTCGTTCTCCACCGCTAGCGCTGATGTCAGATGACTTCCAATGAACCCACCCCCTCCGGTAACTAGTACCCGACAGTTGCGAATATCGTTTGTCGACATATCATTCGAAAACGAGGTTTTGATGCTTTAAGTTATTCATAGACATACATCTCATCTCCTAGTTGAGTAATCTTGGTATCGTAAGGGATGGGCCGAACTAAACTCCTCTCAGACCGTAGTGGCCACGCGCTGTATTCCTACGCCAGACTATACTTTGTTACCTGCTTTTTGCGGATAATACAGGGTTGGGACAATCTCGGAAAGCTGGGGATAACAATATGATAACTCGTTCACAGCAGAGCACAACGGAGTCCACTACTCGCCACAATGATGCCATTATACGTACCGGAGCGTGTGGACGACCACACCGAACGACCGCCATCGAGAGCGGTTCCGGAGTGGGACTGAGATGTCGGATAGAATCCAGCAATCACCCGCCGGTGACGGTATCCGAGAGGTTTCGAAGAACTTGCCGGCGGTGGGACTAGTCGCGACCGAGTCGAACGCCGAATGGATCGCGGCTGAGATTCTTCGTATCCACTCACGGGCACACCAGGCAATCGTTACAGCTGCCGTTGATGCTGACCTTCAGGCACTCACTTTTGCCCGGTGGCTTGATGCAGAGGTGGTTCCCCCTTCTGGAAACTGGGCTGAAGCCGATGCCCCTCGCGAGCGGTTGCGGATGTTTGCTAAGCAGGCAGGGTATCCGGGACTCCTGTATCATGGTGAAGAGAATGGGTCAGTTAACCTCCCGGCAAGCCGCCAAGCACTGAAGAGTACAGAGAAGTTCACTGTCGATGCCCGTCTTGAACCCGTCACCGAGCCGGATCCGACTGTCATGGTCGGAATTCCTGCGTACAACGAGGCAGCGACGATCGGGGCGGTAGTGGAGTCGGCCAAGCACTATGCAGACACTGTTCTGGTTGTTGACGACGGGAGTACCGACGACACTGTCGAGGTCGCAGCGGCGGCTGGCGCGACAGTGTATGAGCACGACCGTAACGTCGGGTATGGTGGTGCCCTCAACAGTATTTTTGAGCAAGCTGACCGTGGTGACGCGGACTACCTAGTCATTCTTGACGCCGACGGGCAGCATGATCCCAGTGATATCCCAGAATTAATTGAACAGCAAAAGGAGTCGGGGGCGGAGGTCGTCATCGGTAATCGGTTCGATGAGGATGCGGACACAAAGATGCCGCTGTACAGGCGATTTGGGCTGTTCACGGTGAACCTCATGACTAACCTCAGCCTTGGAATCCTCAAGCCAGCCAATCAAATCAACGACACACAGAGTGGTTTCCGTGCGTATAGTACAGAGGCCATAACCTCACTTGCTGAAGACAACTCAATTGGCGACCAAATGGATGCAAGCACCAATATACTGTACCACGCCCACTCAAACGGCTACCAGATCGTCGAGGTTCCGACGACGATAGATTACGATGTGGAGGCTTCTAACAACCTTGGCCCAGTTGAGCACGGGCTTACGCTTGTTGGAAACATTATTCGAACGGTTGAGCGAGAACATCCTATCATGTTGCTCGGCGTGCCTGGTGTCTCCTGCGTTCTACTGGGATTTATATTCACTTACCTCACGATGTTCAACTATCTTCAGTCCGGAAGCTTTCCACTCGGATATGCCCTGACTAGCACTACTTTTACAATTATTGGCATCCTCGCATCATTCACCGGGATCATTCTGCACTCCTTAGAACTGTACCGTCAATAAGTGGCGATCGTCCTCATTGATCGGTCGTATTAGACGGCGTACCCCACTTCTCAGGTCTGGGTTTACCATAGTGTCGATTCTCTTACTTGAGACAACTTCTGCATAACAAAGGGTAATCTATATCATTCGTAGGTCAATGCGGAACGAGTCAGCGTCAGACTATTTCGAACGGCGACAGCGTTGCGAGTCAATAACAAAACTATCGAGGGCACAGAAAGCATGACTATCTGCGTCCACGGGCTAGGCTATATCGGGCTCACGACCGCATCGCTGTTCGCCAATTCAGGCATCGATGTCATTGGTTTCGATGTCAACGAGGATGTAATCAATCACCTCAACGAGGGTGATCCGAAAGTTAGCGAACCAGAACTTGAGTCGTACATTCAGGATGCGCTGGAGTGCAATCTAACGCCGAGTCATCATCCCCAATCCGCTGATGTACACATAATCTGTGTCCCAACGCCGTACGACGATATGAACGACGAGGCGGATCTGACATACGTGAAGGATGCTGGACGAAACGTGGCGGGCGTTCTCAGGTCGGACGACACCGTGGTGTTGGAGTCAACAGTGCCGCCGGGAACAACGACTGGAATGTTGGCCCCGATCATTTCGAGAGGCAATCTCGACATCGGTGAAGATGTACACTTGGGGTACACGCCGGAGACGGTGATGCCAGGGAATACGCTCACAGAACTCCGAACCAACGATCGAATCGTCGGCGGTGTCGATGAGGCCTCGGTTAACGCCATCAAATCCCTTTATGAACCGCTCACGACCGGAGACATTCATGTCGCCGCTGACCCTACGACCGCCGAGTTCGTGAAACTTGCACAAAACGCCGAGCGAAACGTCAGTATCGCGTATGCCAATACGCTCGCACTCCTCGCAGAGAACTACGGCATTGATGTACGGTCTGCGATCAATCTCGCGAACAACCATCCACGGGTTGATATTTTGAGCCCAGGTCCAGGAGTAGGCGGGCATTGCCTTCCTGTCGATCCGCATTTCCTGAGCGATGGGTCTGGTGTAACAGAGCTAATCGATATCGCGAACCGAGTCAACGACAGGATGCCCGAACACGTTATCAGGCTACTCGAGGACGCTATCGACTCGCTCGAAAATAAGACTGTAGCTGTTCTTGGGATTACGTACAAAGGTAACGTCAGCGACACTCGCAATAGTCCAGGTTTGGAAATAGCCAAACTGCTCGGGACTGTCACGGTGGACACTCGCCCAGCTATGGATGGGGGTTGGGACGAGGGATCAGTCACTATTCACGACCCACGGGCGACGGACTCCAGATTACAGCTTGAAACCCTTGAGACGGCAGTAAGAGATGCTGATGCGGTGATATTCGGGGCAGCACACGATGAGTTTGTAGATCTCAACCCGGAAGCCATCAGGTCAAAGATGGCGGGCCGAACTGTGATCGACCCGGTTGATGTCATCGACGCGAATCGGTGGGCTGAGCACGGGTTTGATGTCCGGACAATTTGATCCAGCGTTACAGATGATTTTCTGACAGCACCAATTTGACTCGCGACGACTGGCCATGATCAATGGCGTAGGAAGCCTATAACAAATCCTGCGGCTACTCACGGAACCGGTATGAAACTGACTGGCTGGAGCTATCACCGGCTGTTCGACTTACGGATCAGGGCCAACAATGACTGACAGCACTGTGGGGTTCGTTCTTGGGACGCGTCCCGAGATTATCAAGCTGGCCCCGGTAATTCAGGAGTGCCATCGGCGTGGTGTCAACACACACATCGTCCATACTGGTCAGCATTATTCAGACTCGCTGGATACTGTCTTTTTCCGACAACTCGGGTTATCTCCCCCAGATACGAACCTCGAAGTCGGATCTGACGATCACGGGGCACAAACTGGTGCGATGCTCGCTGGCATTGAAGAAGAACTTCAGGATACCGAGCCCACAGTGGTATTTGTCCAAGGGGATACGAACTCGACTCTCGCGGGTGCACTCGCAGGGAGTAAGATCGATGTCGACGTGGCTCACGTCGAAGCCGGGCTTCGAAGTTTCGATGACGATATGCCTGAAGAGACGAACCGCGTCATCATTGATCACATCTCTGATTACCTTTTCCCACCGACCGCCGAGACAGCAGCGTTACTCCGCGACGAAGGGATCCCTGCGGACCGTATCACTGTTACTGGGAATACGATCGTCGATGCAGTTGAAATCTATGATGATGAGGCTGCAAACAAAAGTCGGATTCTGAGTGAACTCGGCGTTTCCGACGGCCAGTTCGACCTCTTGACCGCTCACCGGGCGGAAACAGTTGACGACCAGGAAGCGTTCGAGCGGATTCTCAGCGGCGTTGCACGGGCAAGCGCTCAAGCGGAACAGGAAGCCATCTACCCGATCCATCCCCGAGCGGAGGACCGTCTCGAAGAGTTTGGTATTACAGTCCCCGATCAAGTTCGCCTCATCGAACCACTGGGCTTCTTCGATTTTCTCCGGCTAGAGTACAGCGGACCTAGTGTTCACCGACTCAGGTGGTGTCCAGGAGGAAACAAGCATCCTCGGGACACCGTGTGTGACGCTCAGGTATGGCACTGAACGCCCTGAGACGGCATTTGTCGGTGCAAACTGCGTTGCCGGCCGGGAGCCGAGTAGTATCACTGCGGCGGCGACACAAATGCGTGGAAAGGCTGGAGAGTGGGAAACGCCTTTCGGCGATGGAACAGCCGCGGTTCAAATTCTTGATGCGGTTCCGGAACTCCCTGCCAGAGAAACAGTCAGCCCCTGAGTGACTAGCGCCGGTACCCACTGTCAGCGCGGCGCCGACTCATGTGTTTTCCTGAGGGCGAATTGACCGTACGCTCAACGACCTGTTTAACCAGAGATAGGGGACCAACGACCCAGTCATGTACAACTGGATGAGGGTGTTGTGAATAGCTACTTTGTCAACGGAAATTTGCCAAGTGGAGACAGCGTGCTCTCAACCCAGACAGACTTTTCGAAGAGATTACGGACGACTCCGTTTGACACTGATCAGTTACATGCACTGGTAGTAACTGTCTAATTTTACTACTACGCTCTCATCGAGTGATAATGGCTACTGACGCAGATGCGAACATTGAGACGGAGACGTTCCCGATCGATCTTCTGCTAGTCGGGCTCCTTGGCCTCTGGCATCTCGCTGCTGCCCAAGGGTATGTCAAAGACTCATCTGTAGGGGCCTTTCTGGGGTTGGTAGCGATACTTATTGCACCAGGATACGCTCTCGTTGCGCTTTTATTCCCACGCAGTTCTACTGAGATCGATGGATCATCTGATGGCCGAGTGGGACGAATTTCTGTCGGTGAACGACTCGTCCTTGCAGTCGGGAGTAGTGTCTGTATAGTTCCACTACTGGGGCTCGGACTAGTCTTGCTTTCGCCTGGTTCGACCACCGGACCGTACCAACTCTCTATCGGAATAACGACTGCCATCTTCACGATTGCCGCAACGATCCGACGGATGCGGGTGCCATCAGATGAGCGTTTCAGTCCCTTGCGGTGGGAGACAACTGTACAGAGCCGAGTGTCTCTGAACCCTTCTGGAAGTGTCTCGACACTATACATCCTGCTTATACTGGGTCTTCTTGTCTCTGGTTCCGGGATCGGCTACGCGGCCATGTCGGCGGAACGGGGTGAACAGTTCACTGAGTTCGCGCTGGTAACGGAATCCGCCAACGGAGAACCTGTTGCCTCTGAGTATCCGTCACAGATTCCGCTTGGCAGTTCGCGGACTGTTCAGGTCACTATCGGCAATCATGAAGGCCAAGAGCTGAATTACACAATTGTTGTCGTTGCTCAGAGAATCGAGAACGGCACTGTCCTAGCCACCGCACGAATTGATCGGTTCAAGAACCGTGTCGCGGAAGGTGAAACGCTCAAGCGCTCACACGAGATCGCCCCCACGCTAGTCGGTGAGAACATTCGAATCTCATATCTGCTCTACCGCAACGACGCACCAGTCGGGGCGAATCCCCGTCCTGAGAACGCGTACCGCCGCACGCATCTCTGGGTTACTGTCACCAATGGCTGACAGCATTGGCTCACACCCCATTCTAAAGCTGTGATCAAACCCCTCTGTCACGTCTCGCTTCAGAAACTCGAAAGGGATTAGACCACTGCACTGACCCGCTTAAATAGGAGAGAAAGAGTAATAAGCCAACCGACGAGTTTGACGAGCTGTAGCCCACGCCACCACTGCTTGTCTGCCAGCGGCGGGAACACCTCACTGGTTACCAGCAGAGTCAGAAACAGTCCGACAAAGTAGACTCGAATGCCAGTAATATTAGCAGCCCAGAGGGTGACTAGCGAGATGGTTCCAAGAGTCGCGAACGAGATGAGAAACCACTGGAACCGACTCTGGTTAGGTCCTGAAATCGACATGGATGAAACCCACTTCGTCATTGACATATGGATTGCGTACTACGACATAATGGGACCTGCGAAATAGTAATTCCCCAGAAACCGTATGGCTTTGGCCGATAAGACACCGACTACTGATACGTTGTTTCGGTTGACTACGTAGCATCTATCCCGTAACTGGGTCAAAATGTTCTCTGTATAATCTCAAATCAGATCTACCACCTTGGGAGGTAGCACTCTGTCCAGAAATATCTTCTATCTGTCCGGTAGCAATGTTGTACTTAAATATGATGGCACACGAGGTATAATTAAAATTAATATGCCCGTGGAACGTCACACGAACGGCGAGAATCCGCTTGTGAGTGTCGTAATACCCACCTATGGAAGAGACGAACACCTGCCAGCCGCAATTAACAGTGTGCTCAATCAACAGTATGAGCGGATCGAACTACTCGTCATTGATGACGGATCACCGACACCGGTAGCGACGACACTACCCGAAGATATTTTGAAGGACAAGCGTACGGAAGTAGTCCGACACGAAGAAAACAGGGGGGCAAATGCCGCCCGAAATACAGGTATCAGGACTTCAAACGGCGATTATGTTGCGTTTCTCGACGATGATGACCGGTGGAAAGAGACAAAGCTCAGGAAGCAGGTGGATCGGTTTAGCGAATCATCACCCGAAACCGGAGTCATTTACACATGGGTCAAACGAGAAAGCGCGGCTGGAACAACGATTTCAACCCCGACTGCGGCGGGAGATGTGGTTACCGACTTGTTGACTGGCACAAACTTCGGACAGTTTTCTTCGGTTCTAGTCGACACTGAGGCAATTTCCGATGCCGGACTCCCCGACGAGAGATTTCCGGCGTGGCAGGATCGTGAGTGGTTCTTCCGGCTCGCACAGTCTTGCGAGTTCCAACCGGTCACAGAGACGCTTACGTATCGCCAAACTGGACGAGAGGATAGCATCACAGCGAACTTCGAACAGAAGCGAGATATCGCCTATCCCCTATTTATCGAGAAGCATGGTGGCCTTGCAGCGGAGCACGGGAAATACTACGAACGGACCTTTCTCGCGTCCATGCGACGCTCGTTGGCACGGTCAGCGATACGTGCAGAGCGATACGGCGAAGCCCGTAAGTATTTCTTACTGGCCTTCTTTGCTAACCCACTCTACCGCCCTGTCCACCCTCACCTACTCCCCTCCTTGGGAGGAGAGCGGACCTACGAGATGGCTGCGTCCTTACGTCGGAAGCTGACAGAGACCGTCCCTTCAAAATGATAACGTGTTTCGGTGTCAAGTTTGGAACCCAGTGACTAACAAAGACTATCTGACGGGTCCAACATCATAATGGACGAGCCGACGCTTTCAGATGGTGATGGTTCTACAGTCTCACCCGTAGCTGAACAAAATATTTCGGTTGCGACGGACGGTGACCGACCACTGCTGGCGTTCTTTATTCCGGACCTCTCCGTCGGTGGCGCAGAGCAAGTCGCAATCACTATCGCAAACGGACTGGCCGACCGAGGTTATAATATTGACCTTCTGCTGTCACGAGCGAGCGGTGAGCTCCGGTCGGAGCTTTCCGAACAGGTCTCTATCGTTGAGCTTCCACCATCGAAGACGCCAGTTGTCGGGGTAGCCGCACATCTGCCGTTTCTAGTTACATACCTAAATAAGCACAAGCCGGCAGCGCTGTTTCCCCATCTTGAACACCCAAGCATTGTGTCGCTCGCTATCAATAGGTTCCTTGACGTCGATACTACGGTGATTCCGACACAGCACTCTGCATTCGGACATGAGGTTGAGGCGACACCGAAGGACCAGATTGTCAGACGAATCGTTCCCCGGCTTTACCCCGCCTCGGATCAAATCGTCAGTGTTTCCGAGGGCGTCGCGGACAGCCTCGCTGACAGAACTCCAGTCGAACGATCGGATATTTCAGTCCTCTACAACCCGGTGGACGTCGAACAGATTCGTGAGCGGGCCGGCCAAACAGTTGAGCACGAGTGGGTAGAAAGTAATGACCGGGATGTCGTCCTATTCGTTGGGCGACACGCAGGTCAAAAGAATCTGGATGGATGGGTTCGTGCGTTCGAGACGGTAGCCAATAGAAACTCGAATGCACGTGCCATCATTGCGGGAAAAGGACCGTGCCGAGAGAAAGTCCAGGCGACAGTCGAGCGACTGGGGCTGTCAGATGTGGTGTCTCTTCCCGGATTCGTCGATAATCCGTATCGGTATATGGCAAAATCAGATGCTTTTCTCCTCTCATCTCGGTATGAAGGGCTACCGACAGTCCTGATCGAGTGTTTGGCGGTTGGCTGTCCAATCGTGTCAACGGACTGTCCGAGCGGCCCCAGAGAGATTCTCTCCGATGGAAAGTATGGGACACTTGTCCCAGTGGATAATATGAATGGGTTGGCCAATGCAGTTTGTGATACGCTTGCTGACCCTCCTGATGCTGATCGGTTGCGCTCTCGCGCCGACGACTTCTCCCCGCGACCTGTGTTTAATGAGTACGAGCGGTTCCTCGGAGAACACGTCTTCACAGCCTAACAGCTACCTGCCGGGCACTAGTCCAGGACTTCAGCCGAGGGGAGCTGGCCGTTATCGATGATCGATTCGTGGAGGTCTGCAAGTTGCTTCCCGTGTGCTTCCCACGTCCATCCCTTCGATACCAGTCGTTTCTTACCGTTTGTTCCCATCCGCTCTCGCTCTGAAGGGTTGTTGATGAGGCTGTTCAGAGCGGTGGCAAGCCCATTGGAGTCTTTCTTTGGGATCAAGAGGCCTGTTTCACCGTCTACAACCTGCTCCGGGATACCGGATACATCGGAGGCGACAACCGCGGTTTCGCTTGCCATTGACTCGTATATCGTGTTGGGTCGACCTTCTGCGTGGCTTGGGAGCATAAAAATGTCGGCAACAGCGAACCACCGCCGGAGACCCAGCGGCGGGACTTCCCAGAGGACCCGATAGTTCTCGTGGCGGCTAGCTTTGAGTTCACTGATGAGGTCTGTACGAAAGTCACCGTAATGACCGACAAAAACAAACGCTACGTCATCGCTATGAATCTCATCCAGAGCTTCACAAATCTCGTTGATTCCTTTCCGTTCCGTGTACCCGCCACAGAACATGATTAGTGTAGTATCTCGATCAATTCCCAGTTCTTGTCGAATCGCTTCCTCGTTGTCCGTCGGATACCGCGTTGGATTCGCGCCGTTTGGGAGTACAGTAGCTTTCGGTGTTTCGGTGATACCGTTAGCGATACGTGCGAGCGATTCACTTACACAAAAGATACCCTCCGCGTAATTGAGAGTCTCTTGATTTTTCTTCGGCTGACCTGCGAAAGATCATAGAAGTTATTCAAAATCTTTCCACGCCCCATGACTGTCAGCGGAATCTCGTTGCTCCGACAGTATGGCACTAACCCGTAACCATCGTAATGAATGTGACCAGCATGGCAGATATCCGGCGTCTCGAAGTTCGATGAGATATACTCCGGAAGCATTTCCGAAAACGATCGTGACGACAGCGTATATTTGAATATTTTCTGTGGTAATAAGTAGAGAAATCTGGGATAATGGACCTCATGAGAGCTGTAATCATGTTGGCTCGGTATGTCACCGAACTCGGAGTAGGGACCCACCGGAGGCGCTCTGGGACGAGGAGTAACTACATCTATACCAGTACCGGTCATACTGAGTGCCCTGATGGAGCGGAAATTGAACAGCCCCATGTATGGATTGAAGGGGTCTGGGTGGTTCATTGCGCTTACGACCGCATCGTACATAAATACTAACTGGCAGTAAGTCTCAATAAGTATGCATCCGGTACTGGCTGTCCTGTTTGGTATCTCATATGTTGAAAGCAGATAAGTAAAAATAAAATACAGTTTACTATCTATTTACCAGATGGATATTACCTGCGTAACTATATCTGGAGTAGTCCACTCACGGTACTGCAGGTAGAAGAATTATAACTATACTATCTACTGCGAAAGTCCGTACTGTGAGGACGAATATACGCGAGTGGCTACGTACCCTTACGGGAGGTCAGGTAGATGGGGGAGGAGGGTCTCCGGTATTTTCTAGGTGGTGCTTATAATGGACTATACTTCTCACTGACCACTCAGTACCCTTTGGGTACGAACATTTATGAAGAGGAGTGGGATTTACTGATCGTACTGGACGCCTGTCGGGTAGATGCGTTGCGGGAAGTCGCACCTGAGTTCGAGTTCATTGACAGGGTTGATAGCGTGTGGTCCACAGGCAGCTCATCCCATGAGTGGTTATGTAAAACATTTACTCAGGAACACGCAGACGAGATCTCCGACACAGTATATATATCCACGAATCCGCATACACAGCCGACGTTTGAAGGGGGAAACGGCCACCGCGAAAGTACGTTACGCCGGTTACTTGGGCAGATTGGAACGTAGTGGACGAAAGCCAGTTCAAGTTCTTGAAACAACTGTCTCGTCACCATAGGTACGAAGACTACTTCGACACGATCCCACCGAATATCGTGACTGACCAAGCAATCCTTGCGGGACGAAAGCTTGACTTCGAACAGATGATTCTGCACTACTATCAGCCACACCGTCCACACGTGGCATCCGCATACAGGGAGCAGCGGGATATTACTGATGCTGAGGATCATCCATGGGAAGCCATCGAGCGTGGGGAAATCTCAAAGCAAGAGGCCTGGGACAATTATCTGGATAACCTTCGACTAGTCCTTGGCTCAATTCGTCGCCTGCTCAGTAACATAGATGCGGAGCGGGTTGCTATCACTGCTGACCACGGTGAACTGTTTGGAGAGATGAACCAATATGGACATCCGGAAGGGATACCCCATCCCCATCTCAAAAAGGTCCCGTGGGCAGTTACGTCTGCCACAGACCACAAAACCAGCAGCCCGTGCGCAAGCGTTACAGAACAGGAAGAACCATCGAAATCAGACGTTGAAGATCGTCTGAAGCAACTTGGCTATATATGAGGTTTCTCTTCACCGATCAGTAAAAGGCGAATTACTCGCTCTGGCGACTTGCAATCGTACATCAGTGTTGAGACTATGAACTGGTACGTATGCCGTTCGCAAAGTTTTGTATCCAACAACCAGATATCAATATAAAGTAACAATCCATAATACCATAGTCGGGTCGAATCTGGTACAGCATGTTAAGAGCGAACTACTCTTCGAAAGAGGCTATTACCAGAGCAGGAGGTCAGTCTGAGGTGGGTAACACAAAATTGGCTAGAAACGTCTACACTGTTCCGAAAAAAGCAATTAGGAATCAATTTACCGAATGTGAAACGGTAAGGATGAACTCGGTTGTAAGCGATACACATGGAATGACTGCAACCACTACTGCCGGTGCATGGACGCCCTCTACCACCGGGGCAGATATATCTGCAGAGACTGACTGGAGCGGCCTCCAATGACTAGACCAGCCTACGTGCCTGACAGTGCCGAAGATGTCACCAACCACGGTATTGGTCGCGATTACAACCCGAACGATCCAAGCCTCTCAGACGCTCAAGAGGTTCTAAACGCGCTCCACAGTGCCATGGACGCTGCTGGGCCGAACGGGTCTATTTTTGTTCCGGAGGGAACCTACTACTTCGGTAGCGAGGATGTATACTCCCTGATAGAACTAGGGGAAGTCAGCCACGCGGCATCTCAGTCTACGGTGAGGGGCCTGATAAGTCCACACTTGCAGTGACTGAGCACATGGATCCCGCAGTTATATCGAACCAGACAGCATTTATTTACGATGGGGACGCGGACCATGGCGATGTTGAGATTCGCGGCCTTACGCTGGACGTAAACGCTCCCAAGCTGGGTGACCTCAATCAGTACAGCGGCGGAGCAGATGGGTTCTCGCTCGCCGGTGACTCCTTGTCGTTCTCGCTGTACAACGTTCGGATTACGGACACCTATACGCGAGGTATTAGATGTAGACAGTACCTCTCATCCGCGAGATACTGTACCCTCGACCGGATTGGTATCGAATATCACAACGACAGCGGATCAAATACACACCCGTTTGACTCACTACAGACGCCAAAAGGCAGCACCACTGTCATCGAAAACTGTAAGATAAAGAACTGTCCAGGTAGTGCGATAAACATTCGATATGGTGACGGAACCTATCGTATCCGGAACGTGTACGCCGCTGGGACAGGTAGTCAGTTCCTCAAGCTCTCTGCCGGAGAGAGGGTTACACTGCGCCGTATCAACCACACAGCATACACAGCGGAACTGGAATCGCTGCTCCCAGACGAGCCAAACGATGGATTCCTGGGTCGACACTTCATCCAGAGTCTGGGTGATCGCGGGGACACCAGCGTGACGCTGGATATGGAACAAGTATCAACGAAGAACCACACTTCGTATGCATTCCAAGTCCGTGATTCCTTGGGCGGCCCATCCGATATCACGTGGATCGGTGATAGAATCGCGTTCGCCGGTTCGAACATGTACACTGATGATGAGGTCATCCGCGACCGACAGGGGGCAGCGTTCAAGAACGTTGATGTTGGCGAGTTATCGGTTCACGACACTGATGCAAAGGTGTTTGAAACTGAGGACTCGTACGGTTCTATTGCCACGCTATCAACGGGTAACGTCGGCAGCGTCGGAAGCACGGGAGGCATTAATGTTGGCAGTCATCTCTCTGGAGGGAACCCTCTGAATGTGGATGTCCCAAGCGAGGACGAGGTGGGTGCAAAGAGCCAGAGCAGTACAGAGGAAGAAACGACTACGACCGAAACTGCAGACGGCTCACAGAACAGCCTCCCAGACTGGACAGCGCGGTGGGACGGTGACTCCTCGGATTGGTCAGTTGTGTCGAGTGATTCAAACACAGGCAATGCATATATGGAGTTCAGTGCCAGCTCGGTCAACTCGCATGCACTGTCCTGGGACGATGTCGGAGAACATACCGATACCGAGGTACTCGGACTGGTTCGTGTCGGCTCGGAAGACAACGGCGGCGATGGCTGGTGCCGTTTGATCGGGCGGGGGGGCACTGATGCCAGCGGAAACATGGTCGGTTATTCGGCGTGGTTTGTTCGGAGCAATGGCAGCATCAAACTCCGAGTTGAGAAGGATTTCAATGGGTCACAGACCACAATCGGCGAAACTATGGCCAATTCAAATCCCCTTGATGAATGGAGCTACCTTCGGCTCCGCATCAATGGCTCATCTGTACAGGCCAAAAACTGGAGTTACGGGACAACCGAGCCCGATTCGTGGGACATAGACGTAACTGATGGGGATGTCACCGGTCCGGGATGGACTGGGATCGGGTCTTGGTCGAGTACCGTTCAAATGTTTGACTTCCTCAGCGTTGGCACCAGCGGTGAACCAGCCAGACTTGATGACGCCAGACCGGAGATTGCGTGGCAACAGCCCCTGTCTGGTGGGACGGTCGACGGGACAGTCACTCTGCAAATCAGTGCAACTGATGCCGAAGACGCTGCTGGCTCTCCCAACGTGAAGTACCGCACTGACGGTAATACGTGGTCATCTGCGTCGTTCAACGGAGACACGGGATACTATGAAGACACCTGGGATACCACGGAATTATCAGACGGAACCCACACGCTCGATGCCACGGTGACTGATTCAGCTGGGAACACCGACTCCAGTAGCATCAGCGTTACCACTGACAACAGTGGCACCAGCCCTGTTGTCAGCGGTCTATCGGTTTCAGAGATCGAGACCGACAGTACGGAAGCGGTCTTTGCGATCGACTGGGAAGTTAACGACTCTGACAGCGATCTCTCAACTGTCGACCTGGGCCTGTACGATGAAACTAACGACGAACAGGAAGATACGACGAGTCTTGATGTTTCGGGTGGCTCGGCTACCGGAACAACTGAGTTACAAGCGAGTGGGGACGCCGGTACCGGAAATGAGTATACCATTGTGCTGACCGCAACAGACAGTAGTGGAAACGGGACGTCTGCTACTGCGTCAGAGTCCGCATCGGGAGACGGATTGAAGCCACAAATCGGACGGTTCAGCGTCTCTGAATCGCAAAAAGGTGACGGTAGAGCTAATATCACTGTTGTGTGGGACGTGCACAGTAGTGATAGCGAACTCCGGTCGGTTGACATTGATGTCGCTGATTCAGATACTGTGGTAGAGAGCGTCCAGTGGGATGTCAGCGGAAATACAGCCTCGGATATCGATATGTTCAATCTTGATCAGGTTACCGGGAGTAACTACAGCATCGCACTCACAGTGGTCAATAGTAACGGGGCGTCTGTCTCTACAACGAAATCTGTGAGCGTCTAATAGCGGCACATACTGTCTTTCGTCTCGTCCGCAACGTAATCTGTGTGGGCCGCGGATATCTGTTTGTATCTTTTGAGAGGAGCAAATATAACGCTATAGTATGAGGTATGTGATCCAGAACGGGTTAGGAGCGCACTAACAATGATATCGACTACTCTATGGGCGTATAATCCAAATGATGTCTACGTTCTCGATGAATACTGGACCGGTCGTTAGGGATATCCATTCGTTGAGTAATGCCTGTAGGTGATAATTCATGAGTGAGAACTCTGAGCAGACCGTTTTCACTCATTCGCGAACTACGGAAGCCATTGCTGTCGTCGGCGTCCTGCTACTCTTGATATCAACGGCCATTGTGGTAATTTCCCCGCAGGCTACTGAGTACGAGATATCGCTCTATGACTCATATCCCGCTTCATTCTGGGGCTGTATCATTGGGTCTCTGTTTGCCGGCTCGCTGTTGATCTTTAGAAGTGTTGGGAACCCGAACGAACGGTCATGGGTCTTCGGTGCTTCGCTTATGCTGGCTACCGACGCGTTACTGCTGTTGATGCCCCTCATACGGGGATATGTAATGTACGGTGATGCCGACCCGCTGACGCATCTCGGATACGTACAGGACATCGTCAACACAGGCACTACGGGGGCTAACATCTATCCTCTGGCTCACCTGCTTGTACTCGCTACTGCCGACGCTACTGGACTGAAGGCTATGACATTAGCGATGCTAACACCAGTAATTTTCTCCGCAGTATATTTTGGAGGAATGGTTTCCCTTTTGTTTCAGGTGACCGATTCTAGAAGGGGTTTCCTTCTGGGGCTTCCTTTTGTCCTGCTACCGATACTTGGCTACAGCCATCTGCTGTTTCGTCCGTTCGATTTTAGCATCCTATTGATCCCGGTTGTTCTGTATCTCTTTTTTAAGAGTCAGCGGAATCCTGCTCCCGCAATTAGAGCGATTCTGGTACTTTCACTTGTGGGTATTCTCCTCTATCACCCGCTAACCGCTGTATTCGTTACAGGCATCTTTCTGCTGTATTACACTGTTCAGTATTCCCCAAAAATACAGACGATCTATCAGAGCCCGACAAGCGCTTTTGGCTTCTCGCTTGCGGTTATCGCGGGTTGGTACTCTAACTTCCCCGGAGTTATACTGCGGTTCGATACTATCTATCGTGTCCTCTTCGGATCAGGGAGCAACGATGCACCCGTTCAGGCGTATGCCCAGACCGCACAGGAGGCCACACCGTCCCTGATCGATATTGTTCAGTTCATTACGTTCAGGTTCGGGACCGAAATGGTACTGTTTGGTCTTGGCGGCGGCTTGTTCGGAGTAGCTCTCCTACTTGGTCTTAAAAAACGATACGCGCTGGACACGCGGACCGCCACAATGGGTACAGTTGTGTGCGTGTTCGGATCTGTTGGGCTCTTATTCCTTCTTCTCGACTTGATCGTCACCCAAGAGCGTCCTTGGCAGGTGGCCAAAATCGGTGCAGTGGTTCTGCTTGGACCTCTGTTCCATATAATTAAGAGTCGTCTTGGGCGACCCAATCAATCGTTGCTTGCCCACAGTGCAAAGCAAACAGTTACTCTTGCACTATTGATACTCGTCGTACTGTCCACACTCACACTGTTTCCTTCACCGCTGTCAGGAATGACTAACGATCAGGTCACAGCGATGGAAGTCGAGGGTAGCCAGTGGCTCACCGAACACGAGACCGGAAATAGGGAGCTCTATCACTTCGATATAGAATACCGACGGTTCCACCACGCAGAACACGGTGTAAGGGAAGGGTTGCCATTTTGGGAGGTATTCCTCCCGGCACATTTCAATTATACAACTACTATGTACTTCGGTCAGAACTACGGTAGCGATAAGTACGTAATGATAAACAGAAAAGGCCGCATCTTCTATCAGGAGACGTACCCGGATTACCCGCAGAGATGGAAATATACGCCACAGGATTTCCAGCGCTTTAATCGGGACAGAACAGTTGATCGATCCTACGATAACGGTGACGTCAGGATATATCTGGCTAACGGAACCAGAATACGAGGGGCATAGCAAGAAGGCACCATTGGCTGAGTTTCATAGCTGGGTGTACCGACACTGGCTTTTCGTGGCTACTCTATGCTGGCTCTCTTGATCCAGTATACATCTGCATTAGCAACATAACGAACAGGAGTTGGATCT
Organism: Haloarcula sp. NS06; assembly: GCF_051122755.1. Taxonomy (NCBI): domain Archaea; kingdom Methanobacteriati; phylum Methanobacteriota; class Halobacteria; order Halobacteriales; family Haloarculaceae; genus Haloarcula; species Haloarcula sp. NS06. Next base: position 85,136 of record NZ_CP184846.1, read on the forward strand.
GTCCTACTTACTACCTACATCTGCCGTTACGTCGTCATCGGAGGTGATCGGCCCCACTCCTACCTCCTCTATGCTGGGAACCGCTGGACTGAATCGATCTTGGCCTTGGTTGTTTGCGTTGATGACAACATCTCCTGCATTCCCAACGCCATCTGTATTGGAGTGGTTGAACGTATCTATCGTGCCTTGAGAGTTCGTTAACATGAATGCCTTGGCCTCTGAATTGTGTATCGATAGTCGACCAATGTCGATGTTGGAGAACTCTCCAGCGCCATGGTCGCGAATGACTGCATCGTCCCGAGCGCGATTGGTGTTATAAATTGAAATCATATCTCCCTTCCATATCACGTCCATTGGACCATCTCCAATGGCATCCTGTGCTTGGAACGCGTAATCAGACATATCTCTGGAGAGTACGTTCTCCATGATGACGGTGGTCGGTGTCGTTCCTCGGTTTCCAAGGTTATTAATGAAAAACCGACCGTGGAAATCAGGCCCGATGTCCCGCTTATCCACTTTCTGTTCGAGAGAGGGGGTATTCGCTCTGTGGTAGATGTTCTTCAGCTCCACGACCTTACCCGCAGACATTTTACATAGACCTGACCCCGTACCGCTAATATAACAGTTGTGGAGCTTGGTGACTCCATCGCCAAATCTAATATTGACCGCATTTCCAGCACAGTCGATGAAGCAACTGTCCTTGACAGTAAACTCGTCGCCCGCTTGTGGTCGGACAGAGATATGATGGGAGTTTGACGTTCCGTCGGTCGCGTTGTGGCGCCCGATTCCGTTGTCTTGGAACGTACAGTTCGTGACTGATCTGAGGACAGCACGACCACGGACCCCCGCTAAATGCCAGCCTCGAATCCACGCACCCTTGAGGTGGAAATTTCCACGCTCTGACATTTGGAGGCCCCAAGAGCCTCCATTGTTCTCTGCCAGTCCGCTGACGTTTTCGTAGTTACCGTCCAGCTTAATGTCCGTGATCTCGACGGTCCCGTGATCGTATCCGTCGTACCAAATAAACCCGCTCTGATTCGGACGGTTCTCAGCAGAAGCGTGTCCGGTAATTGCCAGCGTTGACTTGTTTGCTCCCTCTCCGACAATAGAAATACCAGCAGGCACAGTTCCACCGAACTCCACGTACGGGCTATAGCCTGAATCGTCGCGGCCAAAATAGTATTCTCCTTCAGGAACAAATATTGTTCCACCCTGGCCGGCAGCCTTTGCAGCCTTGAGAATAGCGTTGAGGTTTCGCCTCGCTGCTGCCACGCTGGGATCATTCGGATTTGGCTCCGAACCGTAGTCACTGATATTCTCGGCATCTTGGGCTACGTCGAGTTCATCATCTGGTCGTGTTGGCGTTGTAGTCTGCTGAGCCGACGCTTTCGCAGGAGTTTTAGTTCTGTTACCGTCTGGTGGTCCATCACCCCTATCGAAACCTGGTAGCCAAGTGTAGAGGACGCCAAAGATGACAGCCACGATACTTCCGATGGAAGCGATAAGTCTGCGACGGCTGATCACCCCGGATCCACTTGTCATGACTGAGATACAAGAGTGGTAGTACCCGGTAGATTGGATCGAATGGAGTGGTACCGACGATGGAGGAACATGATCATTGCTCTCGTCTCATGGAGATATCCTCAGAACATTAGTATAAGCTTCCTACAGAGAAGCTTGAACGAAGCCCTCAATCCTATTTCTCTCAGTTCTTTTAGAGGGAGCCCAGCCACATTCTTTCAAACCTCAAATAATAATCTTAACCATGCCTCATTCGGTTGTCTGGAATGTCGAGGTATGCCGAACCCTGAACTATCCGACTCTTTCATGAAGCGAACTGAATAGCATAAGTCTGCTGTAATGATAAGCGAACGATATCCCTGTAGACGCCCTGAACTCTCCTGTTCGTTTGTGACTCACGCACCCGGGAAGTATTGTACTATCTTAAAACGCGAATTTGCCTCGCTCTGGGGACGGACTGACTAGTAAAATTAAGGGTCATTCCGTTTCTACTATACGTACTCACTAAAGTCCGTCGTGTGGGTGTTGCTCTCCTGACCGAATGAGGTACTTGCACCTAAACTTCCAACTCCAATGGCTGCGGTTATGGCTGTTAGCCCGAACTGGAAGAAAGAACGCCTGTTAAGATGTCCTTTCCCTCTTTTACTTGTGGTAAGAGTGCTTGAACGGCCTGTAGTCTTCTTGTCGCTAGCAGTCGGTTCGTGCTTATCGAACATACACATATGACTGAAGTAGGTATATGCTAATTAGCTGTTCTCGCATGGTATAGCCATATTACATGCACTTCGATTGCCCATTCAGTTGAAGTAATTACCAACTAATTCCCTAGAACATACCTTCTCAATACATAAGACAGTCAGATGGAATATGGTAATTATATCATACTTAGAGTAGAGTGTAATTACTTGATCGGGCAGAGCGAGTTAATGTAGTTTAGGGTGCTGCCCCGGCTGGATACCGATAGTTAACTGACTTACTCGAATCAAAGCCCTGCCACAGACCGAGATAGAGCAATTCCAAGTGGGCATATAACGGACTCATCGTCAGAATGTCTCAGGAGTATCGGACGTATACTAATACTCCCGTCAGAGATACAGTGGAACGATTGGATGTCGATGAGTATCGATAGGCCAGTTGACGCGGTACCATCATCAAGATTGCGAGCGAAGCATCTGAGACCAGGACAGTCGGCGTACACACTTTGTTTCGATGACGACTGACTGTGTTATCGTCTCTCAGCGGTATCCTCCTGAAAAGGGAGGCAATGCATCCAGAATCCACGACACAGCCGTTAATCTGGATGATGACTTTGATGTGACCGTTCTGGCGCCGTCCCTCTGCTACCCACCGGGGAACTTCGAACGGACTTGGAAGCGCAAGCAGACAGAACACGATAACGGGGTGGTTGTCCACCGTCTGTGGACGTGGCAGCCACAGAGAGAGAATCCCTCTCTGCTCCGCCGACTCCCTTATTATCTTATATTCGCACTGCATGCGGCACTCTGGTTAGTCATGAACTTCCGGCAGTACGACGTTGTCATGACATCTACGCCACCAATCACTACCGGGTTCCCCGGACTTGTGGCTGCTGCCATTGGGAATCCCTGGGTAATTGATGTCCGGGATCTGTGGATTGAGAACTCGATTGCTCTTGGATACATTACAGCAGACAGTCCACTAGTAAAAGCTGGTCGCACCTTCCAGCGCCTCGCGTTACACTCCGCTGATCGCATTACGGTAACGACTGAGACACTCGGAGATGCGGTCGCTGACACGTATGGCACCGATCTCCGGGAACGGGTTCGGGTCGTCCCAAACGGTGTGGACACCGACCGCTTCTCCTCGGTATCTACCACTGAAGGCAACCACTCGCGAATAGTATACACCGGGAATATCGGAAGCGCACAGGCACTTGAACCGTGTATCCGGGCAATGCAGCACGTTTCAAGCGATGATGCCGTGCTCCAGTTGGTCGGTGATGGGGACGAGGTGTCTCGGCTCAAGAGTATGACAGATAGACTTGGTCTTGAAGACCGCGTAGAATTTGTTGGACTGGTGGACCGTGGACGAATTCCGGAGATTCTTGATAGCGCAACTGTCGGACTGGCCCCGATAAAAGACAGCCCAGAGCTGGACTACGCGATACCCACGAAACTCTACGAGTACATGGCGTGCTCGCTACCTGTCGTCGTCACTGGTAGAGGGGAAATCAAGCGGTTTGCGACGGATACAGACGCAGGTATCCACACAGAGCCTGAACCCGAGAGTATTGCGGCAGCGATTGACAGTCTCCTCGAAAACCCCGAACAGCGGGTGGCAATGGGTCGAGATGGGCTCCAAGTCGTATCCGCGGGGTACGACCGGCAGGCCATCGCGGACCGACTTGGAGAGGTGTTTCGGACATTGACAACAAGTAAACGACAAGAACCGTACACGGCCCCATGTATTGAAGATGACTGAGCACCTTCAGGCGCTTCCGAAAGCGGTCAGGTTGTACGGACACACACTCACACAGTTGGAGCCTGCTCAGGTACTTGGAATGGCTGAGCGGACGACCCGTAACTCCGTACTCACGCGACTCCCACTCGACTTCGATGGGCGATACGACGCCGCGATCCCTCAGACCCTTTCGGTGGCAACCACTCCGGTCAAAGCTGACCTTGACCTACTTCAGGGCGAACTCTCGGAGGCAACCGTCCAGACGTTCCAGCAACGGAGCCGCCAGGCGGCAGACGGCAACCTGACCTTCCTCAACAGGTCGATACAGCTTCGGTCGCCGGATCTCCCTCACTGGTTTGACGACCGATTTGACGACTATCCGCTACTCTGGCCGCTGAAACTATATGCGTTCGACCCCCTCCGATGGGCGACGCTGGGATTCAAAGGCCCGCAGTCCGCCCCCGACAGGGTTGTCGAGGTGTTCGACCAGTGGGTACGGGACTGGGCCGACAGTATCGAAATCGGTCAGCCGGGGTACCTTCGAAATGCGTGGACACCGTGGGCAGTATCACTCCGTATTCAAACACTCGTGCGATACCTCGCGTGGCGAACTGGGGGCACGCAGGGAACTGTCCCAGAGAAACTTATTGCGGCACTTGCCCGAGAGATATATCGGAGTTCGACCTTCCTTGAAAATCACGTTGAGGGTGATGTCGGCGGTAATCATCTCATCGAAAACGGGCTCGCACTGCTCATGGCCGGCCTCACCTTCCCAGAGTCTGACCAGTCCTGGATTTCAGATGGAATATCTATCCTTGGCCGTACAGGAGCTAAGCAGTTCCTTTCTGACGGCGGGCATTACGAGCGGTCGCCGATGTACCACGCGATTGTAACAACGAGATACGTGACGGCGTGCTCCGTACTGGCAGCCAGTGATCGCACAGTCCCTACTTGGCTGACAGCGATGACGAGGCAGGCCGTCGCGTACCTGCGGTACCTCTGTCCCCCGGACGAACAGATTCCGATGTGTAACGACGCCGTGTTTGGTCAAGCGCTCCCGCTTACGGACTGTTTGGAGTATGCTGGTGCTGCCGGATTCGAGCCTACTGACCGGCCAGCCCCGGCTCATAGTCCAGCGAGCGGGGAGTCAGGGTACTATTGGCTCGATACAGACCATGGACGTCTGTTAGTGGACGGTGGCCCCGTCGGGCCTCCACATTTACCCGGCCACTCTCACAACGATATGCTGAGTGTCTTACTCTGGGTTGACGGACACCGTGTGCTTACCGATACTGGGGTATATGATTATGCTAGCAACGAACGACGACAGTACGTCAGAAGTGTTGCTGGACACAATACAGTCCAGGTTGGCGATACGGAACCGATCGAGATCGGCGGAAAGTATCTGATGGGTGCGCGAACGGAACCGACGGTACGCTACGAGGATACGGACCCGACGGTTTTCAACGGACGATATGAGACAGATCCACATGCACCGGCGTCGTATCAGCATAGCAGGGCAATCGTTGCGGCGGACGACTGGTGGCTTGTTCGCGATACACTCCGCGGGCCCGACACTGAGACCGAGCCAAGCATCTCCCGACTCCACTTCCACCCAGATATTGGCGTTACAATCGACGAGTCTGGAACAATACGGGTATTTCACGGAACAGTCACCGACGATGATCCACCCTTGCTAAGTATTCACCCGCTGGGTACCAACGACGTTCGCACCACTACGACCGAATACTTCCCCGAGTTTGGCGTTGCTCAGGAGCGACAAACAGTGGAATTACGATCCGGTCCCGAGTCAGGAGCAACAGCTTTGGGCTACCTTCTTAGCCCGGGAGCTAGCCGTGGAGATATATCTGGCTTCTCGAGTGACGATGACATAACCGCCAATGAGATACAACGGTTTGGCTCTCGGATAAGGCCGGTTTAGGACATTTCAGACGATTCGCAATCCCGCATTTGAGACTGGATTGTCCACTTTCTACTTAGCTCCGTAGCTGATGGAATTGCCCACTCCGAAGGGACCGGGCGAAAAATATCCTATGTCGGCATGATATAGCTCCGAATCAACTGAACAGACGCTTCAGTCGGGCCACGAAACTCTTTGAACGGTCACCGCCACGGCGGCGCTGCTGATCGGACTCAGTACTCGTGGACTCGGCATCCTCTCCTTTGCCCCCGGTTGCCGGCGCGTCGCCGTCAGCAGCCGCAATCGCATCAGCGACCATTCCTTCAGCGTCGTTAACGGCGTCTTTAACGGTTCCGTCGACTAGCGGGACACCACTGAATCGGTCCGGACTCACCGATGTATCTGCGGCGATGATGGCCGCATCGGCGGCTGCAACGTCCTCATCGGAGAGTTCGTTTTCCGCACCCATTGCTCCCTGAACTTCGACCTTGATATCGTGGCCCTGTTCTTCTGCTGTCTGTTCGAGGTTCTCGGCTGCCATCTGACTGTGTGCGATCCCAGCCGGGCAGGAGGTGACTGCGACGAGTTTCATGTGTCTAGTGTGGTATACTTCGCTGCGCGTTGCGGCAAGTCGGGCGCGGTCCCCGCGCTCGCTTGCGGAACTGTACTCTGTTTCGCTGACGGCCGTCTTGACCTCCGGAATCGTCACGGCGCTCATGCTGAGTTCGTCGAGGCCGAGACCAACAAGGAGCTCCGTCAACTCTGGATCACCGGCCATCTCTCCACACATTCCGACCCAGGCGTCTTCGGCGTGGGCCGCGGTGACTGTCTGCTCGATGGCGCGGAGGACGCCCAGATGAGTGGGATCGTGCAGGTCGCCGACGCGCTCGTTCTGGCGGTTGGCAGCCATGACGTACTGTGTGAGGTCGTTCGTCCGATCGAGAGGAAATCGACTCGTGCGGCGAGTTCCTCTGCGATGAGGGCGGCGCTCGGTGTTTCTATCATTACGCCGACTTCGGGATCAACGGCCTCGGCGTCGCGGCCATCAAGATCGGCCGCCGCTGCATCCAGTGCGTCGAGTGCAGCATCGAGTTCCTTGACGGTGGCCACAAGCGGGAACATGATGGCGAGGTCTCCAGCCCCGTCCGCAGCAGCGTGCAGGAGCGCACGGAACTGCGTGGCGAACAGGTCCGAATCCGGAGCGAGTGAGCGCCGGATTCCGCGCTCGCCGAGGAACGGGTTCTCTTCGTCTGGTAGGTCAAGATAGGGAATCCACTTGTCGCCACCGATATCCAGCGTCCGAACAACGACGCGCCCATCTGGGAATGTATCGAGCGCCTTGCGGACCGCCTCGTACTGCTCGTCTTCCGACGGTGGCGTCTCCTGATCGAGAAAGAGGAACTCGGTTCGGTAGAGGGCAACGCTGTCGGCTCCCGCTCTGCTCCGGGCTTCAGCTCCGCCGGTTGTCAAATATATGTTGCCATTTCGATGTGTCGACCGTCAGTGGTTTCGACAGACTCATCGACGACAGCGGCCCCCGAGTCGCTTGTTGCCCCTGCCCGCTCGGTGCCGTCAGGACTGATCAGTAGGGTTCCGTTGTCGCCGTCGATAATGACCTCTGTTCCGTCCTCAACGGTGTCGAGCGCGTCGCCGACACCGACGACGGCCGGCAGGGCCAGCGAGCAGGCGAAAGTCGCCGCGTGAGACGTCGGTTACACCCATACCCGTATCCCGAATTGCAGCCACAAGCAGGGCCTGGTTGAACCGATCAGCGAGGTCACGTAGACTCTGTCGCTGCCCATTCTCTCCGAGCCAAGCGCGTTTCAGTTCCGCGCCCATCGACGACAGTTCATACGTTTCGATCAACTGTGCGGCTTTCGACTGCGCTGACCCCATTATCGCCAGAACGCATCGGTCCGGTTTACCCGTTTTGTTGCGATATCAGGTAGTCTGTTCACCGGTCCGTGGCGATATCTGTTTATCAGAGCGCCCACCATTCAGATTCAGAAATCAGATTTTATATACTCGATATATGGAGTGATATCTGGCGGTATAGATGTGTAAAGATGGTATTTATGAATGTATCAGCGTCTACTGGCATCAGCGTCCGCATCTGATCCCAGCTATAGATGGTCTGATGTGATTTGAGCAACCACGAGAATTTTATACCTGACATTACAAGCGAGAAATTACACGATGGTCCCCTCCACCCGACGTACCCTCCTCCACAGCGTCTGCGGGCTGGCGACAGTGCTATCGGGCTGTAGCGGGGTTTTCGAGGGCAGCGACGAATCAACACGTACCGCTTCGAAAAACAACGGTTCGAGTGCCTCAGGAGCAGGATCAGTATCCGACCCGGATGCAGTTGTCACACGCGTAGACGCAGACCGTCAGCCAGTCTGGCTTGCTGATGGAGATGGTCGGCCGACCGAAAGCCCACACTCCCGTCGACTGGAATCCAAGATTATCGATACGGCATCCCAAGCAGATCAGGTCACTGTCGCCGAAGACGCGGACCGGCCGCTAATCAGGACCTTCCTCGATGAGACTGACTTCGACACGGAAACCGTCTACGTCCAGAATATGATGACCGAGGAGTGCTTTCGATTAACGCTCTGTCAGATCCGTTGGACGTCGGATAACATCTCGACCGACTACGGTCGGGTGAGCCGACCCTACGACGCCTCCTGTACAGCAGGCAACAAGGTGTACGCGGTCTGGTTCATCCGGATTCCTGACACAGTCAACGCCGACGACATCTCCAGTTATTCCTCCTCCATTGGAGGCAACAGTTGCGAAAGACAGCGAGCCGGTGCTGCGGGGGAAAGTGAGGGCGGGAGCGGGGCAGTACCGAGTAGTGACCGACGCACCCGGTCCGAAGGTGAGCAGGCATGACAGACGAGGCATCTGAGACGGACGGGAACTCCGCTGAGATGACCCGGCGGGGTGTGCTCGTCCTAACTGGGGCCAGCGCTATCGCTGGCTGTAGCAGTCTCGACAGTCTGGGTGGGGGAGAGGAGGCAACTATCGATGCCTACAACCTACCCGATATCCCGCGCGACGAGGATCGAGAATCCCCAGTACCCCCTTCGGTTCCGGTCGACATCGCAGCGAGCCATTTCGACGCCGCGCGGGAGCGGGTTCGCTCGCTTCTGGCGACGCTTCCCACGCCACTGGGTCCGGAGCAGATTCCGAACGGTCACATCCGCAAGCGACTGACTGACGCCGCCAGCGACGCCTCAGACGGTCTCGATGATGCACGGACAGCCCGAACTGGCTTGATCGCGCTCCGATCGTTGCGGCGGGCGCGTGAAAACGCCCGCTACGCCGCTGCGGGGTGGGGAGTCGTTGACCGCGGTCTCACCCCTGCTCCGCTCCGGGACGAATACGACCAGACCGTGTCTGGGGCTCACACAATCTGGCAGGAACACGAGTACGTCGGGTCGGATCCAGTGCGCGCGGCGCTGGTTCACGCCCGCATTGAAGCGGGACTGGCACGGGCCACTGACACAGATACCAGGCCAAGGGAGGAGTCGGAGCTGTTGTCTGTCGCCGAATGGGGCGAGACGGCCGAGTCGGCCCAAGCCTATCTTAGCGACGCTCGCCACGTCCGCGCAAAGTTCGCTGCCTCGCTCCCGGCCGATGCTGGGTCAGTCGGGAGAAAACTGACCGCCGCAGCAAAAGCACTGCTGTCGGACATTCGCGACACGCAGTCGAACTTGGCACCGGAGACGAACGCTGATGACCGAAATCCGGGGCAGATGGTTTTCGATGAGCTCCGGTGGGAAGTAGAGAGCGGTATTAGCCGTCTTGGGGATGCTGTCGGCCCCGCGAGTGCCGTTGTCGATGCGAACAGTCAGCTCGCCCGCCTCCAGGCACTCGACCGCGTTCAGACGCGGCGGGAGGCGGGCGAACTCGTTCGGCCATCGGATGGGGAAGCGGTTCGAGACATTAGGGAAACCGCGTACGAGGCGCTCACTGTGGCCCTGGAATCGAGTTCACAACCGGAACTGGTCCGGACGGTTCTCGTCGATGCTGGCCACAAGGTCATGGCCGCTGATCGCGAAGTAGCACATCACCAGGGAGAGATTTCTGCGTCCACCCTCGACAGAAGCGTTGCGGACTACTGGCACGCGACAGCACTCGCCCGTTCAGCGTCAGTAGCGGCTCAACAGACTGTTCAGGAACTGAGCTCTGACTGAAACAGCGTTACGAAAGCAACGTTGCGGCTGGCCCGTCGGTCAACAGGAACGCATTTACTGACATGTGGGGGACTCATTGAACATTCTTGTAATACAGGATATTCACAGTCGGTGATACGTTGTGGTGCGAAATCACAATGTTACCACTGTTATTCGAGTAGTGAACTGATGGGGAACAGAGACTTTGTACGTCGAGTCCCCCTGTTTGCTTGTAATGGATTCCCGGGAACAGGAACCTGCACAACAGCACGATACTGCAACCCAACCGACAGACGGCTTTGACGAAGAGAAGGCGCGACGTGGCGCTCGCCTTCTGCTTGAAGCCGCTGGCCGTGATCCCGATTCGGCAGCGCTCTCGGATACGTGGAGCCGGCGTGTCCCGGACATGTTCGAGACGCTGACGGCAGGGTCTCGGTCCGAGTCAGGACCGGTCATGCGGACCTTCGATGCGGAGACCGACGGACTCATTGTCAAAACCGGAATTCCGCTTCACAGCATGTGCGAACATCACTTGCTCCCCTTCTAGGGCGTTGCCCACGTGGCGTACAGACCCGGGGAAGAGATGGTGGGATTGTCAAAGCTCATCCGGTACGTCCGGTGGCAGTCACGCCAGCTGACGACACAGGAGACGCTCACGCGAGATATCGCAGTCGGTCTAGCCGATGAACTCGACGCGCACGGCGTCGTCGTCGAGGTGACCGCAACGCACATGTGCGAAGTCATGCGGGGCATCGAAACGGAGACTGAGACGACGACCAGAGAGCACGTCGGAACGATCAGCGAAGCGGACCGCACGCAGTTCAGGGAGTCGATTCGACGACACGACCAGTAGTCACTGATGGGTGACCCGCATTTCAGGAGGGTATTGATAAACAGGAATTCTACCTGCTACTGCGTCTCCAATCGCGTGTGGTACCTGTGTGACCAGTGCGTGGTGTAAAACTCAACGTATTTGTAATCATACAGGATGAGTGCATGCGGTGTCTTTTCTAGCCACAGAACCCTGGCCTGTACTTGTCGATCGTTTTGAAAGGATGGCGATGGGCCACGTCCTCGGCGGAGGTGCAGCCTCGAAGACGGGGAAACGACTGGCCGACCCGACTCATTCCTCGATAACGTAATTTCCGAAGTTATCGACGGTTCCCACCGGTGGCGCACCGAGGGCAAGCCACACGTGCGTCTCAGCAGTATGGTTACACAGGGTTCGAACCGTGTCCGGATACACACGGACCACTCTGCGCTCGGGGACGTCGTAAACGTCGCCTTCGATAGATATCTGGCCGCCGGTCGTCGCGACGAACACTTCTTCTTGGCCGTCGTGCGTATGCGGCGTCGTCACGGAGTCCGGTTCGACGACGACCCGATTCACCCGCATCTCCTCACAGCCGAGCGGCTCCGTGAGCTTTCGGACCTCTGTATCGCAGGTGTTGAACTGTTCCGTTGATAGCGTCGCTGGCTGGACGGTTTCGCACGAAGAGGCCATACTTCGTCTTGACACAGCCCAGGCATAGCCTTTGTGACGGGAGGGCCCACATGGCGTTCGAATACCTCCAGGGAAACCATTAGACAAATGGGCCGAGAGTGCCGCAGTATGGATAATCAATCTCTAGAGACGACCGGCACTGTGGCCGACAAATGACCTTCGGGGACCAGCCAATCGGCGAGTTTCTCGACGAAGTCGCGTCGGGGCAGGTAACTCCGAGCGGTGGCGCGGTCGCGGCCATCGGCGGGGCGATGGGCGCGGCGCTCTGTGAGATGGTCTGCATCCACACCGTCAGTGCTGATGAGCCCAGTGCAGACTTCGGTGAATTAGCGGCTCTGGCGGATGCGCTGGCCGATAGCCGGGCACGGCTGCTTGCCCTTGCTGACGAGGACGCGGCAGCGGTCGACGCGGTCGGGGCCGCGTTCGAATCCGGGAACGACGACCGGATTCAGGCGGCCTCGAAACGCTCGACAGAGGTGCCGCTCGAGACGGCCGAGGTCTGTCTCGACATCGTTGAGCACGCCCGTACGGTGACTGCGAAGGGGACGCCTGTCGCCGTCCCGGACGCAACTGTCGGGGTGCTGCTCGAGGCAGCGGCGCTACGGGCGTCGGTCTCGACTGTCCGGGCCAATCTCGACATGATAGACGACGAATCATTCGTGGCAGCGATGAAACAGCGAGCAGACAAGGCAGAAGCGGCCGGTGAAGCGGCACTCGACGAAGCGGTCGCAAACGCGGAGCGGTGAGCGTCGTTCGCTCGTCGAACACCGAGCGGTGTTCACTAGAAGTCGAGATGACGAAACGCGAGAGCCGGGACGTGAGGCCGGTTTGTCAGAACAGGCCCGAAATGTTCCCGTCTTCGTCGATGTCCATGTCAGCGGCGGCCGGCCGGGCTGGTAGGCCGGGCATCGTGAGCGCATCGGCTGTGAGCGCGACGAGGAAGCCCGCGCCGGCGGATGGATACACTTCGCTGATTTCGAGTTCCCAGCCCTCCGGCGCACCCTTCTGACTCGCGTCGTCGCTCAGCGAGTGGAACGTTTTGGACATAACGACCGGGTAATCGTCGAAGTCAAGCTCGTTCATCTGCTCGACGTCGTCGAGCGCGCCACCGGTGTATTTCACGTCGTCAGCGCCATAGATCTCGGTCGCGACAGTGTGGATCTTCTCTTTGATGCTGTCATCGTCGTCGTACAGCATCCGGAAGTCCTCCTCGTCGCTCTCCTCGGTCGCCTCGATGACGTTCTCCGCGAGGTCGACACCGCCCTTGCTGCCGTCGGAGAACACGTTCGACTCGGCCGCTCTGACGCTGAGTTCGTCGTGACAGTGGTCCAGAACAGCCTGAACCTCCTCGTCAGTGTCGTCCGGGAAGCGATTAACAGAGACGACGACCGGGACGCCGAACTTCTGGAGGTTCCGCGCGTGTTTATCGAGGTTCGAGAAGCCCGCTTCAACGGCTTCAACGCCAGCCTCGTCGATCTCGTCGTAGTCGACGGGCCACTGGTCCAGTCCGTGGTACTTGAGCGCGCGAACCGACGCCACGAGCACGACGGCGTTTGGCGTCATATCGCCTTTGCGACAGACCACATCCATGAACTTCTCGGCCCCAAGGTCCGAGCCGAAGCCAGCCTCGGTAACGAGGTAGTCGCCCATGCCGAATGCGGTCTTGTCGGCGACCAGCGAGTTCGTTCCGTGGGCGATGTTCGCGAACGGGCCGCCGTGGACCAGCGCTGGCGTTCCCTCGATGGTCTGGACGACGTTCGGCTTGATCGCATCCCGGAGAAGCATGGTTGCTGGGCCGGTTGCCTCGATGTCATCGACAGTCACCGGGTCGCCGTCCTCATCGTAAGCGACGATGATGCGACTGACGCGCTCTTTCAGATCCCCGATATCGCTGGACAGACAGAGGACCGCCATTAGCTCGGAGGCTGCTGTCAAGATGAAGTTATCCTCCCTCGGGGTTCCACCGGTCTTCCCGCCGAGACCGACGACCGTCTCTCGGAGTGCGCGGTCATTCATATCGATAGCGCGCGGCCACGAGACGTTGTTGATGTCGATGTCCAGATCGTCACCTTGCGAGATCTTCGCATCGAGCATCGCAGCGATGAGGTTGTGCGCGGAGGTGAGCGCGTGGAGGTCGCCGGTGAAGTGGAGATTGATGTCCTCCATCGGAAGGACCTGCGACCGGCCGCCACCTGCTGCGCCGCCTTTGACGCCAAACACCGGGCCAAGCGAGGGTTCCCGGATGGCAATCATCGCCTCCTCGCCGACGTGGTTGAGCGTCTGGCCGAGGCCGACGGTCGTTACCGTCTTCCCTTCGCCTTTCGGTGTCGGCGTCATTCCGGTTACGAGTACGAGGTTCTGTTCCCTGTTCTCGGCCTGTTCGCGGAGGCGCTCGATGGCGTGTTGTTTGACTTTTGCGGTGTATTCGCCGAAGTATTGGAGGTCGTCAAGGCCGAGTCCCCACGGCTCGACCAGTTCCCATATCGGCTCCATATCGGTCGACTGGGCGATATCGTAATCCGTTGGAATCGGCTCCCGTGTCTCTTCGGTCGCGGATTGCTCATCCTGTGAAGACATCTCAGTTAGCTCTTCCCTGCACCGTCGTAATAATGTTAGTGAAACTGACACTACCGGGATAGGATGTGTTCGAGATGCCGTTGCAGACCCTAGAAGCCACATCATGTATCTCGGCTTACGAGATCTGTTCACAGATCTGACAGCAGGTCAGCCGACAGTGGCCGCAAAGGCAGAATTTGCGAGATTACTTGACCGCAGCTTCAGGTCCAGTATTTAGGTTTTACACCGATTGAAGCCCGAATTGGCTACGTTACTTGGGTACGTGATATCGAGGCAGATTCGCTCTGGCGATAAATTAATCAGGCCGCCGCCGCCCAATTGTGCTATGGAGTACCACGAGTCGGCGGACTACCTGCAGTCACTACAGCGTCGTCGGCCCAAGTTGGGGACCGATACGACGGCGCGGATGCTCTCGCATCTCGGTGACCCGGACGACAGTTTCGACAGCGTGCAGATCGCTGGGTCGAACGGAAAGGGAAGTACCGCCCGAATGACCGAGAGTGTGCTCAGAGCCGCCGGGCTCGATGTCGGCCTGTTCACCTCGCCAGGATTGAACGGTTTCCGGGAGCAAATCACGGTCAACGGCGGTCGGGTACCGAAAGAGCGAGTGACGGAGTTCGTCGAACAGATAGATCCCTGTATCGACCAACTGGCTGCCGAGGACGACAAGCCGACGCATTTCGAGGTACTCACGGCGCTGGCGTTCTATCACTTCGATGTCGAAGATGTCGACGTGGCAGTACTGGAAGTCGGTATTGGCGGCCGGTACGACGCAACAAGCGCAGTCGATCCCGTCGCAAGCGCTGTCACCAGTATCAGTTTAGAACACACTGACCTGCTCGGCGACACAGTCGAGGAGATCGCTCGCGACAAAGCGCAGGTCAGCCCCAGAGACGCCCCACTTGTGACGGGAACGACCGGCGCTGCTCTCGATTCGGTTCAGGGGATTACCGACACTGTCACGGTCGGTGATGAGGCGGCCGATGTCACGGCCGTCGAAAACGGCATGCGCTCGGCCGTCGAGAACCGTATCGCGCTCACGGGGCCGGACTGGGCCCTCGAATCGAACCTCAAGCTACTTGGACAGCATCAGGCGGAGAACGCTGGCGTCGCCGCGACACTGGCTCGACAACTCACCGACGTAGACACGGAAACTATTGCCGAGGGGCTGCGGGCTGCGACGCTGCCGGGCCGATTCGAGATCCGGTCGACCGACCCGATGGTGGTTCTCGATGGCTCTCACAACCCCGGTGCGATGGAGACGCTGACGACACTTATCCAGCGATACGAGTACGATAATCTCCACGTTGTCTTCGCCGCGATGCAGGACAAGGAGTACGAACAGATGATTGCGACGCTTCCGGCCGTCGAGACGGCCTTCGCGACGAAACCGGCGGTCGACCGAGCCGCAGGCACCGGATCGCTCGCTGCTGCGTTTGAGGGGCAGGCAGCACAGATACAGCAGATTGAGTCCGTCCCCGAAGCTACCGAACGAGCCATAGCCGCGGCCGGCGCGGACGACTTCGTGCTCGTGGCCGGCTCACTCTACGCAGTGGCCGAGGCTCGGGACCGCTGGAGTCGGCTCGTCGTTCCGAAAAAGACTCTCCAGCAGGCGTCCACCGAAGAGACTGCTGGAGTCGGAAAGAAGCCACAACTTCACCAGCAGATGCTCTCGGTCACGTTGCGGCGTGACCAAGCAGGAGTCGTCAAACAAGAGTTCGAGGACTGTGGCGGTACGTGTACCTGTTCGGCTGTCGGAATGCCGGAGAAACTCGTCGATACGACGCTTTCAGGGACGCCGCGACAATTTAAACAGCTCACTGACCGTCTGGCTTCGGCCGGGCTGGGGCTCAGTCGCCTCGCCATGCAACTCGAAGATAGGCTGTCTGGGCGGTCGTTCCCGCCGCCGTTCGATAGTGAGGAGGCGGCCGTGATGGGTATTCTCAATGTTACGCCGGATAGTTTCCACGACGGCGGCGAGTACAACCATCGCGACCTTGCTATCAGTCACGCAGAACAGATGATCGAATCCGGGGCGGATATCATCGATGTCGGCGGCGAGAGCACGCGTCCTGGGGCAGAGCCGGTGTCCATTGAAACGGAAATTGATCGCGTAGTACCGGTCATAGAGGCCGTTTCGTCGCTTGACACGACTGTCTCCGTAGATACCCGAAAGGCCGCCGTCGCTGACGCGGCGCTGGGTGCTGGCGCCGACATCGTCAACGACGTGTCGGGGCTGTCGGACCCCGAAATGCGGTTTGTGGTTGCTGATCACGACGCGTCCGTTATCCTGATGCACAGCCTGTCTGCGCCGGTGGACCCAGGTCGGACTGTGACCTACGACGATGTCGTCGATGACGTGCTTCGAGACCTCACGGAGCAGATACTGCTCGCCGAGCAAGCCGGCATCGACCGCGAGCAAATTATCGTCGACCCCGGCTGTGGGTTTGGGAAGAACGCCGCCGAATCGTTCGAACTCGTCGACCGACTCCACGAGTTCCATGCGCTCGGTTGTCCGGTGCTGGTCGGGCACTCCCGGAAGTCGATGTTTGCTGGCATGAGCGACACAGGAGCGGACAGGCTGCCGCCGACCCTAGCAACGACAGCGCTTGCTGCTGAACGCGGGGCTGACGCCATCAGGGTCCACGACGTCTCCGAGAACAACGCCGTACTCAAGACGGTATCAGCGACAGCGTCGCGACCGTCTGAGCCGCAGAAACAATGATACCCGTCCAACACCAACAGTATGTATGGTACAGTTTCCGGTTCAGCTCGGCTCTGGTCTGCTCGAATCCGTCGGGCAGGTGGCTGCAGTCGCTGGGACCGTCGTTCTCCTACTGATACTCGTCGGCCTAGGTGCCTTCGCGTACAAGAGCGTCGTCGGAGACGGAATCCGGTGGCCCGACGAGCGAGAGGAGATGGACCGTGACGAAGACGGCGACGTCGTACAGGGAAGCCGTGAGGACGACTGGAAGTACTACTGAAGTTAAATCCAACGCGTGTGGTATAAGGAGAGCATCCCACGCTTGACCCTGTGGCCGTTTCGAAGCCACACATAGGCAGCCACATGACGGTACTCCGGTTCGTGTGCCTCTTGTCTAATCGGTACTGTGGTCGTAGGAGTGTTCGAACTCCCAGTGGTACCGACAGTCCGTACAGGTCGCCCACTCGGGAATGTCGAACCGCTCGGGATGTCGTTGACCGTGTTCCATCCGGCTTCGACAGACTGGACACGTGAGATATAGGAGTTGCAGGTCAGCAAATTCGTCGTGGCCGTACTCACCGACACACCGCGGGCAGTCGATGCTGTCACGCGCGTTGTGCTGGAAGATTTTCGACTCGCATCGCGGACACTCGACCGTCGCTGGCGGCCGTCTTGCCCACCCAATGTCACCGTCGTAGGTCGTCGTTGCCGTGTCCATGCTCGACAGCCTGAACTTGTTCGGCCCATCACTCCGCTGGAGTGGCGCCGCAACCCGCTTCCCAACCCAAACAAGCTTCGAGAGCAGAACTGCGGGCCATCTAGACACTGTGACATGGTATGTATTCTGACGGCTTAAATTTCCGGGCAGTGCCGACACTGACCCGGTGCTGTGCGGTCGATAGGTTTTCACGGTGACCCACGGTATGTGAAGTATGAGTTTTGACGTGGCTGCCAGTGTCGCGCCGGCCGTCCCGGAACTGGCCGCAACCAGTTGGAACCCCGTTGTGGGGCAGTTGGCCCCCGGCGTTAGGTCCGAACTGTCCAGACCGATCCGCGGGCTCGCCTCGTTCGTTCTTGTACTGGTGGCTGGCGCAGTAGTACTCCGACTGCGGCAGGGCTACGTTGACGAGTCGATCAACGCGATACTGGCTAGCCCGATGACAGCCGTCCTCTACGGCATCGCTGGATACGTGATCGTCGGTATTGTCGGCCTCTACGGGGCAACGACGCTGGCCCGACTCAGTGTCGCTGGCGGGGTGTTCGTCCGCATCGCGATTCTCGTCAGTAGCGCGTTCGTTCTGGTACTCACAAGTTTCGGGTTTCTCGTCGTCGGCACGCTTTTCACCGATATTCTGTCCGACCGACAACCAGCGTTGGGCCTGCTCATTGGCGCATTGCTCAGTGCTGTGCTGTGGGTCCTGTTGTCTCCGGCTGGCAGTATCGTCTCTAGCCTTGCCATCGCCGCGTTCGGAATCGGCGGCGCTGCCCGACTCTGGATACACTCTGAACGGACGGTCGAGACAGAACTGGGTGGTCAGTAGCGTGACCGGTTGTGACCGCTGTTAGCGAGAGCGAACAGACTCGAGCGGTCGCGTACGAAAACGGCAAAACAAGAGCGCGTCAGTCAGTGCCTGTCGCAGTGTCGTCTCCTGGGTCGGAGATATCCGTTACCATCTCGTCACCAGAGGTCACGACGTCCACGTCATCCCGTTCAGAGAGATCCTGAATTGTCTCTGCGAACTCCTCGGACTCGAGTATCTGGTACTCGTTATCGAGCCCCAGATACACCGTATAACACATCAGACACAGGATGGCTGCGAACGGGAGTCCCGTGGTGATTGCGGCCGTCTGGAGCGCAGTCAGTCCGCCGCCGATGAGCAGGATCGACGCGACAAGCCCTTCAGTGAGTGCCCAGAAGATCCGCTGCGTTCGCGGAACGTCGTGTTTCCCGCCCGAAGTCAGGTGGTCGATGACCAGTGACCCAGAGTCGGACGACGTGACGAAGAACGTGATGACCAGCAACGTTGCCAACAGGCCGCTAATCACGCCAAGCGGGAACTGCTCCAGCAGGGCAAACATCGCGACGGTCTGGCCGACTTCGTTATACGTCGCCAGCGCCTGTCCGTTCCCCATCAGTGAATTGAACATCGCGCTGCCGCCGAACACCGACAGCCAGAGCGTCGAGAACAGCGACGGAAGGAACAGGACGCCCAGGACAAACTCCCGGACGGACCGCCCCTTCGAAATGCGTGCGATGAACATCCCGACGAACGGCGACCACGCGATCCACCAGCCCCAGTAGAACACGGTCCATGCAGTGACGGTCCCGTTTGAGGCCTCATTGAGCGTGCCGGTGAAGAAACCGAGCGCGAGGATGTTCCCGAAGTACGCGCCGAGTCCTTCTACCCAGGAACTGAAGATGTACACCGTTGGGCCCACGATAGCGAGGAACCCAAGCAGTGCGAACATCAGGTAGAGGTTGAGCGTGCTCAGCCGCTTGACACCGCCGTCAAGCCCCGCCGCAACCGAGAGCGTCGCGATAAGCGTGATACCAGCGATGAGCACGACTTGCGGCAAGGTCCCTGTCGGGATACTTACCGCACCGAGCATGTCTCCCCCCACGTAAGAGAGGCCCGTGTTGACCTGTGCAACACCGAGTCCCAGCGAGGTTGACAGCCCGAACAGCGTAGCGAACACTGTCACGAGATCGATAATGTGGCCCGGCCAGCCGTAAATCCGCTCACCGAGCAGGGGCCAGAATATCGACCGGAATGTGAGTGGGAGCCCGCGGTTGAATGAAAAGAACGCGAGGCCGAGTCCCACGAGGCCGTACACCGCCCACGGATGAAAGCCCCAGTGGAAGAATGTCTGTGCCATCGCGGCGGACGCTGCCGCACCGGTTCCGGCTTCCGCTCCGAAGAAACTCGGCGGGTTCTGGAAGTAGTACAGCGGTTCCGAGACGCTGAAGAACATGAGTCCGATCCCCATGCCGGCGCTGAACAGCATCGCCATCCAGGAGAAATCGCTGAACTCCTTTTCTGCCTCCACGCCACCGATTTTGATATTGCCGTACTTGCTGAACGCGAAGTACAGCAATGTAATAATGAACACGTTCACCGCCAGCAGGTAGAACCAGCCGAAGGTGTCTCCGATAGTGTTGAACAGCCACGTGTACGCGGAGGCTGCTGTGTCACCCAGCAGTACCGTTACTGCGACAAATAACGCAATGATCGCCAGCGCCACCGGGAATACCACCGGGTGGATGTCAAATCCAGCCGCCTGAATGTTTGTGTCACCGGGCTCGCGGTCGGACTCCGGGTGGAACAGTTCTACCTGAAGCCCGTCCGACATCTCGCCGGTTTGGTCGTCACTGTCTGACATACGTTACCCCTCTCGAACGCGGTACTGATCTGTGGTGTCTCATTGTCGTAGTTACGGTCCTGCTCTGTCATGATCCGTTGCCACCGTCATGCCAGCGACATCCCGGCGTAGGGCGTCTGCAGCATTCGCATCCTGTTTGTCTCACTATACTCGCCTGTGCGGGCACAGCGTGCCCGTAGGGTTATTGTCGATGTGCTTTATGTGCTACACAGTCTCATACATATGCACTAATGCAACTCTAATAAAACTTCACCTTAGACAGCAATATATTACGGATTGAAGCGCTGTACTGCGGTGGTTTGACAGATACGTATTCAATCTAGCACATTGAGGTTTACTGGCCGTCGATGAGTCGTTCGATTGTCTCGCGGCATGGTGGGCGCGTATTTATTTCGGAATCCCACCTACGACCAGTATGGGACGACTTCTGGCAACGGGGGCAGCCGCGGTGGCAGCACTGCTGATGGGCGTCGGTCTCATCGGGATGACAGCTGGCGACTTTCGGCTTGCAGGGTTCAGTTTCCTCAGCGCAAGTCTTGTGATCTACATACGCGAGACGCGATTGATAGACGCGTAGTATGGGTCAAATATCGTTGACGCTCATCCGCTGGCTGATGACTGGAATGCTTGACGTTCGGACCACCTTGTCGGTCGTGCCACCGAGCAGGTTCCCGAGTTTTCCGCGGAACGCCGAGCCAAGAACAATCGCGTCCATACCTTCGCCTTCGGCGAACTCGACGATCTCCTCGCTGGGCGCGCCCGTTTTGAAGTGCGTTTCGTAGTCGACACCGTGTTCTTCAGCGATAGTCCTGAGATTCGCCAGTACCTCCTCCCCGTAGTTCCGATACTCCTCGCGCATCTCTTCCTCGTCATCTCTGAGCGCAAGCGCACGGGGTGTGCCCGGCAGATCGATGACGTACAATGCATGGACTGTCGCACCGAGTGCAGCGGCGAGTTCGATGCCGTGCTCTGCCCCCTTCCGGGCCTCGTCGCTGCCGTCATACGGGACGAGTATGTGGTCGTACATGGTACCTGACTCATGTGTACTTCCCCCACACACCTGTTATAGGTTTCCCCGCTTGCGGAGTCGGTCCATCTGTCTGAACGCTGATTCCCGCTTACAATGCGCTGCTTTTCGCTTCCCGTGCAACGTTATCGACGGGATAGCCCGCGTCGCGTATCGCTGTGATGATGGTCTGTGCGTGCTCGGCACCGCTGGTCTCGACGTTGAATACGAGATACGCCTCCCCGATTTCGAGATTCTCGACAGACCGTTCGTGCCGAACGTCGTGGATATTGGCCCCTTGCCGGGCGATAACGCCCGATATTTCCTCCATCACACCCGGCTGGTCGTCGATACGAACCCGGAGTTGGAGGAGTTGCTGGCGCTCCGTGAGCGCATGGATGAGAACCTCTCTCATTTGTGTCATGTCGAGGTTCCCGCCACAGAGCAGTGGCATCACCGTTTCACCCGACACGTCAAGGCCGTCGCTCAGCACGGCGGCCACGGAGGCAGCCCCGGCACCTTCCACAACCTGTTTGGCTCGTTCCATCAACAGGAGAATCGCCTGTGCGATATCGGTATCCGAGACAGTCACGACCTCGTCGACGTTTGCCTCGATGATGTCAAGTGTCGTCTCCGAGATACCGCCGGTGGCGATACCGTCGGCAATGGTGTCAACTTCATCAAGCACGACCGGAATCCCCTTGTCGAGGCTTTCGTGCACCGTCTCCGCGCCGGTCGCCTGAACGCCGACGACGCGCGTCTCGGGCGAGAGGTGCTTGATTGCGGTCGAGACACCGCTGATAAGTCCACCGCCGCCGATGGGGACGATGACCGTGTCGACATCGGGGCAGTCGTGGTACATTTCCGTACCGAGAGTCCCCTGTCCGGCAATGATATCTAGATCGTCGTAGGCGTGAACGAACTCAGCGTCGGTTTCCTCGACGACGGCTTTGGCGTGGGACATCGTCTCCTGAAAGTCGTTGCCGACCAGTTCGACGCTTCCGCCGTAGGACCTTGTGGCGTCGATCTTGGCCTGTGGTGCGTTTTCCGGCATGAAAATCGTCGACTCTGCCCCGCATTTCGTCGCGGCAAGGGCGACGCCCTGTGCGTGATTCCCGGCGCTGGCGGCGACAAAGGATTCCACACCATCGGCGACATCCTGCGAGATTTTGTTATACGCACCTCTGGTTTTGAACGACCCTGTCCATTGGAGGTGCTCCATCTTCAGGTACACCTCGGCGTCAACGAACCCACCAAGGGACGAGCTCCGTTCGACTGGTGTTTTCTTTACGACTGTGTCGTCGTCCAGACGTTCGCGGGCTCGTTCGATATCTGCGTATGTGACGGGCAGCGTGTCCGATTCAGTTTGTGTCATATGTTGGTATCGTCTCGGGCCTGCTATCAAAGTTGTTGGGGCATTGCGCTGTCCTGTTATTTGATAATTCGCTCCCGGGTCGGGTCGAACAGCGGCTCGTCGCGCACGGTCGCGTCGTATATCTCGCCCTCGCACTGTATCTGAACCGACGTGCCGGCTTCGGCGTGTTCAGTTGGAACGTACGTGTACGCGATTGACTCGCCAAGACTGTAGCCGTAGTTCCCGGCCTGCACGTAGCCAATCGCGTCGCCGTCTTTGAGCACTGGTCGCCCACTTAGCATGATGTCTGTCGAGTCGTCGAGCGTGAGCGGCGTGATTTTGCTGTCGATACCTTCCTCGCGTGCGGTTTCTAGGGCCGCCTTGCCGATGAACTCGGTATCCATATCCACGGCAAAGGGAAGGCCGGCCTCGAAAGGGTTCGAGTCCGTATCGATGTCCGTCCCCCAGAGTCGGTAGCCCTTCTCGAGTCGCATGGAACTGAGCGCGCCGCCGCCCATCGGCCGAACCCCGAGATCCTCTCCAGCGTCCTGCAGCGTCTCCCAAAGTCGCTGGCCGTACTCCGTCGGAGCCCACAGCTCCCACCCGAGCTCGCCGACGTACGAGACCCGCAGCGCGATGACCGGCACGTCGCCAACGTACATCTGCTTGGCGCTGAAGTACGGGAAGCCCTCGTTTGTCACGTCCGCGTCTGTACATCGCTGGAGGAGGAGCCGCGCGTTCGGTCCCCAGAGGCCGATTGTGGATTTTGCACCTTCTTCAACGTGGACCGACACCGTCGCAGGCGCTTCGTCTTCGAGGTGGCCGCCGTGGATACCGGGAGAGTTCCCGCCACCGGTCGTCACCATGAATTCCTCGTCGTCGAGTTTGACGACAGTGATATCGGCGAGGATGCCGCCACCCTCGTTCAGCAGCAGCGAGTACCGTACCTGGCCGACATCGAGGTCCATGTCGTTGCTACAGACCCGCTGGAGGAACGACTGGCTCCCCTCACCTTCGACCATAATCGAACTGAACGTCGTCATGTCGAACATCGACACATTCTCGCGGGTGTGGAGATGCTCCGCGGCCTCGATCTTCGAGCGATTGACGCCCTGCCAGCCGTCCTGGTCAGGAATCCGGTCGTCGTACTTCTCAACGAGGTCGGCGTTTGACTCGTACCACTGTGGTGTCTCCCAGCCGCCGCTCTGGTAGAACTCCGCACCGAGTTCCTTCTGCTGGTGGTAGAATGGACTCGTCCGGAGCGTGCGGTGGTCATTAGGCTGCCACCGCGGCTCGACAATGCTGTACACCTGCTCGTAGCGCTTGGCCCCGCGGTCGACAAAGTAGTCCTTCTCGCCCGCGTGGGGTTCGAACCGTCGGACGTGGATGCCGCCGGTGTCGACCGGGCCGGACGGCAACCGGGGAACGCCGTTCTCCATCCACTCGGCAAGGATGCGGCCGTAGCCGCCGGAGTGGGTCCACCAGATGGCCAGCCCCGTCCAGAGGCCGTCGACCTGCGCCGTCTCGCCGACGGCCGGCATCCCGTCGGGCGTGAAGACGAAGATACCGTTCTCGGTGGCCTCGTATTCCACGTCCTGTGTCGCCGGTAGCAGTTCGTCGAAGGCCTGTTTCGCGGACTTGTCCCGGCCGCGGTGGGTCGGCGTATCCCAGTGTTCTTTCGTGAACCCTCTAACTGACGCCTGATGTTCCTCGGTGTTCTTCCCCATCGCTTCGGGATCGACCGAGAGCGTCTCGTGATTGTACGACCCCATTCCGAAGGCATCGCCGTGGGTTCGGAAGTACAGCGAGTGGTCCTGGTCGCGGCCGACGGGCTGGTGTGGCCCTTCGCTCATGTACTCCGCGATAGAGCGATCCCCCGGAACGTCTAGCCCCGTCGTGTTGTCGCCGACGGAGGATTCGGTGTCGGCGAGTTCGTCCATCGGTTCCGTGACGACGTACTGGTGCTCGACCGGGGCAATTGGGAGGTCGAGTCCGGCCAGTTGGCCGGTCTGGTAGCCCCAGTTGTTCGTCGCAATAACCGCTCGCTCGCAGTCGATTCCGCCCTGGTCCGTCTCGACGGCGTTGATCTCGCCCCCCGAAACATCCAGATCCGTGACCTCCGTGTTTCCGTAGAAAGACGCCGAGGAGTGCTCCATGTACCACTGGAGCGCGCCGATACCGTCAACGCGCCCGTCGGTCGGCGAGTAGTAGCCACCGAGGATTTCGTCTTCGTCGACCATCGGAAGGTGCTCGGTGACCTCCTCAGGCGAGAGCAACTGTGGTTCCGGCAGTCCGTAGGAAGTCGCCCACTCGACACGCCGACGGAGGAAGTCCATGCGCTCCTCGCTGCGGGCCACTTCGATGCCACCCACCTCGTCGTAGACGCCGGCGTCCGAAAGGAGCCGACTGGTGTAGTAGGCTGTCTTTGTTTGTATCTTCGACGGCGAGGTCTGGAACATTATCCCAGGGGCGTGGACCGATGAGCCGCCAGTGACCGGGAGCGGTCCCTGGTCGATGACGGCAACGTCCTCCGCGCCGAGTTCCGTCAGGTGATACGCGACGCTACACCCGACGGCCCCGGCACCGATAACGACAGTATCCGCCCGAGATGGGGGAGTCTCTGTGCTCATGTATCTCGTTTGGGACTGTTTCTGTCACAATCTTAAATACACCGGTGAGGAGAACCGCTCTGGAAAGAAAATATCATATAGAGGCGCCAAAAGTACGAATTTCGTCCAGTACCGAAACGTCTGCTATTCGTCGGGCAGGGAGAGTAAACGGCGATGCGGAACTGAACCACAGCGTGTTACAATTACGATAGAACCAGCGACCGGTCAGACCGCTCTCAGACGAGCGGTTCCTCGCGGACAGTCGCGTCGTATCGCTCTCCCTCGTAGAGGATTTCGACGCTCGTTCCCGGTTCGGCGTACTCGGGTGGGAGGTACGTGTAGGCGACGCAAGCGCCGACGGTGTAGCCGTACTCGGCGCTGTGGAGATAACCGATAGTCTCGTCGCCATCGAGAACAGGCTTGTTGTCCAGCACAACTTCGTCCTCGTCGTCGAGCGTCAGGCACGCGACTTTGTGGTTGATGTTGTCGCCGTCGGCGGCCGCAGCGACTGCCTCCCTGCCGATGAAGTCGGTTTCGAGGTCGACAGCCCACCCTAGGCCAGCCTCGTACGGGTTGTGCTCCGTGTGGAGGTCCTTCCCCAGAGCCGGAACCCTTTCTCGATTCGCAGTGAGTTCAGCGCGCCGTTGCCGTACGGGCGAATGCCGTACTCCTCGCCGGCCTCCATGATATGCTCCCAGAGGCGCTCGCCGTACTCCGAGGGCGTGTAGAACTCCCAGCCGAGTTCACCCGCATAGGAGACGCGGAGTGCAGTCACAGGGATGTTCTTCACGAAGAACTGCTGGCTCGTGAAGAACGGGAAGGCGTCGTCGGAGAGGTCGATGTCGGTGACCTTCGAGAGAACCTTCCGGGCGTTCGGGCCGGTACAGACCATCGCGGCGAGGCTGGAGGTCACGTCGTTGACGACCACGTCGTCAGGGGACTGTTCGCGCACCCACGCGACGTGGTTATTCCCGACTTCGCGACCCGTCGTCAGCAGGAGATAGCGGTCCTCGCCGGTTCGCGTGACCGTGATGTCCGCCCGGACGCCACCGCCTTCGTTGCACATCAGCGTGTACTTCACGTCGCCCACGTCGATGTCCATGTCGTTCGTACAGAGGTACTGGACGAACTCCCCGGCGTCGCTCCCGATGACCTCCATCTTGTTGAAAGAGGTCATGTCGTGGAGGCCGACGTTGTTGCGAACGTTCAGCGCCTCGGCGCCCTCGATTGGCGACCAGTACTTCGCCTCCCAGCCCTCGCGGTCGGGGATCTGGTCGCCGTACTCAGCCAGCAGATCGGCGTTAGAGTCGAACCAGTGTGGTTCCTCCCAGCCGGCCTCGGCCCACAATTCGGCGTCATACTTCTTGTGGGTGTGATACATCGGGGTTCGGCGAATGTCCCGCTGTGTGTCAGTCCAGACCCACTTGGGGTGCATGATATTATAGACAATGCGGTACTCCTCGCCGCCGATATCCCGGGCGAAGTCCCAGCTGCCCTCGTGCTCGTCGAAACGGTTCACGTCGCAATGCGCGAGGTCGATCGGACCCTTAGGAAGCCGTGGAACGCCGTGTTCCATCCACTCGGCAAGTGCTTTGCCGGCACCGCCGGCGTGCGTGACCCAGATGGCCGCCGCCGTCCAGAGGCCGTCGTATTCTTGAACGGGACCCATCACGGGGAGACCGTTCGGCGACTCCGCGAACATCCCGTTGTACTTGTGTTCGAGCTCCTTGCCGGCCGTCGCAGGGAGCAGTTCATCGCTGGCCTGACGCGGCGCCTTGTCCGGCCGATCCGGATGGGTCGCGTTGTTCATGTGGTAGTCCGTGAACTCGTGGACGGACCCCTGCTCCCCGTCGGGGTCGTTCCCGCCGAGGTCCTGCGGGTCAGGCACGATAGGGTCGTGGTTGTACGAGCCGATACCGTAGGAATCCCCGTGGTTCCGGTAGTACATCGCGTTGTCCTGGTCACGGAGAATCGGGCGGTCCGGCCCAACGAGAAGTCGCTTCGCCTTCTCTCCGGAGACGTTCTCGTAGTTCTCGAACAGCGGGTGGTCGGTAATGTCGACCGCGCTGTCGGCCAGTTCATCGAGGGACTCCGTCATCGTGTACTGGTGCTCGACCGGCGTTACGGGCAGGTGCACGTCGAGTTTCTCGCCGAGCTGGCGGGCCCAGATGTTCGTCGCTACCACCACCTCGTTGCACTCGATACTGCCGTTCTCCGTGACGACAGCCTGTACCGAGCCGTCCTCTGTCTCGACGTTCTCGGTGCGCGTGTGTGGGACGAACTTCGCACCCCTATCCATCGCTTCCCTGGCCAGCGCATCGCAGGCGACGACACCCGAGACCTGCCCGTCTGTCGGGGAGTAGTAGCCGCCCTTGATCTGGTCGGCGTCGACCAGCGGGAGGTGCTCGGTGACTTCTTCGGGCGAGAGTAACTGCGGGTCCTCGATGCCCCAGGCGTTCGCATACTCGACGCGGCGCTGGAGGAAATCCATGCGCTCCTCGCTGCGTGCGACTTCGATGCCACCTGTTTCGTTGTAGGCCTGATGTCCGTCCGCGCCTTCGAGGTCCGAGTACAGCCGTCGGCTGTAGTCCGCAAACTGGCTGAGGACCTTCGGTTCCGCGGTCTGAAACATGATTCCGGGGGCGTGCGTCGACGATCCACCCGTGGTCGGCATCGGCCCCTGATCAACCACGACCACGTCCTCGCGGCCGAGCTCTGTCAGCTGATAGGCGATGTTACAGCCGACGATTCCAGCACCGACGATGACGGTATCGGTCTGGGTCGGCAGGCTATCGGTAGGCTCCATAACTCTGCGTAGAACGTGCTATGGCGTGGCAATATAGTTACCGCCTGACCCACCGCTTTTGCAAATTGACATTGTTTTATCACGTAGTGTTTCAGAATAACAGGAGTACCATTGTTAATAAATTTGGTTCCCCTATGGTGGTTGTCACTTCTGTTCAAAAGCTTCTAATTGCTCCCAACTATCAGATTGTACTGTCGACTTATATGTTAACAGTGACCACACAATATTTTCCACATGATGCTCTCACACCATTGAGGACCGCTGTATTGGGGTGCTTCTGTTCCGGGGGAGTATCACAGTATCACTCCATGCGGCACAGTGGCGCTCCTCCTCCCAGCGTTTTTTGTTTGCACGCCATCAGGCAGTGATATGGACTACACGGCCGTCACGCATACGACGACTGACCGACGGCTTGGACGGTTGCCGTCGGGTCGAGACGTGTCTGTGACTGTCCACCAGTACGTCGGCGGCCCCGGGCCGACAGTGTACATTCAGGCGGCGCAACACGGCATCGAACTCAACGGCCCAGCCGCGTTACGTCGACTGCACGACCGCCTGACCGGCGCGGCCATCGCTGGGACGGTACTCGTCGTCCCGGTAGTGAACCAACTCGCGTTCGATCACCGGTCCTACATGACTCCTGGCGAGTACGACGTAATGAATCCGAACCTGAACCGTGTGTGGCCGGGCGACGAGTCCGGAAGCCTACAGGAACAGTTTGCCGCTCGGCTGTGGGAACTCGTGAAAGATGCCGACGCAGCAGTCGATCTCCACACCGGCACGGCAGATATGCTGGAACACGTTCGGTGCCGGGCGGGCGACGCAGCCGCCCAGCGCCTCGCCGAAGCGTTCGGCACTTCCTACAGACTCACCGACGGTCACGAGGACGCCGGCGACGACGGGTCGGGTGGGACGTTCCGCGCTGCGGCTGCGGAAGCCGGGATTCCGGTCATCACTGCAGAACTGTCGAACAGTCGTCGGATAGCACAGGATGCGGTTGCAGCTGGTGTCGACGGGATACAGAATCTCCTGCGCGAGCGGGCAGTCCTCCCAGCGGAGCCGGAACCACAGGCTGTGCAGACGGTGCTCCGAAACGATGCGGAGCCAGTCACCGCATCGGAATCGGGGTTGTTTGAGTGCCGACCGGACATCGCTGTCGGCGACACTGTCGACGCCGGGGAGCGACTGGGCACCGTCTACGAGCCCGCCTCGTTCGAGCAACAACAGATCGTCTCAGCGACAGAACGGGGAGTGATATTCTCGCTTGCCAGGGAGTCTGTTGTCGTGAAAGGGGAGCGACTCGCGGGTATTGCGATACCGCGATAACTGGCACTAGTCCAAAGAATCGTCCACGAGCACTGTTTCAGACGTTCGTTGCTAGCCGCAGTTTTGGGGTGGTTTATAAATGGGTTCGGTATTCCACACCTATCTCTACACCACAACGTGTCATAGTCACTCAATGACATGGGACTTCACACCGCTTTCATGGCGCTCGCGGAGGTCATCGATGCGTACGAATCCCGCGGTCGGTCAATCGAGACCGTCGAAGCATCGCCGGCCGACACCGGTGATGCGGTCCTTGATGTGACGCTGGCGATGCCGGTCTCGTTGCGGTCCGGCGGCGGCGCTGATGCGGGACTTACGCCGGAGACGGCGAGGCTGAACGACAGTGGTGACCTCGAAGTCACATTCTCGCCGTCAGCCACCGAACTCCCGTCAGCTACCGGTTCCTCACTGTCGGTAGACGATGCCTCGGCGACAGTCACCGACGACGACTTGCTCCTGACGGTAGACCTGACAATCGACGCCACAGGCGCGACAGACGAGGCGGCCAGCGCCGACTGTGGACCGGAACAGGCTGACGCCCGCGGCGCAGCAACCGTCACCGAAACGCGTTCGGCCGCTACCATTGAGGGTGACGATGCCTTGCCCGACGGGTCGGCTGTCTCGGATTCGGAGTCTATCAGTGACGGAAGCGACAGTTCACAGAAAAGCCCACAGTCAGATGCCGCGTCTACGGCGGATACGCAGTCTGATCGCGAGACCGACTCTGAATCCGACCTATTCGCCGCCGTCCGCGACGACTCCGTGCCACCGTACGAGGACACCGACTACCTGCAAGCGCTGTACGATGAGTGTGACAACTTCAGAGCAATCGCTGAGCAGATACAGATGGACGTCTCTTCTGAGACGGTCCGCCGATATATGATAGAAGCGGATATCCACGTCCCGAACACGTACGATACGTCCAGTGATGACGAGGAAGACCCGTCGGCTAAATCAGGGACCGCGGATGAGGACGCTGCCCAGTCTGCAGCGATAGATGAGGACGATCAAATCAGTGTCGCGGAGCCTGTCTCAGCCGAGTCGTCGGATTCTGCCAGAGAGTCGGTCAGAGAACTTCCGGACGAGCAACTGGTCACTGACGGGATTGGACTCCCGGCTGCTGTCCAACTACAAGACGTCGCGGATGCCGTCGTCGATTCTGACACGGTGTACGAGGTGCAGCGATGTCTGCGTCTCGAGCGTGGCCAGACCCGAGATCTGCTGGAGCAACTCAATCTGTTAGATCTCGTCCTCTGCCGGCTCGCAGATGAACCGGACCATGCTGTCTCCTACGGGACTGTGGCCAGTCGAATCCGGCAGTGTACGCCTCATAGCGCGTGATAGGAGTGAGTCCTTATAAATGGGTTCGATGCCCCACCCACAGAGAAAAGTACGGGTGCGTCCTAGCTCTGGCAACTCATGGCCCTCGGAACACGCACGGTCTCAGACAGTCAGGGTGTCCGGACGCTACTGACGAGCGCCCGGTTTGAACTGATGCCGTTCGAGAGCTTCGACGAGGAGATTACCCACCTCCCCGACAATGCGACTATCGCAATCACGACTTCGCCCCAGCTCGGCATCGAGAAGACCGTCGAAAAGACGGCGGAAGCCGCCGAAATGGGGTACGACGTTGTGCCACATATCGCGGCCCGCTACGTGGAAGACAGGGACCAACTCGAATCGATAGCCGAGCGACTGGAACAGGCGGGCATCACGGACATCTTCGTTCCCGGTGGCGACCGCGAGGAACCGGCCGGTGAGTACGAGTCAGCGCTCGACATGCTCGAAGCGCTCGAAGAGACCCAGTACTCCTTCGAGGAGGTAGGCATCACGGGCTACCCCGAGGGCCACGACTTCATCAACGACGAAACGCTGGCGGAGTCGATGGCACAGAAAGCACCGTACGCGACGTATATCGTTACACAACTCTGTTACGACCCGGATGCCGTGCTGGAGTGGGTCGAAGACATCCGTGCTCGCGGTATCGAACTCCCAGTCGAAGTGGGCATCCCGGGCGTGATGAACTACCAGCGGTTGATGCAAATCTCACAGAAAGTCGGCGTCGGTGATTCGATAAAGTTCCTCAGGAAGACCACGGGCATTCTTGGGTTCGTCAAGCAACTGGTCGGCTCCCGCGGGACCTACGAACCCGACGAACTCATCGATGGGCTCGCGCCCTACGTTGGAGACGACGAGTACAATATCCGCGGCGTCCACATCTACACGTTTAATCAGACGCCCGACACAGAGCAGTGGCGGCACAAGCGTCTCGACGCCTGAACCTGACCGGCTACTGTCCAGACCCGGGACAGCCAGCTACACTCTGTTTTCGACAGCCTTGCGAGCCGAAACTGTCAGCAGACCCCACTATGACCAGACTATCCCCAACGCAGTCCAGCAGGAAACTGAATTAATATTCGCCACGCCGCATCTATATGGCCGCATCTGTACGGCTGCAGAGCGGCAGTAACAATCGGCATGTGAGCGCGATGTCGCGCTACAACAATGTTGGTGGGGACGGAGTGCTGTGATCTGCATCATAAAAAGGTGTCAGGCGAAAATAAGCGAGTAGGGTGCTGGGACAGACGGAGTGGGGGCTAGTCGTCGCTTTCGGCCTCTTTCCGGGCGTTGAGCTTCGCTTGCTCGCGGGCGCTCGGATTGACAGACTCCTTGAATGGCACCTTCGCGGCGGTCGCAAACACCGGCTCGCCGGATTCCTCGGCGTACTCATCGGGGAGGTGGACCTGGAACTCCAGATCCAGTTCCTCGTCGTATATTTCGTCGTTGAGCGGCGTATCGCTGACTTCCTGAATCTTCTCGGCTGGGACGAATCCCATCCCGATGTTGGTCTCTAAGTCCGGATTCCACCACGGGGACGTGAGGTAGCCACACTCCTCACCGGTATCCGGATCGGAGATGAGCCAGAAGTCCGGGGCGTAGTCACGGATTGGCTCGCCAGCAATCTTCAGTCCGATGAGTTTGTGCTCGAACGGATAGTTGCCGTTCTCGATCTGTTCTTTCTGTGCTTCGAGCGCCTCTCTGCCGATGTAGTTGGCTTCTTTGTCGTCGGGGACGTGGTAGCCGAGGTTGACCTGGAACGGGGACGTTTCGTGGTCCATGTCCTGTCCCCAGGACATGATGCCGGCGGCGATACGGCGGTGATGGCCAGGTGCGATCTGGCGGCCGCCGTGGTCCTTGACAGACTCCATGACAGGGTCCCAGACGCGCTCGGCGTTTTCCATTGCGTCTTTGACGTAGATTTCGAAGCCTTTCTCGCCCGAGAAGCCAGTCTGGCTAATCAACACGTCACAACCGTCGATTTCGGCGTCCATCAAGCCGTAGTACGGCACGTCACTGACCTTGTCGCCGACGACATCAATCATCACGTCCTCGGAGCGCGGGCCCTGAATCTGCATCGGCGCCACGTCGATCTCGTCGATTTCAACATCAAAGTCGTTGTCGACGTTGACACCCTGTAACCACTGCATCAGCGTCGAGTCCGAGATCGAGAACCAGAACTCGTCTTCCTCGGGGCGGAGCAACACTGGGTCGTTCAGGATGCCGCCATCTTCGTTACACAGGATGACGTACTTTCCGTCCATGGCGTCCATGCCTGTCACATCACGGGTGACGACATAGTTCGTCAGCGCCTCGGCGTCGGGTCCCTTGACCCGGATCTGACGCTCTACGGCGACATCCCAGAGGGTGACAGTGTTGGTCAGTGCGTCGTACTCTTTCATCACCCCACCGTCCTCGGGTTCGATGAGGCCACGCGGGTGATAGAGGCGGTTGTAGACGGTCGCCCGCCAGGCGCCCTCCTCATTGAAGGACTTGTGGAAGAACGGGGACTTTCGAACGCGCGTCGACACCAACATCTCGATGTTGGGGTCACCAGTCTGGCGGAGGTTACGGGGGACGGTCCGGTCTGACTGGTCGACACTGGGATAGTTAGGATGTTCCTCGTTACCGGTCATGCCTCTGAAAGAACATATGAAATGCTAATAAAAGATATTGTTACTTGCTTCTGGGGTTTATGTACGGGTAGCTTTTGTGGGTAGCAAAGACGGACAGGAGCGTTTTCCAACAGCCCGTGAGCAGGAGTATTCCACCAGAGCCGTGTCGTGTTACTCAGCAGATGCCGAGGGTTGTAGTGTGAGAACGGACCGACACAGAACACAACCGGGCAGTTGCTGTGACTGTTCGGACAGATATCAATCCTAGTCGCTGCTGGTTCGAGTGTATCTCACAATAGCAAATTCGCTATGAGTCGTTCGTTCCGTCTCAGTCCAGTGCGACCAGTCGACTGTCGGAAAGACCGTATCGCCGTCGAAAGCTGCTGTTAGTTCGGTCAGAATGAGTTCGTCGGCCTGTGGGAGAAACTGCTCGTACACTGTCGCCCCGCCAATAACATACGCCGTAGATGCGTCACTATCGGCCGCTTCGGCCAATGCCGCCGTCGTCGAGGTAACGGCCGTGACACTGTCTGGAAGTTGCTGCGGCGCCGTGGTCAAAACAATGTTCAGCCGCTCCGGCAGCGGGCCATCAAGACCACGCCGAATACTCTCGAAGGTCCGCCGCCCCATAATCACCGGATGGCCGACAGTTGTCTGTTTGAAATGTGTCAGATCCTCGGGATACTGCCACGGGATGTCGCCGGCGGCACCGATCACACCGTTAGCCGCGACGGCGGCGATCAGTGAGAGTTTCATACGTACCCCTTTGTCGGGTTACTGGTAATAAATCCGTCCCAGCACGACTTCGCAACGCCAGAGCCACCCCGGACTTTGATAGCGTGTCTCGCGCGCGACTTATGGTGTTCAGCCATATAAAATGCCGTATGGATACGATTCACCTGTCGCCCGGTCCCGCCGCCGCTCAGGCGTTTCGTCTAGGGATCATTGCGAGTGCTGTCGGTGGACTCGCCGGAATCGCGACACTGTACTGGCTAGATGTCCTGACTCCGGTCTTTGCTGGATACACACTCGTTCTTCTGTTCCCCGTGTATCTTGTCTTCGTTGCGACAGCACTGAGCGTGTGGTTAGGCTATAACAAAGACGCGACAGCACTACGGCCAGTCTACCGTCAAAAAGATTCGAACGGGCGATCCGAGTAGAGTATTGCGGGAATGTAGATCTCATATCCGTTCTGATACATCTATTTTTGAGGGTTTTGTACACATACTGTAGAATTTAAATTCAAATAGGGTTCGGTATCACAGGCGTGGATTTTAATTCAACAAATCGAATGGGAGCGGCCGCGGGCGCCCCCAATAATGGATCTGTGAGCTTACTTCTCTCTATCAATTATTGTTGCCGCAATGAGGTTCCGCATTCCACGACGGAGTCTGCCGCTCATCGCTGTTGAGGACAGGCCAATTTCGTCGGCAACTTCGTTCAGAGAGATATCCCTTGGTTCTCCGAAATAGCCGTGTTCATATGCAGTTATTAGCGCAGTCAGTTGTTCGTCGGTCAACCCGTATGACGACTCACCGCCGGTGTCCGTATTTCCGTATATTTCGATGATATCGAGAGAAATGTCGTTCTCGTTTGCATACTCCCAGATCGTATTGAGTGCCTCGCGGTCAGGGAGCAACAGTCGGACGAGCCAGCCGTTGCTCTTTGTCTCTGTATGGACGAGAAATCCGTTGACATCAGTAACGACAGAGCTGATGAGTTTCGTTTGTGGGGTGTGTTCGATATAGTATATGCCGGTCTGGTCGGTCCAGTCGACAAGTTCGTAGCTCTGGACTGTCGGGTCAGCATCAAGCATCTCTTCGAGTCGGTCCCTGTCGGGATACTCAATGAGGAATGGAAATACGGTGGACCCCGGATCGGTGTTCCCCTGCGTGATGACACGAATCGCTACGTCTTCGAGGTTCTGTAAGGTTGGAACCAGCGCGAGGCGTTCGTGTTCGATATGTATTTTAGTCGTTATTGACATTTTATGGTGCGAAGACTGCTATCGAAGTCAGAGACGAATACCAGTCCGACAACTGGGCGCCATCATATGTGAATTACTGTATATACGCAGGTTCTCTACGTCAATGTTTACATGCACAGGTGCACACACGAGGGCAAAAATAAAAAGATGACTGCCGGCGGAAATAGCTCACATCACTCATAGCAGATCGTATTCTCACTAATGAGACCAGCATGGTGGTCACAGTCAAAACACCGAAGAAATATAGAACAACTTTGAAACTGTGTATCATGAATCCACTAAATTCGTTGCACAGCACACGTATATACCCAGACATGCATCAACAATCATTTATAATTGGGTGTAATAAACACCCGTAATTATCCCCTAGTGAGCTTAGAAAGCTATACCCAGTATTATGTATTGATATGAGCAAGACACAAATCCAATCCACCGAGGAAAGCAAGTTCTCAAACAACGACTTCTATCTGCCGGCAGTCGCCCTTCCACCGAACTTCGGTCGTTTTGAGTCGGTCGTGTCCGACCTGTTCGACTTCCACGGTGTCGTGTTGATTCCCGACAGTTACAACAAGTAATACGCCGACCATCGTTTTGCAGCCTGTTCAGGAATAGACTAGCACGTCCGTTTAGCCTACCAATTCGTCAGCAACCGCTTCGACAGCCTCGACAGGAACGTCGTATTCATCGGCTATTTCCTGTGCCTGTGCTGCCGGAAGTGAACCGTTTGCAGCGACCGCACCCATACTGGATTCCTGAGGCTGTGACGGCGCTAACGTTTCGTCACTGATGGACAAGTTGACTGCGTCCCACCGTGTGTAGTGACCCATCGAATCGAAGTACGCCTTCGTCGCCCGCCGTTCGTCGTCTCGGAACTCGGCGGTCAGGAGACCCTCCTCACCAACCAGCGGTCCGGCTTTGACGATCCCGGCCGGGTTGATGAGCATACTCCCGCCCGCGGCGACGTTGAACCCGAGTTCGTCCTCCGAGAACCCATCCGGCACAGCCTCGCTCATGTACGCCGAGCACGCGGCGACGAACGACTGGGTTTCGAAGGCGTACTCACGCATCGCGGGATAGATGTCACAGGTATCCACAGCCTCACTCGTCTCCGCGCGGGTCTTGTCCCCCGGATGACCGTGCTGTTCCCAGAAGCCGGGCCAGACGGCAGCGTGTATTTCCTCACCCATTGCGGTCAGCGCCGCCTTCGAGAGCGTCATATGGTTCTCATAGCAGATGAGCCCGCCGAGTTGACCGACATCCGTTTCGTAGGTGGCCAGGCTTGATGGGTCGCCACGGCCCCAGATGGCACGCTCCTCATGGGTCGGCATTAATTTCCGGTGGCGGCCCATCAGCTCCCCGGTACTGTCGAAGTAAAACAGCGAATTGTAGAGCGTCTCGCTCCCCTGCCGGTCACTGACTTCGTTCGTCCCCAGTACGAGTGTGAGGTCGGCTTCCGCGACTGCCTCGCCGAGTATCTCGGTAGCCTCGTCGTCGACATGGAGGCTGTTCTTCTGGAGGTCCACCATCAGGTCAGTCCATCTGGAGATAGACACACTGCCCCGCCAGTATGGGTACCCCGGGAAGTACGTCTCCGGGAAGACGACGATGTCCGCACCGTCCCGGCCGGCCTGCTCGATATACCGGCATGTCTTGTCCAGCGTTCCTTCCTTGTCGTGATAGACTGGCTCTACCTGTGCGGCCGCGAGTGTGAACGATTCGGCTGGCATTCGTTTGCAGCACACAGGCCAGCAGCAAGTCAGTTGGGCCGATATCCATGGGACGCGATCTTTGAACTGTGTCGTGAGAGACCGGGTTGAGCGCGTCCTATCCTACTGGCGTCCGGGCTCTGGGGCTTGCCAGGCAATGATAGTACCGGCGACAGCGACCACGCCAGCCAGTAAAAACGCCGGCTCGAATCCAGCTCTGTTCACCACGGCTCCGCCGGCAATCGGTGCAACAAACGCCCCCGCGAGGCCGATACTGGTCTGGAATGCGACCGCCGTTGCAGCGACGCGCGGGTCGACGAGTTCTCGGACGTACGTAAATGAGAGGCCAAGCGTCAGTTGGACCGCAAACCCGATCAGCAGGAGGACAGCAACAAGCAGTGGCAGCGAGCGAAACTGTGTAAACCCGAAGAGAAGCGGAGCGGCAAGACCGAACGACCACAGCACGATCGGTCGCCGTCTGCCGTCGGAGACCCGGTCCGAGATGAGGCCGCCGCTGATTCGAGAGAGTACACCAACGGCAGGGAATACGGCAACAACAAGCCCGCTCACGGTCAGAGAGAAGTCCAGTCCCTGCGTGAGGTACGACGAGCCCCAGCTGTTCACGAACAGGTACAGCGCGTAGCCGAGAAAGCCGAGAACACCGACGAGCCAGACGCTTGGGCTCCGGAGCACTGCTCCGAATTCCCGCAGGGACGGGGCATCGCCGTGGCTCCCGCCGTGCCCGCGGCTCGCTGGCCAGAAAACGGCCAGCCCCACGATTGCAGGGCCGATAAAGGCCAGAAAGACAGCCGGCCAGCCGAACCGCTCAGCGATGAGCGGACCTGATCCCTGTCCAAGTGCGAAGCCGACCGGCCCGCTCGCGGTGAAGATGCCGACTGCTGTCGCGCGGTGAGAGCCGTCGACGGCCCGGCTCACCATATCGATGCCGGCGTTCCAAACGACGACATACGCGGCTCCGCCCAGTGCACGCGAGGCGAGGATTGATTGGAATTGACCACGCCGCCCGGCTCGCCAGCCCCACACCCCGGCGATGAGTAATATGCCCACTGCAAGTGCCATCGCGGTTCTCGAATCAGTCCGATCCAGCACAGCACCGGCAGGGAGGCTGACAACAACAGCGGTCCCAAACATGACTCCGACCAAGAGGCCGGCAGCTGTCGGCCCGACCCGCAGTGATTCCTGAATAAGTGGTGTGACACTTGCAGGGACGATCTCGTATGCGGCCAATCCCATCGAAATCAGGCTCGCACCAACCACGAGCCACCACGTCGAATTGGCCGTTCGGACAGATGACTCAGCAGTGGTATCGGAAATGTCGGAATCAGTAGCCTGTGGTGTCATTCTGTCGGCAGGGCGTGTTTTGTCATCGCAGTACAGTGCTGGTATCGGAACTGGCAGTGGAAAACTCGGTCACTTCGGGTAGCGACCGTGTGGCAGGCGGTTCCCGAACCACACGGGAAGAACTGTGCTGTGTGGAGCAGTAACGGAGACTCACTATGTACAGATGAGATAACAGGGCGTATTGAAACCACATGACCCGAATCAACCAATACAGTAGTTTCCAGCCGTGGTCTGTTATGAGTGTAAAATCTACACGACGCCAGTGTACAAACAATGCGAAATATGCACATACATTTCTAAATTTAGATAGAGGTAATAAATCCAGAGTTGGTGCATTCTTATTTCACATTAACTTTCTATTTGTGTCGGTATCTAATCTCAATTCGTCTTTACCTCCAGTATTTCGACTGGAACAATAATCAAAAACCGGTATTTAGACATGGAGCAGACAGAGGCCAATAGCCATGTAGCGAAGTTCGGAGACAGAAGTTGCACCAGACTGATGCTGCTTCCTCTTCTATCTGTGGTACAGTATCATATCCCAGTCTATCCGTCTATAGTACTGTATTCGTAGTACTGGCTTCGAACTTCGATTTCGTTTTTCGTATATCGAAGTATCTCTAGTAGATTTGCCATATACCTAGAGGTGAATCGATCTCTGGGTCCAGTAATACCAAGCGACACCATGACTTCCTGTTCGTCATTAAATATCGGAACGGCAACACCTCGAACGCCTCTGAGATGCTCCTCATCATCTATCGCATAGCCTTGGTCACGGATTCGCTCAAGCGCCGCTTCGAGATCAGACCGGGACGATAACGTGTTATCAGTCCCTTTCGGAAGCCCATGGTTGGCAACGATTTCGTTTCGCTTTTCCACCGGAAGATGCGCCAGAATTACTTTGCCCAGCGATGTCCAGTGCATCTCTGTGTGATTCCCGATGGGAATTTCATCGCCTGCAGCCTTTCCGCCTGAGCTCCGGTAGAGGATGACCCGCTGGCCGTTCTCCTCGATGCCAGCACCAGCAATCTCGCCGGTTTCTCTGCTGAGCTCTTCAACCTTATTGCGAAGCAGTCGGCCGATGTCAAGTCTTTGCCGAACACTGCCGCCGAGCTCCAGAAAGCGGAACGAGCGACGATACTGTCCGGATTCCTTGACAACGTAGTCCCGCTGGACGAGTGTATTGAGGTGGATGAAGACAGTGCTTGTGGGGATATCGAGATGAGACGCAAGATCGGAGAGGCCAATTGGTTCAAGTTTTCCGAGGGCGGCGAGAATGTCCAGCGTTGTCTCAACCGCGCTGATCGTTTTTTTGTTCTGTGAAGGCATGAATGCGCTTTTTCTCCCAGGGTAAAATAGATTCCGTCGAGAACCAAAATGTTTCCAATCATCTTGAAAACTGATGCTTTCCCCTGAGAGAGGAGAATCTAACAAGAGTACGAGTGTTATTTTTGTATCCCTCCCTACTCACGGAAAGTGGCAACATACCACATGAAGGCCTATGATGTAATGTCGAGTGCCGGATTTAGTAGTTACAGACACTCTAGTGGCGGTTTGTGACAGTCGTGTATTCCGTACAAGCGTCTCCAGTGACTTTCAATCTCATTGAAAGAGATAGGAAACGCCCTGATATCCGGCTTTTACGAAGTAGTGAGCCTCTACTCTGTATTCTGTATCATAGGATTTGGTCATACGTGTCAGTGTGACGTTTAGCCTCGGTTCAGAACCGTCGGCTACGCAGTCAT
Source organism: Haloarcula sp. NS06 (assembly GCF_051122755.1). Taxonomy (NCBI): domain Archaea; kingdom Methanobacteriati; phylum Methanobacteriota; class Halobacteria; order Halobacteriales; family Haloarculaceae; genus Haloarcula; species Haloarcula sp. NS06. The sequence goes on from NZ_CP184846.1 coordinate 125,218, forward strand.
ATCGGAGGTTGCGCCACAGGTGCTCCGCGGGTTTCGATGTGAGTGGCCTGCGTGATGTGCCAATACTACCAACATTTATTAATGATGATTGCGATGCTTCTTCTACTCGGTATGAGCGAAGTTACACTATCAAACGTCAGCAAGGTATACGACGACAGCGTCCTTGCAGTTGAGGACCTCTCTCTGGCCGTCGAGGATGGGGAGTTTGTCGTCGTTGTCGGACCCTCGGGGTGTGGCAAGTCGACGACACTTCGGATGATTGCCGGCCTCGAAACGGTCACCGACGGTGAGATTGCTATCGGGGAGAACGTAGTCAACGACGTTCGTCCACAGGACCGGAACATTGCGATGGTGTTCCAGAGTTACGCCCTGTACCCACACATGACCGTACGCGATAACATGTCTTTCGGGCTTCGGCTGTCAGGCGAGTACGATGATCAGATCGAGCAGCGGGTAACTGAGGCCGCCGAGCTACTGGAGATTTCGGACCTCATGGACGACCTGCCGAAGCAGCTCTCGGGAGGCCAGCAACAGCGTGTCGCACTTGGACGGGCGATTGTCCGCGACCCAGATGTGTTTCTGATGGACGAACCGCTGTCGAATCTTGACGCCAAGCTCCGGACACAGATGCGTACGGAGATCCAGCGGATCCAAGAAGAGCTGGACGTGACGACGATTTACGTCACACACGACCAGACGGAAGCGATGACGATGGCGGATCGGATCGTGATTCTCAATCAAGGTGAACTCCAGCAGGTCGCGCCACCGGAACGCTGCTACGATGAGCCCAACAACAAATTTGTTGCGGGGTTCATCGGATCGCCATCGATGAACTTCTTCGAAGTGAGTGTGACGAATAGCGGCGGGCGCGCGACGTTCCACTCGTCAGATATCGAGTTTACGCTCAACGTCGACATTCCGGACGGAGAGTACACGCTGGGCGTTCGTCCAGAAGATTTCGTCGCCGAGGGCGCCGGCGAGTACATCGATACAGTTGTCGACGTCGTAGAACCAATGGGGTCTGACAACTTCCTCTATCTGGAGACTGGGGGCGGGTCGAAAGAAGTCGTAGCCCGGGTCGATAGCGAGTATCGCCCGGAACGGGGCGACAAAATCGAGCTCGGATTTCATACAGAGGATATGCATCTGTTTGGTCCCGATGGCGAGCGAGTGGAACTGAATCAGCCACAGCGGACAGAATCAGTGTAATATGTTGTACGATACTATCGGTCGGAAGGACAACGAATGGGCTGGGATGACTGCGAGTCAGATCCGAGATGTCGGTGAACAGTCGGGCTCTGTCCTCGTTATTCCCGTTGGAAGCGTCGAACAGCACGGGAATCACCTCCCGGTCATCACCGACACGCTCCTCGTTGAGGCGATGGTCGACACTGCTATCGAGCGTCTGGACGACGTGCCTGTCGTCGTGACACCGCCGGTCTGGAGCGGGTTCTCGCCACACCATCTGTCGTTCGGTGGGACCCTGTCACTCGAGTTTGCACACTTGCGAGCGACACTTGAGGATATCGCACACGCTGGCATCCAGAACGGATTCGATGCGGTGCTGTTCGTCAACGGCCACGGCGGGAACAGTTCACTCATTGACGCCGTCGTGAGTACCGTGGGCGTCGACACTGACGCCGAAGTACTGGGAACGACGTACTTCCACTTGGCGTCGGATAGAATCGAGGAATTCCGAACGACCGAGACAGGGGGGATGGCGCACGGCGGTGAGTTCGAAACGTCCCTCATGCTCGCGCTCCGACCAGACCTCGTAGGCAACCCAAAGGTCCGCGACGGCGAACCGATGGACGAACATTACGGCTGGGGCGGGCAAGACTTGCTTGACGGAGGCAACGTCTCTGTCTACCGCTCGTTCGACGAGTATTCTACGTCCGGGGCCATCGGGACGCCGAAGCAGGCGAGCGCAGAGACAGGCAAACGAATCCGCTCGGTCATCGGCGACGAACTCGCGGCCCTCATGACTGCGATTCACGAGCACAATGCTGAGCAGTGAGTGACACAATACAAAGAATTATGTACATGGAAATAGGTGACATTAACGATGCAGCCCGATAACAACGACAGGTCTATCGACGACAGTATCGACCGCCGACGGCTTCTCCAAGCACTCGGCGCAGGCGGCGCCATCGCTATCGCCGGGTGCAGCGGCGACGGTGGGAGCGGTAGTGACGGTGGTGACGGCGACAGTGAGAGCGGCGGTGATGGCGGCGACGGCGGTACGCAGAGCGTGCAGTTCCTCACGATGGGTGTCGGGGACAACATCAAGCAATTCTTCGAGGAGAATAACACAGCCTTCGAGGACGAGCATGACCTCGACGTCGAGTTCACCAGCGTTACGTGGGACAACGCCCGGCAAACTGTGAACAACCGTGTCGACGGTGGGGAAGCACCCGATGTCAGTCGGTGGCCTGCGCGCTGGATCCCCCAGCTCGTGGGTAAAGAGGCACTCGAACCGCTCGATGACATGATGGACGGGGAGTTCGGTGAACAGTTCTACGACGGCGTGGCCGATGGAACGATGTACAACGGCTCCCACTACGGCGTGCCGTGGGCCGCCTCGAACAAGTGCCTGTACTACAACAAAGACGTCTTCGAGACGGCGGGGCTCGACCCCGAAGACCCGTCGCTCGACTCGTGGCAGGATATGCTGGATGCCGCAACGCAGATCCGCGACAGTGATGCGAGCGTCCCAGCACTGGGCCTTGCAGGGGCCGACGCAATCGAGACTGGGTCGCAGTACTACCACTACCACTGGTCACACGGCGCGGACCTTGTCGACGACGAAGGAATGCCAGTCGTGAACTCAAGCGGCGCTGTCGACGCCCTCTCGTTGTACACCGACCTCCACCTCGAACACAACGTCACACAGTCCTCACCGCTCTCCTCGACGCGGCAGGACATCCGACAGCTGTTCGAGAACGGGGACCTCGGGATGGTCATCGGGCACGTGTACACGGGACTCAACATCGAATCCGCGAAAGAAAACGGGGAAGCCGACTTCGACTACGGTATCGTGCAGGTGCCGCGTGGCCCAGAAGGCCGGTACAGCCTGTTCACCATCGACACGCTCGCCATCCTGAGCCAGAGCGAGAACAAGGACCTCGCCCGGGACCTGATTCGGTTCTACTTCGATGAGGAGCGGCGGTTCCAGTACTCGAAGCAGAAAGGGTTCCTCCCCGTCGTCGAAGCCGTCGGTGAGCGCTCGTACTTCTCAGGTTCGGAGAACTGGGGACCCTTCGTCGAGGCGGGGCAGTATGCTCGCGCCCGACCGAAGCTCGGTAACTTCAGCGAGTTCAACGACCGGATGGTCCAAGCGATTCAGGAAGCGCTGGCGGACCGGAAGTCGCCGCAGAAAGCGCTCAACGATGCCCAGAGTGATCTCGAAGATGCCATGGAGTGACAGACAGGAATGAGTCTGGCAGAGGAATACACCGAAACGTCCGATGACTCACGTCTCGAACGAGGGCTGGCGTACGTCCAGCGCAATAGCCGAGCGTACCTCCTCATTGCTCCCGCAGCGGTGTTCCTGCTGGCCGTCGTCGGGTACCCGATTATCGAGACGTTCCGGCTGTCACTGTACCAGTCACCCGCCGACTCCAACATTGAGACGTTCGTGGGACTCCAGCATTACGTCGAGATATTCAACAGCGACATCTTCTACAGGCTGCTCTGGCAGACCGGCCGCTGGGTCGTTGCCGGTGTCGTTGGCAAGACACTGCTGGGTCTGCTTATCGCCGTTCACCTCAAGGGTGATATTCGCGGTCGGAAGTTCTTCCGCACAGCGTTTCTCATCCCGTGGGGGATTCCCTACGCGATCTCCGCGGTGGTGTTCCGCTGGATAGAGCACCCGCAGTTCGGCTACCTCAACGCGATCTTGCTGAAACTCGGTGTCATCGAGCAGGGTATCGGTATCCTCGGGAACCCGAGTCTGGCGTGGCTCGGCGTCGTCGTGGCCGATATCTGGATCGGGACGCCATTCATGGCGATTATCTTCCTTGCGGGGTTGCAGTCGATACCGCAGGAGCTCTACGAGGCAGCCGCCATCGACGGTGCCGAGAAGTGGCATCAGTTCCGGTACATCACGCTCCCTCAGCTGAAAAGCGTCGTTCTGATCGCCACGCTACTGTCAACGATCTGGACGTTCGTCAGTTTCGACGTCATCTGGACGATGACTGGCGGCGGGCCGATCAGTTCGACGGCGACGCTCGTCATCCATATCTATCAGGTGGGCCTCCAGAACGGGAATCTCGGACGCGGCGCCGCCTACAGTGTCATCGGGTTCCTGTTCCTGTTCGTCTTCGCCATCATCTACCTGCGCATCTACACGCGCGGGGGTGATGAGCTGTGACGATGGCAGGCCACGACCGGAGCAGTCTCCGCAAGGTTCGCCTCTACGGCGTGCTGATCGGACTGCTCGGGCTTATGATGTTGCCGTTCTACGCGATGTTCTCAAGCACGCTCAAGCCGGAGTCGGAGATATTTGCTGCGCCGGCGACACTGGTCCCCAGTGACCCCAGCATCCAGGCGTACCTGCAGGTCTGGACACAGACCGACGTGTTGCTCTGGGTCGGCAATAGCTTCATTATCTCGGTGGGGACGGTCGTGCTGACACTTCTGTTGGCGATACCAGCCGCGTACTCGTGTGCCCGGAACGACTTCGTGGGGAAACGGACCTTCCTTCTCTCCGTGCTGGTCGTCCAGATGTTCGCACCGGTCGTGTTGATCGTCGGTCTCTTCGACGTAATCACTCAGATGGGGCTGTTCAACACCTATCTGGCTGTGATCGTCCCGGCGGCGGCGTTCACACTGCCGTTCAACGTCTGGATGCTGTACGGGTACTTCAAGACGATACCCGTCGCGCTTGAGGAATCAGCGCGTATCGATGGCGCGAGCCAACTGCAGATCCTCACGAAGATTGTGCTCCCGCTCACGAAGCCGGCGCTGGTCGCCAGTGTCACCTACACCTTCCTCTACGCGTGGAATCGACTGCTGTTCGTGCTCACCTTCCTCACTGACAGTGCGAAGTACAACATCCCACGCGGTGTCTTCTCGATGGTCGGTGCGCTGCAGACCGACTGGCGGATGATGCTCACCGTGTCTGTTATCGGGATTATCCCGCTTCTGATTCTGTTCGCCTTCTTAGAGGAATATATCGTGGCTGGCATGACGGCTGGCGCGGTCAAGGAGTAACCGCCTCTACTTTTATTATCGCCGCGATAGTTGTCCGCGTATGGAATTCGCGATGTGGGCCTACCCGTGGGACCTCTTGGACCAAGGGCCGGCCGAGGTGGAAACCCGGCTGCGTGACATCGGCATCGACGAGCTGAACCTCGCGACGAACTATCACACTGTACAGGCATTCACGCCGCACAATCCGGAGCGGCGGACACTGTTTGCCCGTGCGAGTTCGTATTTCGAGCCCGGCCCGGAGTACGGAGACCTCGAACCGGTTCCATACGAGCGCATGGACGGAGACTGGGTCGCGGACGTCGCCACCAGCTTATCGGAGATGACACTCAATTCCTGGACGGTCGGCTGCCACAACTCCCGGCTCGGGATGGCCAACCCCGAGTACACGCTGGAATCTGCACACGGTGATGACCTGATCTTTGGTCTGTGTCCATCCCAGCCCGCGGTCCAGACGTATCTCTCGGCACTGGTCTCGGATCTGGCGGCCCGCGATGAGTTTGCTCGGATCGAACTGGAAACGTTCGATTACTTCTACGGGACAGGCTTTGGGTGGCACCACCAGAAGATTCACGCACGGCTGGGGGTGCTCGGAGAGTTCCTGCTCGGAGTGTGTTTCTGCCCACACTGTCAAGAAAATGCGACGGCTGAGGGTGTCGATACTGAACGGGCACGCGAGACGGTGGCCAGCGCGCTGGACGATATCGTCGCCGGCGATTTGTCACACAACCGCGCACCGGAGGAGTGGTTTGCGGAGCACAGCACCGTCGCGGCATACGTCGATGTCCGCGAACGGACGCTGGCATCACTGTACGCCACGCTGGCTGACGCCGCGGGAACGACACCGCTTGGCTACTACGTCGGCGCACCGGAGCCCGGCCGCGAGTGGATCGTCGGAGCCGACCTGCAAGCGCTCTCGAACCACGTCGATTACTACTGTCTGCCAGCCTACGAGTCGTCAACTGAAGCAGTCATAGATGCGTACAACGCCGTTGAGACAGTGATTGATGACGTGCCACTCCACGTTGGTCTATTACCAGGCCATCCGGCTATCGACGACGAGAATACCGTGGTCGACATCGTCGAGACTCTCGACTCGAAGCGAGTGCCGCGGCTCTCGTTCTATAACTACGGACTGCTCCCGGAGCAGTCACTGGAGTGGGTCGAAAGCGCCATCGAGACAGTGACCTGAGAGGGGGAAGCGGTACTTTGATATCGGTTCCCGAACGACAGGGGTGCATGGAGATAACCGGCGTGTCAGCGGTAACTGTAGACGTACCGTTGGCCGACTTGGATGAGCACCTCGGAATCGGACCGTACGTGACCAACCATGGGAAACTACACTCGATGGAACGCGTCCTCGTCCGTGTCGACACGGATGAGGGGATTAGCGGCTGGGGCGAGATGCGTGTATTCCTGTCACCGGAAGCCACCGAGTCGATTATCGAAGACGGTGTTGGACCGATGATTGAGGGCCAGTCACCGTTCGAAATCGAGCGACTCCGTCGACAGGTGTTCGTTGAGTACACGAACGTCGATATGTTCTTTGCCGCTGTCGAAACAGCCTGCTGGGACATCGTCGGGAAGGCACTTGATAAGCCGGTGTACGAACTTCTCGGTGGGTGGACAGCACCGACACAGGGTGCTCAGCAACACCGGCAAAGCGTCGATGGCAATAGTACTGCACCCGCTGACGTCCCTGTCGCCTTCTGCCTCGGTATTCTCTCGCCCGAAGAGTCTCGTCTCAAGGCACGAGAGGCGTTCGAAGCTGGCTTCACTGTCCTCAAAACAAAGGCGGGTCGGGACTGGCGACAGGACGTGGAGCGAATCAAAGCGATGTACGATGAGGTCGACGGGCAACTGGAGTTCCGACTCGACCCGAATCAGGGCTGGACACTCGACCAGGCGGTTCGGGTCGGTGCGATGCTCGAAGATGCGGGTATCTACTTACAGTACATGGAACAGCCGATTCGAGTCGATTCACACACGTCGCTAGCTCGGCTCCGGCAACGACTCCGCCAGCCAATCGCACCGAACGAGGACACCTATATCTCCCACAATCTGCAGTCGCTCGTGGAGGCTGGCGCGATGGATGTCAGCGTTATCGACCTGACCCCAGCCGGCGGCATCAGTGGAATTCGACAGCAGGCCGCTATCCTCGAAGATGCCGGGGTTCCCTTTACGCACCACTGTGCGTTCGACCTCGGAATTCGGACTGCGGCGATCCTCCACGCGTTCACCGGCATCCCGGGCTTTTCGTTGCCACCGGATTCGACGTATTACGGCTGGGAGGCAGACATCATCGGGACACCGTTCGAAGTCAGCGACGGCTGTCTTCCGGCTCCGGAGGGTCCCGGCCTCGGTATCACTGTGGATATGGCCGCTGTCGAGGAGTATCGAATCACATGAGCGGACAAGAGCAACTTTCAAGAGGGCAGCTTACGTGGGCATCAGTGTCATGGTAGAGTTATCACTAGCGGACCGGCCGGCCATTGTGACTGGCGCGTCGCGGGGTATCGGGCGCGAAATCGCAGCCCGGTTCGCCGAAGCGGGTGGCGATGTCGTCGTCTGTTCGCGCACCTACGAGGATGTGGAAGCGGTTGCGACGGAGCTAACCGAGACACACGAGGGTCGCGTTGTTCCGGTCGAATGTGACGTCACAGACCGTGAAGCGGTTCGGGACCTTGTCGACACGGCCATCGAAGAATTCGGGGACATCCGGGTACTTGTAAACAACGCTGGCGGGGCAGACGAGTCCGCCAACCTGTTGCACCGGTGTGACGAGGAGACCTTCGAATCGATGGTCGACCTGAACCTGAAGAGCCAATTCCTCCTGAGCAAAGAGGTACTGCCAGCAATGGTCGCCGCTGGCGGGGGCTCGATAATCCACATGGGCTCGGTCAACGGCCTGTTCGGTATCGGTCTCTCCGGCTACTCCGAGGCCAAAAGCGGACTCCTGGCGCTCTCCCGAAACATCGCTGCCCACTACGGGCAGCACGGGGTCCGCTCGAACGTTATTTCAGCAGCGACCATCGAAACGGCGAACAGGCGGGCAGAGATGGAAAACACCGAGGAACGGACCGGTGAGACGAGCGCTCGGGAGCGCTGGCTCGACCAGTATCCGCTCGGTCGGTTCGGTACACCGCGGGAGGTCGCTGATACGACCCTGTTCCTTGCCTCCGAAATGTCGAGTTTCGTTACCGGTGAGAATCTGGTGCTTGACGGCGGATTGACGACGAGCCTGCCGACATCGTTCATCAACGAAGTCTACGACGCGGACGAAAAGCCGACACCCAAGTAAACAGCCATGGAAGAACTAACAACTGACGACGCACCTGATAGTATCGGCCCGTTCTCACAGGGGATCGCCAGCGGTGACCGTATTTACGTTTCCGGACAGGGGCCAGTCGACCCGGATACCGGCGAGGTAATTCAGGGCACGCCCGGTGAACAGACTCGGCGCACACTCCAGAACGTAGCGGCCGTTTTGCAGGCCGGTGGCGCTTCACTCGACGATGTCGTGAAAGCGACGGTGTTCGTGAAGGATATGCGGTACTACGACGAGGTGAACGAGGTGTACGGTGAACTCATGTCTCCCCCCTATCCTGCACGCAGTGCTGTTGAAGTCGTTAAATTGCCAGTGGATATCGACGTTGAGATAGAAGTTGTTGCAGAACGGTAGTATGTCGCATCTGGTAGTGTTCGACCTCGACGGGACGCTCACTCGACAGCGCGGCGGGTTCGAGCTGTTGCACACCCTCTACGGAACAACACCGGAAGCCGAGGCGCTGACGAACCGGTTCGAGGCCGGGCAGATTACGTTTGAAGAGTGGTGTCGAGGAGCGGTCGACGTGTGGCGTGCGAACGATATCACTAGGTCAGATATCACTCGTGCGACCCGATCCGTCAAACCGAAAACAGGTGCTGTCGACCTCCTCAAACACCTGCAGCAAACGAATATCCAATTCGGTATCCTCAGTGCCGGCGTCGCAAACCTCGCGACGCAGTTCGAGCCGTACGAGCCGGCGTTTGTTCGGGGGAACTGGCTTCAGTTCGAGGATGGCCGGATTTCGGGTATCGATGTCGGTGTCGGGCCCGACGAGAAAGGAGAATTACTGAGAGAAGTTCGAAGCAAGCAGAATCCCACGTCAATCACCTATATCGGCGACTCGCACACTGATACGGAGGCGTTCGTCGAGGCAGATACCGCGGTGTTGTTCGACCCGGATGAACGCGTTCCTGAAACAGCGATAGACGCAGCAGATACAATCATCGAAAGTGCGGATATAAGAGAGGTACGGACCTCATTCTAATAGTGTAGCCCAATACCAACTGATGGAGATATATACGCTCAAATGCGTCTCTTCCTCACTAGCTTTTGCAATATATGTTCTCATAGACCTAATATGCTAGTCCATATAGCATAGAGTATATCCAAATATCTGTTCTTAGGAAGGCCTGGCTTTCAATGTGGGAACTGGATCGCTATCGACGTTACTCACTGGCGTACTGATCCCGACCGTGGATTACACGGACAAATGCAGCCCGATCATCGGCACCACGTCAGGTGGTCGCTGGCGCAGTGGCAACGTCTAGCAATTTGTAACCGGATTCGACGGCCCTTTTAGCGTCGGGCGGTGATCGACAACTGAATGAGTCGCTATCGAACGACAGGTTGCTTTCTCCTCCTGGCTGCAATCTGGGGTACTGCATTCATGGCGACAGATGTCGGCCTCGCCGACCTGCCGCCGGTACCGTTCGCTGCCGTCCGCTTTGACATCGCCTCCGTCCTCCTGTTTGCCGCGTTGGCCATCACAGGTTCACTAGAACGGCCACAGACCCGCGATGACTACGTGTATGTCCTCGCTGGTGGGACACTTATGATTGGCGTGCATCACGTATTCCTGTTCACCGGGCAACAGTACGTCACCGGAGCCGTCGCCGCCGTCCTGCTCGGTCTCGTTCCCGTCGTGACGCCCGCGCTCACGAAACTCGCATCCAGCGATGACACGTTCACCGCGAATACTGGCGTCGGCGTAGTACTCGGGTTCGCCGGTGTTGTCGTCATTGCTGATCCTGACCCAGCGAATCTCATCAGCAGTACTATTGGAATCGGGCTCGTGTTTGCGGCAGCGCTGGCGTTTGCCATCCCAGCCGTCGTGACGCACGACACCAGCCCGTCGATATCGTTTCTGGCCACGCAGGCATGGTTGATGGCTATCGGAGCCGCTGTCCTCCATATCACCGTACTCGTACTTCCCGGACAGTCGTTTTCGGACGCATCGTGGACACTGTCTGCGGTTGCGGCGCTGTTGTATTTGGCTGTCGTCGCCGGCATCGGCGGTTTCCTGCTGTACTTCCGGTTACTTGACCAGCTAGGTCCGATCGAGATGAGTTTCATCGAGTACGTCATTCCCCTGTTCGCCGCGCTCGCCGGCTGGCTCGTGCTCGATCAGCAGGTCACGCTCGCCACCGTCGGTGGGTTCGGGTGCATCCTGCTGGGGTTCATCGCAGCGAAGTGGACAGCGTTACGAGCAGAGTTGCGTCGGGTTGTCGAACCGAAAACCAGTCCACCGGCCGACTGACTGGAGATAGAGTCCGCAGACCGTCACTGGCTGCGCCACCCTGCCGGATTCAAGAAAATCGACAACGAAGCGGGAAACGGTAAGAATGACCGTCAGACAGGAGTGATAACGGCGTCAAGCTTCTGAAAACAAACGAATTACAACCGCTATTGTACTGTCTTTTCAGATTATCAGCGGAAGTGCTTGCTATTTGTCGATAGACCAGTCTGAAAGCGGAATCTTGTAAGAGAAAACCGCATCATAGCTGCTTGCACATACTGGCAGGGCTAACGGGTTTTTATAAGACCGCCCGTTGCTGTGTAATATGATACAACCCATTCGAACTCTATGGAGCCGGTATCGATCCATCCCACTTATTTGGCGTATCTTTGTCGCCTTCGTACTGGGCGCAGGTGCCGGTATCGTGTTCGGGGAGCAGATGGCTATAGTCAGACCAGTGGGCGACCTCTTCCTTCGACTGCTCAATATGCTGGTCATCCCGATTATCGTCTTCACGCTGCTGACCGGTATTCGGCAACTCTCTCCCGCAAAGCTTGGGAAAATCGGCGGTGCGACCGTCGGTCTCTACGCTCTGACGACGACCCTCGCAGGCATCATTGGCCTCGTGGTTGCAAACGTGCTTCAGCCGGGCCGTGGGCTCGAATTCGGTGGTGGTGAAGCACAATCCCAAGCGCCGCCGTCGTTGCTGGATGTTGTTCTCGGTATCGTGCCGAACAATCCCGTCGCGGCGCTCGCAGAGGGGAATCTGCTAGCAACGGTCTTTTTCGTCATCGTGTTCGGAATCGCGCTGACATACGTCCGCTCACAGCAAGACGAGCTCGCAGAGAGTGTCGATTCAGTGTTCGAGGCCTTCGAAGTGGGTGCTGAGGCGATGTTCGTCATCGTTCGAGGGGTCCTCGAATTCGGTGTACTCGGCGTATTCGCGCTGATGGCGTCCGGGATCGGCACGGAAGGCGTCGGCCTGTTCTCCTCGCTGGGCGAACTCGTATTGGCAGTCACTATCGCAATCGTCATTCATATTGGCTTCACCTATCTCGTTTTTCTGATGGGCGTGGTTGCCGATGTCTCCCCGATTGCGTTCCTCAGCGGGGCGAGAGACGCGATGGTGACCGCGTTCGCGACTCGGTCGTCGAGCGGAACGCTCCCTGTCACGATGCGTAATGCGGACGAGGACCTGCAGATCGCCGAGCGGGTGTATTCCTTCACGCTTCCAGTCGGTGCAACGGCGAACATGGACGGGGCCGCCATCCGGCAGGCAATCACCGTGATGTTCGCCGCGAACGTCGTCGGACAGCCACTGGTACTTACTGAACAGGTCTTCGTCTTGATTGTTGCAGTTCTCATCAGCATCGGAACCGCTGGCGTTCCGGGAGCGGGCATCGTCATGCTCACTGTGATTCTCACACAGGTCGGTCTCCCACTGGAAGTCGTTGGGTTCGTCGCCGGCGTCGACCCGATCCTCGGACGGATTGCGACGATGAACAACGTCACTGGCGACCTCGCAGTCTCGACCGTTGTGGGGAAGTGGAACGACGGACTCGACCGTGGTGAGGGCGTCTGGTCACGAAACCTGAGCGGAGTCGCCGAGTTCGTTCCCGGAGATGACTAGAGGGGGTCGGCGGTAGCGATTGCAACAGACGCTAATGCTGGTACAGTTGTTATTCTAATCTATAAGATCAAAAATACGTCTCGCGACTGGACTGACAACAGCGGATGAGTGGTCCATGGGCCGGTACGCATATCAGAACCATACGTCCAGCCGATTCGTAGTCGCTGTGCAGTTTCAGACACCGCGTGATATCAGTTGTAGTTTACTTGGTTCGTTTCCGTTCCTGAGTCGGGTGGTCTGTGACGTACACTTTCGTGTCGTCCGGAACGTCGTCGGTGACCCAGGAGTTCGCCCCGATGCTGACGTGGTCGCCGACGCTGATAGCGCCCAGAACTTTCGTCCCCGCGCCGATAACGACGTGGTCGCCGATATCCGGGTGTCGTTTGTATCCCTTTTTTAATCTGTGTTCGTCGCTCTCGTCGGCCTCGAAGTGAAGCGCGCCAAGCGTCACGTCCTGATAGAGGCGAACCCATTCCCCGACAGTGGTGGTTTCACCGATGACGACACCGGTTCCGTGGTCGATAAAAAAGTGGTCGCCGATTTCAGCGCCAGGGTGAATGTCGATTCCGGTCTCTGTCTTAGCGTATTCGGTGAGTTCTCGGGCGTACTCGGAGGCCCCAGCCTCGTAGAGAGTGTGGGCCACTCGCTGAACCAGTATTGCCATGAACCCCGGATAGGACCGGATTATCTCCATGTACGTCTTCGCCGCTGGGTCACCTTTGAACGCGGCCTCCACGTCCTTTTTGAGTCGTGTGCGAACCGCCGGGAGCTGATCGATGACGGCGTCGACTGTCTCAGCAGGGTCCGATCCGGAGTATGGTCTGATACCAGCAAAGAAGAGACCTCCCAGGGTATCAAGACGGTCCAGAACGGCGAGTTCGTCCCGGACCAGTTCAGCAGCGTTCCAGCAGGTCGGGAAGAACAGTCGTTTGAGGATATCGATTTCCGGCCTTCGGTGTTCTCGCCGCGGGAACTCCATCTGTGTTTGGGTTGGAAACGGGGCTTCGTCAGCCCGGTACGCTGCGAACAGGTTCTCGTGTGTGTCGCCCGTGTAACAGTAGTCCATATCTGATGATTGGGCCGCAGCATCTTAGTTTTGAAACAACAGTTGTCTTTTCGGCTATATGTTGTGTTCTCGCTGACGCTGTAGAATTGAAAACAGGCAGAACTGAACACTGAAAGCTAGCTATTTGATACTGGCCTGTCATCGATTCTGTATGAACGGCGAGTGTTACTTCTGTCACGGCATCGTTTCAGCACCGGAAGAAGGCCACATCTGGTTGCGTGAGCACGACAGCCACGAAGTGTATATGCACGAACAGTGTGCCAGCGGTCACAACGTCATAGAGGGAGGGCAGGACCCAGCAGGTGAGCTCCTGATTACGTGCCCGGAATGTGGTGCGGTCGAAACGGTGTAACAGCCCAGGCGGGTAGTCCTGCGAACGGGCAGCAGTCCCACCCTACGGAAGTGTAATATCGACGCCGGACTGCAGGCTAGCCGCTTTCACAGTGTTGTACATCAGCATCGCAATGGTGAGCGGTCCGACACCGCCGGGAACCGGCGTGATGGCGTCCGCTTTCACTTTGGCGCTCTCGAAGTCCACGTCCCCGACGAGTTCGTACCCCTTCTCCGTGTCAGCATCAACGCGATTAATACCCACGTCGATGACAGTTGTGCCCGCCGAGAGCATCGATCGGTCTATCATTTCCGGAACCCCAGCGGCGGCGATCACGATATCCGCGTTGCGAGTCTTTTCCGCAAGGTCGTCAGTTCGGGAGTGGCACACGGTCGTTGTCGCGTTCCCGCCCGGCCCATACTGGATGAGCAGGTTCGCCATCGGCTTGCCGACGATGTCCGAGCGGCCGACAACGACGGCGTCTTTCCCCTCCGTCTCAACACCCGTTTTTGCCAGTATTTTCTGTATTCCGTGGGGCGTGCAAGGTTTGTATCGGGCGTTCCCCGCAACGAGTCGGCCGACGTTTTCCGGATGGAACCCGTCGACGTCTTTCATCGGGTCGATGCGTTCCAGCACGTCGCGCTTGGGCACGTGGTCGGGGACCGGCATCTGGACGAGGATGCCGTGGACGGCCGGGTCCGCGTTCAGTTCGTCAATGGTCGAGAATAGCGTCTCGGCCGGTTCGTCCGCGCTGAGTTCGTGATGGAACCCCTCGATGCCGATTTCATCACAGGCCCGCTGTTTCATCGAGACGTACGTTTCACTCGCGCCGTCATCGCTCATCAAGACTGTCGCCAGCCCCGGTGTGACACCCTCGCTGACGAGCGTGTCCGTACACGCCGCGACGCCCTCCGTGATCTGGTCGCCGATTTCGTTCCCGTCGATTACTGTAGTCATTGTTGCTAGGTTTGCTGTCGGCCCCGAAGTCCCTAGTTAGATGTCCAGGGTGAGCAGACTGCTGCACGGTCAACTGCTGGGGTTGGCCAAGCGTTCGGTGTCTCCCTCAAGCCCCGCCGGCATAGTGGGTGATGCGGAATAGTCCAGACTTTGAAATGATACCGGCTATTCGTCCAGTGTGCAACTGCGATCGGTCGACAGTTCGACAGTATTTCCGGCAGTGTGCCGAAGTACCGAAGGTTTTTGTCCTGACCCATGCTTGACCTACACAACCACACCGGGAGGCAATCCCTCTCGTTCAGGAGCAACTGCACTATGACTGAGATCCGATTCAGCACCGACAGAGAATCGTTCATCGAAACCGCGAGGGCGGCAGCGGACGGCGCCCGCGTGCCGGTCGAGGCGCGCGTCACCGTCGCTGACCCGTTCGAGGCGTATCGCCGCGCCCGCGACGGGAACACAGACAGCTTCTATCTCGAGACGACCGGTGGGCAGTCTGGCTGGGGGTACTTCGGCATCGAGCCAATCGAACAAATCGAGGTTTCTGCGGGAGCGATACCTGCACAGGCTGGCGGAAGTCCGAGTATCGAAGCTATCGACGACCTACTCGACCGTGAACACCTGAAGCGGGGCGACTGTACGGTTCCATACCCGTGTGGCGCGTTCGGCTGGCTTTCATACGACGTAGCACGGGAACTGGAAGACATCCCAGAGACGACCGTTTCGGATGGCCTCCCACGGCTCCAGTTTGGCGTGTTCGACTGCGTCGCCGCGTGGGAGGAGCCACACGATGGAGACGTCGAGATGCACGTAACGGCCTGTCCCATCGTCAACGGGTCGCCCGAGGCGGCGTACGAGCGTGGCCGTACAATGGCCCGCGAACTGGCCGAGGACGCCATCCACGGTGAGAAACACGTCCAGTTCCAGCCAACCGCTGCGAGTCAGGCCACGTTCGAGAGCGAGTGCGGCGAAGCAGCGTTCGCCGACCGCGTCCGGCAAATAAAGCAGTACGTCAGGGACGGCGACACGTTCCAGACGAACGTGTCACACCGGCTGACCGCCCCGGCGGCCGTCCACCCGGTCGACACCTTCGATGCCGTCCGCCGGGTGAACCCGGCCCCGTACTCAGCCCTACTTGAGTTCCCCGGCGTCGACCTCGTCAGCGCCAGCCCGGAGCTGTTGCTGGACGTTGACGGCGACCAGTTACTCACCGAGCCGATTGCCGGGACGCGGCCGCGCGGCGCGACGCCGTCCGAAGACGAGGAGCTTGAGACAGACCTCTGCAGCGACGAGAAGGAGCGGGCCGAACACGCAATGCTGGTCGACCTCGAACGCAATGACCTCGGCAAGGTCAGCGAGTATGGATCCGTCGATGTCGCCGAGTACCGCCGCGTCGACCGGTATTCCGAGGTGATGCACCTCGTGTCTCTCATTGAAGGGGAGTTACGCGACGACGTGAGCATTGCCGACGCGGTCGCTGCGGTGTTCCCCGGCGGAACCATCACCGGCGCGCCGAAACCGCGGACGATGGAGATTATCGACGAGGTGGAGCGGACCCGACGGGGGCCCTACACCGGCAGTATCGGGATGTTCGGCTTCGACGACCGAGCAACGCTGAACATCACCATCAGAACGCTGGTTCACTACGACGGCGAGTACCGTCTCCGCGTCGGGAGTGGCATCGTGCACGATTCCGTTCCGGCAGCGGAGTACCGGGAGACACTGGACAAGGCTCGGGCGCTCGTCACGGCCGTCGACGAGGCGCTCGGCGAGCAGGGGTCGTTCGCGGTCGAATCCGGGACTGAACCGATGGAGGGGATGCGATGATACTCATCATCGACAACTACGACTCCTTCGCATACAACCTAGTCCAGTACGTCGGCGAGTTCGACGATGTCACCGTCCGCCGGAACGACGCTATCGACGTTGAGGGCATCCACGAACTCGACCCGGACGGCATCGTCGTCTCGCCGGGGCCCGGGACGCCAGCGGAGGCCGGCGTGTCCATCGACGTGTTCGCCGAGACGGCGTACCCGGCGCTTGGCGTCTGTCTGGGCCACCAGGCGCTCTGTGCGGCCCACGGGACCCCTGTCGGCCACGCACCGAGCGTGGTCCACGGGAAACCCTCGGAGGTTCGCCACGATGGAACGAGGCTATACGACGACGTCGACGACCCGTTCGAGGTCGGGCGGTATCACTCGTTGGCCGTCGAGGCATCGGAACTCCCAGACACGCTTTCGGAAACGGCCTACACCAACGACGAGCAGGGGACCGTGATGGGCGTCCAGCACGCCGAGAAACCGCACATCGGCGTCCAGTTCCACCCGGAAAGCATCCTCACTGACGCCGGGAAGCAGATCGTCGAAAACTTCTGTACCGAGGTCGCGAAGGCCTGAAACCGCATCGCCGGCGCAATCTACTTCTTTTCGGGTGGGTCGACGTCGTGGTGTGTCTGAACGGTCGGCAATTTCCTGACGGCGCGTCTGAGGAGGGACGTGTGGCCCTGCTCGTCCCGGTACCATGTCACGGTTAGCCCGCCGACCGCCACGAGTGAGATCACGGCGAACGGGCCGCCAGTCAGGACGGCCAGAGCCTGTAGCGTCTCAGCGCCTCCAAGAAGCAACACCGAGACAGCGACCGCTCCCTGAAAAACGCCCCAGAAGACGATATGCGTCGCCGACGGTGCCATCCCCCGTCGGGTCGCCAGAACCGAGACGACGAGCGTCGAGGTATCCGCCGATGTGGCCATGAACACGATGATGAGCGCGAGAAACAGGAACATCAGGAGCTGTCCAAGCGGCAGCGACGCGAACAGCGGGAACCCGGCGACGGCTTCCGAACCACCACGCTGTGCGATCGCGGCAAGGATATCGGCCTGCCCTGTCTGCTGGATGAACAGTGACGTGCCACCGAGCAGCAGGAACCAGACCATCGTCGCCGCCGAGGTTGCGACGACACTCGTGAACACGACAGTTCTGACCCGGCGGCCGCGGGAGAGTGCGGCGATGAACAGCCCCGCGAAGGGTGCCCAGGAAAACCACCACGACCAGTTCCAGACGGTCCACGCCGCGACCCACTGCCCGCCCGTGTGAAGACTCAACGGAACGAACTCCACCACGTAGGTCCCAAGTGCCTGCGTTCCTCGCTGGAGAATGAACGACCGTGGACCGACGGCAGCGATGAGAAGCGCGAACAGGCCGAACAGGACGATATTGAGACCGGCGATGCGACGGATGCCACGGTGGATTCCAGTCGCACTGGAGACAACGAATATCAGCGTCAGGCCGCCGACGAACAGGACCGGCCCGACCTCACCGGCTGCCACGTCCCACTGGTAATTGATTCCGGCGAGGAACTGCTCGCTCACGAGTGCGACCGAGGTGGCGATGCCGCCGATAGTGGCAAAGACGGCCAACGTATCGACCAGTGTAGCCCAGGCCGAGTCAAGTTCATCGACACCGAGAATCGGTGCCAGCACCGTCGAAACCCGGAGTGGTGCGTCCCGCGTGAACGCGAAGTACGCTATCGGGACGCCGATGACGGCGTAGGCGCTCCAGGCCGAGACGCCCCAGTGAAAGAGGGTGTACACAAGCGCACCGTTGACCGCGCCCGGCGACCCGGCGGCTGCCCCGACGTACGGCGGTGGCTGGTCGTAGTGAAACAGGGCCTCGGTAGGACCCCAGAAGACCAGTCCAGCTGCGATGCCAGCGGTAAACACGAGCGTAAAGTACGTCGGATAGGTGTAACTGGGTTCCGTGTCCGGACCGCCCAATTTGATGTCTCCCCAGGGCCCAACCAGTAGGAACAGACAGTAACAGACGGAGAGGAAGACGGCAGCGAGAAACAGTGGACCGCCGCCGCGAAGGACTGTGGCAGCGGCGGCGTCAACAGCACCCGTCGTCCGTGCGGGGAATGCGATCTGGAGCCCCAAGAACGCGGCGAACACGAGCACGGGGAACGTGAGGATAGCTGGCTCGTGCTGTGTAAGGAACTCCCGGACGGCCCGCCTGACATTGGTCCGACGGACGCGGAGCAGGACATCGGCCGCGGCCGGCCTGGTTGCGTCTTCGGAGTATGGAAGGAGCGCTATATAACAGAGTCCCGAGCTGAAAAACACGAGGGCGATAGTCAGCCACGCCGGACCGGTCACGGCTTCGCCGACAAGCGTCGGAAAGAAGAACCCCGCGAGCACGAGCGCCCCGGACGCAGCACACAGTGGCACCAGTAGCTGGCCAACGATCTCCGAAATGCCACTGGCGTCCGAGGTGGCCATACATCGATATTCAGTATCGTATACATATATTAGTATCCCACAGTGTGATGCAAGGCGGTCGACACCGTCGCTGGCGAGCGTCGGGACCGTTACTCGGGGGTGTCTCCACTCCCCTCGTCGTCCGCGACGATTCCGTCCAGCAGTGGTTCGCTCGACTCACGGCCCAGCACCGACTGTCCCAGAAGCCGCCCGCCAATCGACCGGGGGTTGATAACTTCGTCCGCCCCGACCGCGCGGAACTTCTCGACGTGTTTCTCGGCAGTCGCTGCTGCGACTGTGCGGATGTCCGGATTGACGTTTTTCGTCGCGATGACAGCCAGCACGTCGCGGGCGTCGTCGTTACTCCCTACGACAACGCCGCTTGCGGCCCCGACGCGTGCGTCCCTGAGGACATCCTCATCGGTGGGATCACCGGTGAGCAGATTCACCCCCTCTCCTTGTAGCGACGCGACCGTCTCCTCGTCGGGTGTAACGACCACAACCTCCGTCTCGTCGCCAAGTTCCTCAAGCAGCGATGCCGTAACGTCTCCGTACCCGAGAACCACGACGTGGTCCTCAAGGAGTGTGAGTTCTGATGCTGTCATGACTCCGAACGCTGTCGCCATTCTGGATTCGATAGCAGGGCCGATGAGCGCGCCCACGGCGACGGTGAACGCGCCGGTTCCGAACAGGATGATAGAGAGCGAGAACCACCGTGCTTCCGCCGTCACGGGTGTGATATCGCCGTAGCCGACTGTTGCGATTGTGACGACGACGTAGTATACGGCGTCGCCCCAACTGTCGAGTTCGAGGAATTGACCTCGAAGCCCGTAGGCACCCACAGTCCCGTAGAGAACGACGCCGAAAATCGCCGACAGCGATGCGATCTGAATCGGCGAGAGGTCAAGAGACTGATCGAATCGGTGACGGTTCCGGACCAGCAGTGGGTACGTGACCAGCGTTAGCAACAACAACGGGATATCTGTTGGCTGAAACGTGGCAAGCGGTAGCAGTACCAGACCGAGAAGCACGACGGCCGCCACGCGCCAGGCAAGCTGTTTGCGCCGCTGGAGTCCAACCGTCACAATGCCGAGGATGAACGCGAACAACACCCCACCAAACCTGACGAAAAGTAGCGGAATATCGACGACTGCGGTCAGTGGGCCAGTGAGTGCAATCGACGCCTGGCTGAGGTTCGAAAGACCGGTCACGAACGCCAGCAGCGCGACCACACCGGTCAGGACGACCGTCGGTTTTGCGCCAGATAGCTCGTCCCACTCGATGAACGGAACTCTGTCAGCCGGGTAGAACACGTCCTCCAGTGTCCGGTCCGACGAGTCTTCTGGGACGTTAGCCATTGACATACGTTTGTCGGAGTCAATATAAAAATCACGCGGCGAACGCACACTGGACTCAAGTCACCGCCTCCCGTACGATCGGATCAATGCGTCGATTGCACGAGCATAGATGTCGCTGTTCGCCCAGGGCACTTAGAGGGAGTGGGGACCAACTCATCCGGAGGCTGAACCGATGAACGCCGCCGTCCTGTTTGGGCTGGGAACGATGATAGCCTGGGGGTTCTGGATCGCGTTCGGCAACGTTGCGTCGAGTACGATGGACCCGGAGACCGCGGCGTTCGTGTCGTACGCCACTGCGACGGTCGTCACCGAGATATACGTCGTCGTCTCAGACGCATCGTTCGTCGTCACAAACCGGGGGATGATGTTCGCCAGCGCGGCGGGCGTCGCGGCGGCTGTCGACGTTCGTCGGCGTGACTGTGGGGCCCACATCAATCGTGTCCACCATCGGTGGGATGTACTTCATCACCGCCGCGGTCATCGGCGTCATCGCGTTCGGGGAGTCAATGACGTTGACGAAAGTCGCCGGCATCGGTCTGGCGCTGATAGCGATTGTCGTCATCAATCAATGACTGGACACAACTGGTAAGCGCCCGAGAATGTTGTGCAAGCGTGACCCGTCACGGCAGGGGTTTATCCGATGGGGACAGGTACGGCCGGATATGAAGCATGTAATCAGCACCGACGAGGCACCGGCCGCGGTCGGAGCGTACAGTCAGGCAACGTCGAACGCCGACCTCCTCATCACCGCCGGACAGCTCCCGCTCACAACGGACGGCGAACTGCTCGACGACGAGCCTGTCTCCGACCAGACACGACAGTGTCTTCACAATGTCGCGGCGATTCTGGAGTCAGAAGGGCTCTCGCTGGACGACGTACTCAAGACAACCGTCTATCTCGACGACATCGACGACTTCGATGCGTTCAACGAGGCCTACAGCGAGTTTTTCGAATCGGAGCCACCGGCGCGGAGTGCCGTCGGCGTGGGTGCGGTCCCGAAAGGTGCAGCGGTGGAAATCGAAGCTATCGCAACCACCGACTAGCGGGGGCGGCCGTTCCGTATCCTACCGCAACTCCATCTGTTCTGCTCGCTCTGCGGCGAGCGTCGTCAGTTCGTCGACGCTGCTGTCCGAGCGGTCCGCGAGGACGCGGAGCAACATCCCGAGCTGTATTGCCGCTGCCTCCCGGAGTTCGGCTGCTTCTTCGGTGTCGTTACCGAAGTAGTACTCGTGGCGGCCGTCCTCGTGGATAATACCGGTGTACACTGAGCGCAAGTCGTCCTCAGTTATCGCGGCCGACGCCTCCGTCTTGACTTCCTCGAACTGTGAATTCATCATTTCGATTGGGGTAACGTCCCGCTACCACATTGTTTCGACGGAATGGTCTGACCAGCGCTGTCCCATCAATATGTGGACAAGTGATATATTGTGCGGGAAGATGACTCCACTGCAATCGGTGGTCCCGGGACCGCTCGGCTGGGGTTTTTAATCGTTCAGCACGACGCAAAGAGTATGACACGGGAAACCACGGCCCTCGCTCATTCGACCGTCGTCCGGGTGTCGACGGACGGCCGGTCACAGAGTGGGGACCGGGTCTACTCCGCTGCACGAGCGGCGGCGGACTCGGTCCCTGTGGTCAGGACAGGGCCGACAGGCATCACAGCGGTCACGCCGCTGGTAATGACTACGAGTAGCGGGCGGACAGCGTTCTACGCCAACCCCTCACCGGCGACCGTCCGTGACCTCGTCGCCGAACTAGAAGCTGAGACAGTACCGACAGCCGACGCAGACGCCGTCGTCGAACACGACCCCAAGACGGCTTCGCTTCCCGTCCCGGAGCACGGACCGCTCTCGGTCGGCCACCGTGACGTACTGGGCCCCTGTGGCTGGGTGGCTCCGCTCGAACCGGCTGACTGGTTGTTCGTCTCGACTGGGCAGACTGCCGACGCTGCAGCAGAGGCCGGGCTGCTGGGCCGCGGTCGCGGGGACGCGGCCGCGGACGAGCCAGTCGCCGACGCGTGGGAGACGGCCAGCGAAACCGACGGTGACCCGGTGGTCGTCTGTAACGCCAACGACGCCAGCGACCTCCCGACGGGCGACGACACGCTCCTCTCTGGCGCACCGATGGCAGTTCTGGACGGGATTGCGGCGGTCGCCGAGCACGTGGACGCCGGCGACGCCGTCATCTATGTCAATGAGTCGCAAATTGACCTGCAAGCGGACCTCCGGGAAGCAATCGACGCAGCCGGCGACAGCCTGCCAGTTGTTCCGCAACTGGTGGCCGGCCCGGACGAGTTCCGTGCCGGCGAACCGACGGCGGCGCTTGAAGCACTGGAAGGAGCCGACCGCATCGAGCCGCGGCTCCAGCCGCCAGCACCGGCCAAACGAGGGCTATACGGCCGCCCAACAGTCATCCACACGCCGCGGACGTTTGCGCACGTCCAGCGGGCCATCGCCGAGCCAGACAGCGTCGACGCTGACGCCGCGGACCCCGGAACGCGACTCGTAACGGTCACTGGCGACGTTGCCAACCATGCGACCGTCGAACTCGGGTCCAGCGCAAGCCTCGCGGCGGTACGTGAGGCGGTCGAGATGGACGGGTCGTTCAAAATGGCCTGCGTCGGCGGCGTTCTCGGCGGTGTCACGCGCAGCCTCGATATGGCACCGACTGCGCAGTCGCTCCAGACGACGGGCCTCGGAACCGACGGCGTCGTCGAACTGTTCGACACCGACCGATGTGCCGTCGAGACGGTCGGAAAGCGGGCGCGGTTCGCATCGATAGAGAACAGCGGCCGATGCGTCCCTGGTCGCGAGGGGACGAAACAGCTCGCTGAACTCCTGCGCGACATATATGACGGCTCCTTCGAGACCGGCAAGATACGCGAACTCGGCCGGGTGATGCGCCAGTCCAGTAACTGTCAGACCGGCGCGCACGCACCGCGGCCGGTGACCACCGCCATCGACGAATTCGAACCCGAGTTCCGCGCCCACACCGAGGGACACTGTCCCAGCGGCACCTGTACGGAGAAACTATGAGCACAGACAAATCGATTCCACGAGTTCCAGACCTGCACGACCCGCAGCCGGAGACGCCAGTCACCCGCGAGTTCGAGACCGGCACCGCCAACGACCCTGACGTGGGGACCGACACGGATGACCCGACGACGCTGACCGTCGACGGCGAGCGGGTCACGGTCGCCCCGGGATCGACAATTATCGACGCGCTACAGGACCTCGACGACGATATCGTCAGCGTCGACCCCGGTGCCGAGGGCGTCGAAGACGACGCCGACGTACCGGCACTGTGTTACTACGACCGCGACGGGGACTGTAGCGACGAGATCGGCCCACGCAGCGAGTGTCGCACCTGCATGGTCGAGACCGAGGAACACGGCCTCGTCCCGTCGTGTTCGTTCCCCGCCGAAGACGGCCTCTCCGTTTCGACGGATACGCCCGACGCCGAGGAAGCCCGCAGCGTCAACCTCGACCTCGTGCTGTCGAACCACAACCTCCGGTGTACCACCTGCAACGGTAACGGCCGCTGTGAACTGCAGGACGCCGCCATCAGCGAAGGTGTGGACCACCCCCGCTACGGCGTCTTCGATGAACGCGACCAGTACGAACCCATCGACGACACCTCCTCGTTCATCCAGATCGACCGCAACAAATGCATTCTCTGTAACCGCTGTGTCGACGCCTGCAACGACGTGCAGGTCGAAGGTGTCCTCCGAATCGAAGGTCACGGCGAGGACACCCGCATCGGCTTCCAGTCCGACGCCGAGACCATGCACGACTCGGAGTGTGTCTCCTGCGGGCACTGCGCTACCGTCTGCCCCACCGGCTCGCTGACCGAGAAGGGCATCGACGGCGCGGCGACGCTCCCGCTGCCGGGGTTCACGCAACGGAACTCCATCGGGACCGTCATCGAACACGAGGACGCCGAGACCATCGATGACACCACCGCCCCGAATCGCGGATT
The DNA here is from genome assembly GCF_051122755.1 of Haloarcula sp. NS06. Taxonomy (NCBI): domain Archaea; kingdom Methanobacteriati; phylum Methanobacteriota; class Halobacteria; order Halobacteriales; family Haloarculaceae; genus Haloarcula; species Haloarcula sp. NS06. The sequence continues at coordinate 149,565 of NZ_CP184846.1, forward strand.
CGAACCCGGTGACCCGAGAGCCGATGAAAAGAAAGGCCTCGCCAAGTTCGCGTCGCAGGCCAAGCGACGAGCCGGCGACATCGCCAAGGACTATGGGAAGAAGGCGTTCCTCGCCGGCGAACACACCGCCGAGAGCATCGCGGCGAACACGATGCCTGAGGGTCGACTGTTCGACATCGCCAGCGTGGTCAGCGACTACCGGCTCTCGAAGATCGACAAGCAGGAGACGACCTGCGGGTTCTGTGCCGTCGGTTGCCGGTTCGAGATGTGGGGCAAGGACGGCGACTCGCTCGGCGTCGTTCCGGTTGATGACCCCGACGACGCGCCCGCGAACAACTTCTCGACCTGCGTGAAAGGGAAGTTCGGCCACGAGTTCGCCAACAGTGAACAGCGAGTCACGGAGCCGCTCATCCGCAACGACGACGGCGACCTCGAACCGACGACCTGGGACGAAGCGCTAGACTATGTGGCTAAGCGCTTTAGCGAGATTCAGGACGCCCACGGCATCGACTCACTGGGCTGTCTGGCCTCATCGAAGGGGAGCAACGAGGAGGCGTACCTCGTCCAGAAGTTCGCCCGGCAGGTGCTGGGCACGAAGAACATCGACAATTGCGCGCGGCTGTGTCACTCCTCGACGGTGGCAGCGCTCCAGCAGACGCTCGGCTACGGCGCGATGACCAACCGCATCAACGAGGACATCGGCGAGGCCGACGCGTACCTCATCAGCGGCTCCAACACGACGGAGTCACATCCGGTGCTCGCCACGCGGATCAAACAGAACGTCCGCGAGGGAGCCGACCTCGTCGTGTTCGACCCGCGGAAGGTCGGCATCGCCGAACATGCCGACCAGTACACCCGGACCAACCCCGGATACGACGTGGCCTGGCTCAACGGCCTGATCCGGTACATCATCGAACACGACCTCCACGACGAGGACTTCATCGAGCGCAACACGAAGAATTTCGAGGAAGTCAGAGAGAAAGTCCAAGCGTTCACGCCCGAGAAAGTCGAGGAGCTGGCAGGTGTGTCGCCAGAGGAGCTTGCTTCGGCGGCCGAGACGCTCGCCGAAGCCGACAGCGTCGTGTTCGGCTGGGCGATGGGCATGACCCAGCAGAGCCACGGGACGGAGAATCTCATCGCGATGGCTGACCTCGCGCTCGTCCTCGGGCAGGTCGGCAAGCCCGGTGCCGGCCTCTCGCCGTTCCGCGGCCAGAACAACGTTCAGGGCGGCGGTGGCGACATGGGAACGCTTCCGGGAAGCCTGCCGGGCTATCAGAACCCGGCAGATGAGGAGGTCGGCGAAAAGTTCGCTGACGCGTGGGGCGAGCGACCGCCCGAGGAACCCGGACTCAAAGTGCCGGAGATGCTCGCCGAGGCCCACGCGGGGAACCTCCGGGGGATGTACGTCGTCGGCGAGAACCCGGCGCTCTCGGAACCCGACATCCAGCACGCCGCCGAGGCCTTGGAAGACCTGGAGTTCCTCGTCGTACAGGACATCTTCATGACCGAAACAGCGGACTACGCCGACGTGGTGCTGCCGGCGGCCACCTCGCCGGAGAAACACGGCACATTCACCAATACGGAGCGCCGCATCCAGCGGGTTCGGCCCACGTCCGAGCCGCCGGGCAAGGCCCGCCAAGACTGGGAGATAACGCAGGCGTTGGCCCGTCGGCTGGGCTACGACTGGGACTACGACCACCCGCGGGAGGTCATGGACGAAATCAACTCGCTTGCGCCCATCTACGGTGGCGTCACCTACGACCGGCTCGAATCTGGCGAAGAGCACGGCCTCCAATGGCCCTGCTGGGACGAGGACCACGAGGGCACGCCGTACCTCTATGACTACGAGGAGGGGAACTTCAACTTCGAGGACGGGAAGGCCCGCTTCGTTCCCGCCGACGGCGGACACCCCGGCGAAATTCCCGACGAAGAGTACCCGCTAACGCTCACCTCGGGGCGCGTGCTGTATCACTGGCACACGGGCCAGATCACCCGCCGCGTCGAGGGACTGATGAGCCACGTCGGCGAGAGTTTCGTCGAGGTGCATCCCGAGACCGCCGAAAAGCTCGGCATCGCCGATGAGGAGTACGTCCGCGTCGAGTCCCGACGGGGTGACATCGTTGTCAAGGCGCAAGTGATCGAGCGCGTCGGCCCGGGGACGCTGTTCATCCCGATGCACTTCGCGGCTGGTGCGGTCAACAAACTCACCGGCGAGACGTTCGACCCAACCGCCGGCATTCCTGAGTACAAAGTGTCCAGTGTTCGCGTGGAAGTGCTGGGCCCGGAGACGGACGAGACGGTGCTCCGGACGCCAGACGCCGGCGGGAAACAGGTCCGGAAGCGAGGGACAGGCGACGACTGAGTCGGCGCATCCGCTTTTTATCAATACACGGGGCCGTGAATAGGATTGTGACAGGCTCAGACAGTCGCCGAGTATACAGATATATTTTCGGTTTATTTACCGCTATCTGTTAGCGTTAGTAGTTATCCATCCCGAATTTACGTAAGCAAATATTTCTTACTAAGAGGGTGGGTGTGAACTATGTCTATACCTAACCAGATAGCATAGTTTCAATATAAGCTATTTGCGCTTACCTCACTGCTTACTCACGCGGCCCGGCCGGTCGATCCGCGATTTCATCAAGGAGGTCGACGAGTGACTCTGTTGCTAGGTCCAGCAGGGTCTCCCCGCGTTCGGCGCTGCCCTCACGCGGATCACCGACAACCCCGTTCTCAGTGAACTCGTCGGAATCGAACGCAAGGTTGACGCCGCTTTGCCACTCCCCCCAGCCGTCGCTACCACCGTCTGCGGCCTCATCCAGCCGGTCTTCGTGGACCGTCTCTGGATGCGTATGCTGGAGCAGCGAGGTTTCCAGCGGCCCACCATGGCCCATGTCGGCGCTGTGGTCGCCGACTGCGTTGAACCACGTGAACGGGACGGCAAAGGCCTCGTCGTGGCGGGTTATTGTGCCCGCGACTTCCCGCAACGCGTCGATGTTGCCGCCGTGGCCGTTGACCAGCACCACGTGGTCCCAGCCGTGGCTGGCGAGGCTCCGGACAATGTCACGGACGTAGGACCGAAACGTCGATTCAGACGTCCACAGCGTCCCTGAAAAGGCCCGATGCTCCTCGGCGACGCCGACGGGGACTGCCGGTGCGACGACGACAGGGTCGTCGTGGCGCTCAGCACCGCGTTCGGCGACCGCTTCGGCGTCGAGCGTATCCGTTCCGAGCGGGGCATGTGGCCCGTGTTGCTCCGTACTTCCGACAGGAAGGAGCGCCAAGTCCGTCTCGACCTCCGCCATATCGGTCCACGTCTCCGTCTGCAGTTCCATGGTCGCATCTCTGGTCGGGGCGAAATAAAGCCATTCTCTCAGCGGGTAGGACAGTCGAGGCACAGCTTGCGTCTCCAGTTAGCGTCCGGACGCGGCTTTAATACGCATTGACACGTGTGTTGTGACAGCATGGCTATCGATAGCTCGGGTTCGGTTCCAATGACGGTCATCAGCGGGCCGCTCGGCGCGGGGAAAACGACACTGGTAAACAGGTTGTTGAGTGAGCCCGGAGAACGGCGAATCGCCGTCGTCGTCAACGATATGGGAGAAATAAACGTCGATGCCGAGCTTCTCGCGGACGAAGCAGAGTCGGGGGAGGAGGGCGTCGTAGACCTCTCGAACGGCTGTATCTGTTGCCGACTGCAGGATGACCTCGTCACCGAGGTGACGCGACTTGCCGAGGAGCGGACGTTTGACTATCTTGTCGTCGAAGCCTCCGGTATTAGCGAACCGATTCCCATCGCCAGAACGCTGACAGTCGGCCCGGACGAGGGCGACCCGCCCGACGGCTTGCATCTAGATACGACGGTTTCAGTCGTTGACGCCTACGGATTCTGGAAGGCGTTCGATCCCGAGGAATCGCTTCCGGAGGCTGCCCCCGACCCCGAACGCCCGCTCACCGAAGTACTGATCGACCAGATAGAGTTCTGTGACGTGCTCCTCCTGAACAAGTGTGACATGGTCCCCGATGATGCGCTGGACGCCGTAGAAGCCGCAGTCAGGGCGCTCCAACCCCGAGCAGCCATCCATCGAACCACGTACAGCGAAGTCGACCCCGGCGATGTACTGGGGACCGGACAGTTTGATTTTGAGGATGCCAAGCGACAGCAGGGCTGGAAACAGGCGTTAGCCGGGGCGGACAACCACGATGGTCACGGTCATGACGACGGGGCGGCAGCAGCCCACGGCGTCGAGTCGTTTGTCTACCGCCGTGACACGCCGTTTCACCCCGGTCGGTTCAACGACTGGCTCGACGACTGGGACGGGGCTATCGTCCGCGCAAAAGGGTTCACCTGGGTCGCCAGCAGACCCGAGACGGTGCTGGGCGTGAGTCAGGCTGGCCCGTCTATTCAGGCCGGACCCATCGGGAAGTGGGGCGACGACGGCCCGTCCACGCGACTCGTCTTCATCGGACAGGAGATGGACGAGGACGACATCAAAGCCGAACTCGACAGCTGTCTGGCCACGGACGAAGAGCGAACGCAGACGTTTGTCAGCGATCCGTTCCCACGGGAGGGGTGAGTCAGGTCGCGCCGTAGCCAACCTCCTCGCGGAGTTCGTCCCACGACTCGTGGAAGCCATAGGTCGACTCGGAGTCGCCGCCCATCGCGTCCTGATAGACGTCGTCATAGGACAGGAGCTGCGTCCAGCCGTCGTGGAACCGGTAGCTACAGTACTGACACATAGCTGTTCATACCGGGTAGCAGGATGTATAGCTATCGCCAAAAAATGAGTCGGTGGCTCTGTGTCAGGGCTCCAGCAGCACCTTCGTGACGCCTTCTTCACGGTTGTCGAAGGCCTCGTACATCTCGGGAGCTTCTTCAAGGCCGACACGGTGAGAGACTACCCAGCTGGGGTCGGCGCGACCCTCGATAATCAGGTCACGTAGTTCCCGGTTGTACGACTTGACGTTACACTGTCCGGTCCCGAGCGCCTGACCTTTTTCGAAGAGCAGTCCAAAGTCAATGCCGAGGCGGCCCTGGGCGGCCATGTCGTCTGGAGCGCCCGGGTCCTCGGGAACGTAGAGCCCCGGGATTCCCAGTTCGCCGGTCGGTTTCACCGTTCGGATGAGGTTGTTGATGACGACGGCCGGATTCTCCCGCGCTGGGTCGTACGCGTCGTCACCTTTCTTGTCCGGGTCGATGGCCTGATAGCCAACAGCGTCTACACCCTTGTCGACTCCGCCACCGTGTTGCTCTTTGATTTGCTCGACCGGATTGCCGTCCTCGAAGTTGATCGGCGTCGCGTCGCAGTGTTCTTCTGCGAGTTCAAGCCGGCTCGGAACACGGTCGACGGAGTAAATCTCCGCTGCACCCTTGATCTTCGCGCTGTAGGCGGCCATCAGGCCGACCGGACCGGCCCCATAAATGGCGACGGAGTCGCCCGGCTCGAGGTTAGCGAGTTCTGTCCCATGCCAGCCTGTCGGGAAGATGTCCGCCAGCAGCGAGAAGGCGTCCTCGTGCTCGTCGCCCTCCGGGAGTTTGAGTGCGTTGAAGTCCGCGTAGGGAATGCGGAGCTTCTCCGCTTGCCCGCCCTTGTACGGCCCCATAGCGACGTATCCGTAGGCTCCGCCAGCGAAACCGGGATTGACGTTCGTACAGAACCCGGTATACCCGCTCTCGCAGTTCTCACAGAAGCCACAGGCGACGTTGAACGGCGCGACGACGCGGTCGCCTTCCTCCAGTGAGGAGACGGCCTCCCCGACTTCGGTGACGATACCCATGTTCTCGTGGCCGAACACGATGCCGGGCTCCGCCGCGGTCCGCCCCTCGTACATATGAAGGTCGGACCCGCAGATACATGACGTCGTGATATCGATGAGTACGTCGTTCGGATGTTCTACTTCCGGTTCATCTACTTCTTCGACAGCCACTTCTTTCGGTCCCTTATACACAACAGCGTTCATTGACATTGTTTAACACAACCATATGTCCCATAGGATAGCTGTCACTTATAACTAGTTAACTGTAATGAACAATTCGATGATGGCCCGTGACGGCGCAGTCCGGGGGGTCGCGCCATGCCCGTAACGGGTATGAACAACGCAAAGAGCCCGGAAGCTCCAGCGAGTCCTATTCCCCGGTCGAGGCAGATATCTCCTTCCGTGACCCGGTAAGCGGTGAGCCGTCGTCTCCTGATAGGCGGACAGTCAGGTAGACCAGCGAAACCATGACGGTGTATTCGAGCACACTGACCACCAGATGTAGCTCGGACGGGATGCTCACCGAGATGATGACCGGCGGGTGATTCATCGATGCATGGAACAGAGCGACGAGCCAGAGGTTGCCAGTCAGTGCATAGACGCTCCCGTAAGCGAGTCCCATGAGCGCCAATCCGAAGAGTCTGGCTGCAAGCGCGGAGCTAACGCCGTGCCCCGATGCGAGAAACCACCGCGGGAGGTGAAAGAGAGCGAACAGGACCGCGACGAGTCCGATACCGGACAGCACTGCGCGACGAGTCGTCTCACCGGCCAACCGAGTGAACTTCTGCTGGAGGTACGTACGGAAGAGGAACTCTTCCGGGATTGCAGTGAACAGCAGCGAACTGAAAAGTGCCGCGAGATACAGTAGCGGGTGGGCAGCGGTTCTCGACAACGAGGCTTCGAACCCGGGGATGCCACCCATCGCGAGAGCGACCGCAACAAGGTTGTACAGTCCCCAGAACACGGTGACCACCCCGATCACGGGGCCCAGTGTGCGAACAGACGGGAGCAGAGAGCGCGGTGAGACGGTTTCAATTCTGAGCGCACCAGCCGTGAGTGCGACAAGGAAGACACCCCAGAGCATTCCCAAGACGGGCGGCGGCGATGCGCCGGGGGAGATAGTCACTAGTCCGGAGAGGACACCAATCACTATGAGGTACGTTGCAACGGGAACCAACGGCCCGCCGCTGAATCTCGGCAGGCCAATACCAGGGCGCAACATCCAGTCGGAATCCAATGGCCGACCCAAAATTAGCTTCTATCTCGAATTTCGGTGGGCCTCTGTCGTCGACAAGTGTCCAATGTGTTGGTTATGCACAACCACTCGACTCGATGTTTAAAACTAGTTTTTAGTCACTGGTAGCTTTAGTATGCTCCCGTCCAACGGGTCAAACGCCGGTGACCGCTCGTAACAGGTCCCGGCTGCCAGCGCCCTCCCGATGTGCCGCCGGTTTCCACGAACTGGAATCCACCCAGTCCGGTTGTCCGCACGACAACGGGTACGTCCCGCCTTCCCCGTTGTCGATCGCTCAATTCACAGTACCGTTGGTACTACAGTTGGGTCCCACACCACACAGACCGAAAGTAACCATGAAACGACGTGTCCGCCGGCTATACTGTTGCTATGTGGATGTACGTGTGTCAGTTTTCACAGCCGATGTGGTCTGTAATGTGTCTCGCCGAGTAGCAGAGCACCTCGGTACGGCGCTCGACACTCGACCAGTGTTCACTGAAAGACCGGCGATCCACAGACCAGCGAGAGTATCGCAGCAGGTGGTCAGCGATGCGTGATCGGACTGTATTGCTGCTGGCCGTCGTCACAATCGCGTTACTCACTGGGAGCATCGCGGTGCTCGCGGTGGCAGGCCCGACAGAGTCTCGCCCGAACAGGGCCGATGCCGCATCAGTATCGGTGTCGGACGAAGCAGCCGGCCGGTTCGCACGTCTCCACGCAACCGGAGTCACAGGGTCGAATGTCTCGGTCGGCATTGTCGATCCGACCGGATTCGACACAGAATCGAAAGCGATTGCCGGTCAGATCGCCAGAACACGGAGCTTCGGTGTTGGTTCCGTACACAATACCCACGAGGCCCACGGGACTGCGACGGCCGCCGTCGTGTCGCGGACCGCACCGGACGCCAGCCTATATCTCGCTCGGGTTGACAGCGTCGACAGTTATCGACAGGCAGTCGACTGGCTGGTCCGAGAGGACGTCGATGTGATCGTCGCACCTGTTTCCTTCTACGGGCAGCCAGGCGATGGAACCGGGCCAGTCGCCCGGAGCGCGACACGAGCGACAGAGCGTGGGTCTGTGTTCATCGCCCCAGCCGGTAATCTCGCACAATCTCACTGGTCAGGGCAGTACACGACCGAAACCGTCCAAAATCGGACAGTCGCGTTTACCAGCGGAAACAGGCAGAACTACATCAGAGGTGGGACCGAAATTACGGTCTGGCTTTCGTGGGAACGAGCACACGCAGATGAGGAATACACGGTCGAACTATATTGGACGAACGGCACCACCTCTCGCCTCGTCGCCCGCTCACAGCCCTACCGCGGCGACGACGTACCAAACGAACGAATCGTTGCCGACGTCAGGTCCGGCGACTACTATCTCGTGATTCGCGGGCCAGCATCGCCGACTGGCGCGCGGTTACGGCTCGTCTCACCAACGCACGACCTCCAGCACACGTCGGCTCGAAACAGCATCGTCGCTCCGGGGACGGCCCACAAAGTGATTACTGTCGGAGCATACAACGGCCGTGTCGATCAGCTCGAACCGTTCAGTTCGCGGGGCCCGACAGTGGATGAACGGACCGGTGTCGACATTGTGGCACCGGACAGGCAGTTCGCCGCTGCCGCACCTGACGGCTTCGTCGGCTCTTCGGCCGCAGTCCCATACGTCGGCGGAACCGCGGCCCTGCTGCCTAGAGGCAAACGAGTCGCTGTCGCCTCGCGAAACAGAGCGCCTGCTTGAACAGACCACAAGAGACGTGGGACAGCAAGGACTCGACAGCGAAACCGGCCACGGAGCGGTCCGTCCAGTTCGTGCAGTCCGGACAGCACAGAACCGCACCGAAGGTTAAATATCATTTTAACCCAGCCACAGGCCTTTGTGGAGTCCATATCATACATCCGACAGCGACGCTATGTCGAGCCTCATCGAAACGATACAGGAGCGGACCGGGACAGCCGACGAGTCACCGCGGGTACTCGATGTTGCAGAGAACGAGACCGACGACGTACTCGATGCGCTCGCCTCAGACACCAGTCGGTCGCTGTTCCGCACACTGTACAACGAGCCCGGAACGCCGTCCGAGATAGCGGACCGGTGTGACACGTCGGTCCAGAACGTCCACTATCACGTCTCCAATCTCGAGGACGCGGAGCTCATCGAACCGGTCGAAACAGTGTATTCCGCGAAGGGTAACGAGATGACCGTGTACGGTCCCGCGAGCGACCCGATTGTGCTGGTCGGCGACCGCGACCTGGCGCCGCGTATCCAACAGTCGATGACCGATGTTGTTACCGGGGTCGGGCTGATTGGGTTTGCGAGTCTCTTCGTTCAGTGGGGTGCAAAGCGACTGGCAGACGCAACCGCCGGAGCCGGGGTCTTAGCTCCTGCGAGTCCACAGACCGGGCCAGTCAGTGGAACCAGTACGCTCGCATGGTTCGTTTTCGAAGTCGTCGAGCCGGGTGTGCTATTTTTCTGTCTCTGCCTCACCGTTCTCGGTCTCGCTGCGCTACTGACTGGCGAGTGACTGTCCGCGAGACAGTACAAAAAACGACAGTTCAACCGTGACCGGTTTCCGGGCAAAAACGCACGGCTCACCGATCTCAGCCCCGAGGCCGCGGTCGTGGGTACACCAGTGAGAGCAGGCCTCTGACAGTGGAAGCCGCTTTATACACTTTCGAGATGGGTTCAAAAACCGTGTTTCGAGACGACTGTCTTGGGATCAGTTCATGACGGACCGAAGGCAGATCCCCACGCCAACGATAGCGAGGATGCCACCGACAGCGAGAGCACCAGCACTGATCCCCAAGTCACCAGCCTGTGACTGCTGTGGAGCCGATGTTTCGCCGGTAACTGAATCGACGCCGTCGGAAGACGCGTCTGTAGATGTAGTGTTCCCATCTGTGATGAGCAACGTGCCGACCGTGTCGGGCCGGCCATCCATCTCAGTCCCACGGTACAGCGACAGGTCGTAGGTGCCCGCGTCAAGTTGCGAATCGAGGGCGACCTCCGAGCCGGATTCAACCGCCACGGCATCGGCATCCGCAACGGTTTCGAGGGTCGGTTCGTCGTGGCCGGCCGCCGTGGTGTCAAACAGGAGAGCGACACGGTCATCGCCGTTCCCGTCACGGACGGTAGCATTGATCTCGTAGTTGATTTCCGGGTTCCCGATAGAGATGGTGGCCGCGTCAGCGGTCGCAAGGACGATATGGATTCGAGCAGTCTCTCCCTGCCGCCCTTTGACGACTGGTTCTTCTAGCCCAAAGTCGGCCGATTCTTCGACCTCGAACTGCTCGTTTGCCGTCCCATTAGCTTCGATGATAAGCCGTCCGACAGTCGGTGTCCCGTCGGTCGACTGCCCATCGAACACGCGGTACGGGTACGCGGCGGGGTCAAGGGTCGACGGGAGATCCGGCTCCGACTCGGTCACGGTCAGCGAGTCACCGTCGTCTGCCACGCGAAGCGTCGCCCCGTCCGTGCCGGCGACCGCAGTGTCAAAGAGGACCAGCACCTCGCCGTCGCTGTCGTCGTCACTGACGGTCGCGTTGATCCGGTAGTTGGTCGCCTCGCTTCCAACAGAGAGCGTTTTGGTCCCTCCGTCAGTCATTGAGACCGGTATTTCGGCGGTGTCGCCCTGGGAGACCGTGACAGTGTTTTCGCCGTCGTCAGTCTGCTTCGGGGTCGCTGTCTCCGGTACCGTATCAGTACAGTCGCCGTCACACGGGGCGATGGTCTCAGTACGTTCAAACAGCGTGTCGCCGTCGACATGAGCGGACAGTTCGTAGGATATGTTCGCTGGCATGTGCGACATATCGAACTGGGCGACGAACGTCCCGTTGGGTTGCACTCTGACCTGCCTTTGAGAAAGGAACGGGTTCGACGCGTTGGCTGACTTGATTCTGACCGTAATCTCTGTCCCGGCTTCCAGCGTGGTCTCCCCAGTGACCACCTGTTGTTCGTCAGCGTGCAGAGGGAGGCTATCCTCTGAGACCGTAGCCTGCTGCTCCGCGGCAGCAAGCCCCGGACCCGTCACCGCTGCGGCGATAAGCACCGCAGCCAACACCACTGATCTGAGACTCACAGAATCCCCTCCCGTGGTGCGGGCAACCGGGCGTACGTTTGCGGGCGATGCTGCCAACAGTCCCACGTCGCAGGTGGAGGGCCAGTCGCTGGCATACGGGTAGCGGTTACGCTGGGACTAAAAAAATCACCAGCGATAGGTTAAAATTGCGTTGAACTCGGTCATGCTGCTCCGGTCAGTGAGCCGGCGAGTTGGCTGGGGCGTAAAACGGTAATATATGTGACACTGTTTCGGTGGCGATAGTGTTCATGGCATCCACGTAGGCAATTATTTTGCAGTAAGCGACGAGAGGTCGCGGAGAGATGCAGTAATTTTATGATAATTTCGTTATTATTGACTAATATGCGAACGGTCCTCGCAAACCAGCTCTCCAACGTCCGGGTCGTGAGCACCGATGGCCGCGAAGTCGGCACACTGCAAAACATTACGGTCAATACAACTACGGGAGAACTTCAAACAATTGTCATCAACAGCGACATTCAAGAAATATACGGCGCTGAGCGGGATTCCGACGGCGATATTCGATTGCCGGCGTCCCTCATCGAGTCGATGCGGGATCACCTGACCATTCAGCCGCCTGCAGAACAGCGTGTCGCAGGTGGCGATACTGTGGATTCATAGGTAACCCGTCGGGTGTTCAAACGGGCCGGTCCGAATGCAGTTGTTAGTCGTGCGTATTCAAGTATCGTTGGCTGACAGGTCTGTCAGCGCAAATACGAACGGGTTCGGGCGAATACTCTTTTTTACAAATAGCTGAGGAGGGTTATGGAAGCACTATCGCCTGCACAGCACTATCCCGGCGTTGTACTCGGTCTCCTCTGTGCTGGTGTCGGAGCTGTGCTACAGGGGATCGATGGGAGCGTTCTATGGGGCCTTATCGGGTACTTTCTGGGTAAATCGATACAGAGCATACTCTGGACTGTCACCGGCGAACGGAGCTCGTGACCGAAGGCGATTGGCACAAAACTCCTTAGATAGCCGTGATAGACGCAGTATAAGTAGCGTACCCTTTTCGGTGGAGGCCCCCATGCTCGCTTTCTCTGGTACGATCCGAGTTCTGTAACTGTCAGGAGATGGTTTCCCAGTCGAGTAGGGCGCTGAAATCGGATTAGCTCGCCAAAGGGCAAAGCCCGATTCGATAGCCGATGTATCGTGTGTGAGACAGAGAGAGTATCCAATAAGGAGACACTGTGGACGGTTCAGGACCTGGCAGCGGTGTTTTCACGGGTGCCACTCGGGGAGTCGAACACGTCCCCGCACAGCGGAGACCATTCTCGGAACAGGCGTGAAACCGAAACTGTGACTGTCGTGTCCCTAACAGAATTGTAAATCCGATGTATCTGTTTCGCTTGAAGCTGGCGGCCACCATTGCGGTCAGGACGATGAGGCCAAGCAATTTGACGCCGACGAGATACCCTGACTGGTTGCCGTCCAATCGGTGGGGTGATCCGGATGCGGCCGAACCCCTTCGGGACAGGTGACATCAGTCCACTCGTTTACCGACCAGTATAGAGATGCCAAGGGAGATTCAGTTGCGAGACCAGTCGGAAGGAGAACGCCGTGAACAGCTCTTCGACGTACTGTCGGGAGCCGAGGTCGGTGATACCATCGAAGTCGTGGCCGACAGGGATATCGACCCCCAACTGGTTCGCTACCAGCTGGAACAGAACCGGTCGCTGGAGTGGAAATACGCACATCCCGACGCAGAGCCGCGAGAGCTCCAAGTGACCGTCGGCGAGTCGCTTGGGGACGAGTCACTCCCCACAATCGATGTCCGTGACCTGAAGCCACAGCGACGACACGAGGCGCTTCTGGATATCTTCGACGGTCTGGCGGCGGGTGAAGGGTTCGTCCTCGTCAACGACCACGACCCCAAGCCGCTGTACCACGAGCTTAAATCGATGCACGGGGACGTAGTCGAGTGGGACTACGCGAGTCAGGGCGGCGGTGAATGGCAGGTCAAGATCGTCAAGACCGATGCTTCCGAGACCACCGACGAAGACATCGTTACGCGGTATGACGTCCGCGAAATCCCAAAACAGGAGCGGCATCCGACGATCCATCACCGATACGGAATGATACCCGAGGGCGAGACGATGGAACTCATCGCCCCACATGAGCCGCGGCCCCTGCAGCGAGAGTTCAGACAGCAGTACGGCGACGCCTTCACCTGGGAGGTCGTCGAATCAGAGCCCGGCCGCTGTCGTGTCCAGATCACGAAGACCGAGAGTAGGGACGAGTCCAGTGGTTCGGATGCCCCTGCCGATGCCGTGTCGGCAACCCCATCTGACGACGAGTCGCTCAATATCACCGAGGAACTTGATGTCAGAGATCTCCCGCCAGCGCAGCGACACGAGCAAATCTTCGAGGCGTACGCCGAACTGGACACCGGGAGCGGATTCGTCCTGGTGAACGACCACGACCCCAAGCCGCTGTACCACCAGTTCGAGGCCGAGGCGGGCCCGGAGTTCCGCTGGTCGTACCGCCAACAGAACCCCGGCGAGTTCAGAGTCCTGATCGGAAAGGCCGAGACAACCGTCGGCGAGTCAGCCGACGAAGAGACGGAGGTCCCGTTCTGACCATGATCGACGGCCACAAATTCCGAGAACAGCGGAATAGAACGCTGCCAGCAACAAACACAGGTAACAGCTCCCAATGACGGAACCAATCGATTTGGAACGACCGCTCGGCGCACTCGTCAGAGAGAACCCGGCGTTCGCTCGCGTCTTCGAATCAGTCGGACTCGATTTCTGCTGTGGCGGGGACCAGACACTCTGGACAGCCTGTACCGAAGCAGATCTTGATCTCGATGCCGTCCGAGAGCAACTGCACGAGGCTCGCAGACAAAGCGAGGATAGCGGGGACGAATGGAAATCGATGACTGCACTCATCGAGCACGTCGTCGACAGCCATCATCAGTACCTCCGCAAGGAGCTACCGGCCCTGGAACAGCTCGCTGAGAAAGTTCGAAGCGTCCACGTCGAAGAGCATTCAGAACTGGCGGACATCGAGCAGGAAGTCCTTGAACTGGCCGAGGAGATGCGTCAGCACACGACAGAGGATGAACAGGACGTGTTCCCCATCATCGAGAAGCTTGACAGAGGCACTGAACTCACAGACGAGGAAAGAGCGGTGCTGGACGAGGCGCTTGCGGACCTCGAATCGGACCACGAAGCGACGGCGGAGCATCTCGAACGGATTGCTGAGCTGAGCGACGGGTACGCAGTTCCGGACGACGCCTGTCCGAGCTATCAGAGCCTGCTCGAACGACTCGAAACACTGGAACAGGACACACGTATGCATGTCCACAAAGAGAACAACGTCCTGTTCCCGCAGGTGGAATCACAGCTTGCGGGCCAAGCCTGACGGCGAAAAGAGCGATTGGCAGCCGTTACAGTACTACTCCTCTCCGTCCGAGGTGGCATAACGTTCGCGGCGTTGCTCTCACTACCGATATTCGGAACCGGTGTCCACACTCTGGGAGGTTCTCTCGACCTCGGTCGACTCGTCGTGCCGTTGTTAGCCCTCGGCACGTGCCGGCCGTTATCGCGCTGATCAGTCTCTGGTCGATAGGCTGTGACGTCTGTGAAACAGGGGTACAAGCTAACGGCAGCCGATAGCATCAGAAGCCTGTGGTGTAGCTACAAGACAGTCGAACGGTGGGATTACAAGGAGCCTGTTACCGTAACATCGCATCGGCATACTCACTTGCTGTCTGTCGGGCCGTTTCGAGTTCCGCGGTGTCGTCTAGCATCACGGCCCGAGTCCGGGCACCGTCGATGATCGTCAGCAGCGAGCGGGTAACGTGCTCCGCGTCAACGTCGTTGAACACACCCTCGTCAATCCCGTGATTGATGACTGCCTTGAGTATATACCGGATATACTCGTCATTCTGGTGGAACCGGTCGCTGAACGCTTCCTTGTACGGTGCTTGGCTCCGCATCTCTAGCAGAGCGACCGAAAGATCGGGGTTTTCCTGCGGTTTGACAAGCAGTTCGTCGAGCAAGAGATCCAGTCGTGCTTCAGGGTCTGTTGTCTCGACATCGTGAATCGAATCAACGAACCGCTCCAACAGATAATCGAGAAAGGCCGCAAGAAGATCGTCTTTCGTGTCGTAGTAGTAATGCACTGCAGCCGTCGATTTGCCGTACTCGTCCGCGATCCGTTTTATTGTGAGATCAGCGTACCCGTGCTCGCGCAACGCCCGGTAGGTCGCCTGCATTATTTCCTCGGTCTGGTCCGAGAAGGTACGGTCCGATGGTCCAGCCATTGCCTAACGGTTTCGCCCATGGTTGGATAACCGTTGTGACCCGCATACTATTGCTCAACCAAATTATTAGTTAGTTAGTCTATTCGACGCCTGAATGACCCTATTTATTGTCTATGATTAAGATTGTCGACTTCAAAGCGTTTTTGACTAACCGGTTAGTAAGTATTGTCACAGCCGTTATGGATGACGATACAGCTACCGAAATTCTTGAAGCGACGTACCGCGCCCTCTGCCAGCACGGGTACGCCGCGCTCACGGTCAAAGACATCGCTGCCGAGGCAGACCGGAGCAAAGCGTCTATTCACTATTACTACGACAGCAAGGAGAACCTCTTTACGGAGTTTCTGAATTTCCTCTACGAACAATACACTGCAAAGATAACGGCAGTCGACGGGAATACGCCGCGAGAGGAACTCACTTCGTTATTGGATACAGTTCTCACTGATGGGCGACCGACGCCCGGTCAGGAGTTCAGAACAGCGTTACTCGAAATAAAAGCACAGGCCCCGTACAACGATGCTTTCCGGACACAACTGGCCAAGTTCGATGCTGCTCTCTTCGACCAGTTGCGGGACATTATCGCGGCCGGCGTCGAAACCGGTGAGTTCGATGAAACAGTTGAGCCGACCGTTGCAGCGGAGTTCCTCGTGACGGCGATTACGGGTGCCCATACCCGACACGTCGCCACAGACCGTTCAATAGACCAGTTCAACGAGACGATTACGCGCTACGCTGAGACCCATCTTCTTGCAGACGCACCGGCGGAGGCGACCCACTAATGGGGATTCGAAGTCGCGTTAGCGCCCTGTTCAAAGGCCCCGAGGAGTTCGACCTCACGTCGGGTGGCATCGGGAAGCCGCTGTTTTTCCTCTCGATGCCGATTGTCATCACGAACCTCTTTCAGACCGCGTACAACCTCGCGGACACGTTCTGGCTCGGCCAGTACAGCACGGACGCGCTGGCGGCGATCAGCTTTGCGTTCCCGATGGTGTTCCTGCTTATTTCGCTCGGGATGGGGATATCCGTCGCCGGCAGCGTCCTCGTCGCGCAGTTTACCGGCGCAGGTGAGGAGCGCGAAGCTGAGTACGCTGCGTCCCAGACAGTAACGTTCGCCGTCATCGTCTCGTTCGGTCTCGGTATCGTGGGCTATCTCGGCGTCGATACGTTTCTCGGCCTGATGGGCGCGTCCGAAGACGTCCTGCCCATGGCGACCAGCTATATGGAAGTCATTTCGCTGGGTCTGCTGTTCATGTTCGGCTTCTTCGTCTTCGTCGCGCTCATGCGGGGCTACGGGGACACGATAACGCCGATGCTCGTCATGTTCGGCTCGGTCGTTCTCAACATCATCATCGACCCGTTCCTGATCTTCGGCTGGACGGTCGTCGAGAACGCACCGCTCGTCGGGACCGTCTCGTTCCCCGAGCTCGGCATCGAAGGGGCTGCCATCGCAACCGTCTTTTCGCGGGCGCTGGCGCTGGTCGTCGGGCTGGCAATCATGTTCCGAGGGAACCGCGGTGTCCAGATTCACCTCCGCGACATGGCTCCGGACCTCTCGTATCTCCGCCGGCTCGTTCGCATCGGCCTGCCCGCCTCCATCGAAGGAACGGGCCGTGCGCTATCGATGAACCTGCTGCTGGTCATCGTCGCGATGTTTCCGGATACGGTTGTCGCTGCCTACGGCATCGGGACGCGCGTGTTCTCGGTCGTCTTCCTGCCAGCCATCGCAGTTGCGCGTGGCGTTGAGACGATGACTGGCCAGAATATGGGGGCGGATAAGCCGGACCGGGCAGCGAAAGCGGCAGGCCTTGCAGCGACGGTCCTGTTCGGCGTGCTCTCCCTAGCTGGCGTGCTCGTCTGGTTCATCGCCGCACCGATAGCCGACCTGTTCACGACGGATCCCGAGGTCGTCGAAATCACGACGCAGTTCCTCCGGTACGTCGCGCTTTCCTTCGGGTTCATCGGCATCATGCGGGCCTACACCGGGAGCTTCCGTGGTGCCGGAAAGACGCTCACTGCCGCAGCGATATCGGTGTTGATGCTCGGCGTCATCCGCTTCCCGATTGCGTGGTTCGCCGCTGTGCCGCTCGGTGAAACCGGAATCTGGATCTCATTCGCTGTCTCGAATGTCGCTGGAGCGATTATCGCGTACGGCTGGTATCGACGCGGGACGTGGCGAGACAGCGACCTCACCGAAAGCAAAGTCGACGTTGACGAGGCAGGTATCGAGATATCCGCAGACGGAGACTGATAGCAGTGGGTGGTGAGCGCGTGTGACACCCTTTGGTGACCCAATGCTTTCAGGGGAGCCATCGTTACTACTGCCGTGTCCCCTGATCCGAACCCCAGTCAGGAGCCCTCGTCGCCGTTGTTTGCGGCGATCTACGACCCGGCAACGGCGCTCATCGAGCGGGCGCTCTTACGACCACATCGTGAGTATCTGGTAGCGAATCTGGATGGAACGGTGCTGGATCTCGGCGCTGGAACCGGCGCGATGTTCCCCTATTTCGATAGCGTTGCGACCGCCTCGACGGAGTTCCACGCTATCGAGCCGGACTCGCATATGCGGCGGCAGGCAGCAGAGAAGGCGAACGCGCAGGCCACGCCGATTCGCATCGAGTCGTCGCCGGCGGAAGCCCTCCCGTACGACGAGGAATCCTTCGACGTCGTTATCGCCTCGATGGTGTTCTGTACGATACCGGACATCGAGTCAGCGGTGAGTGAAATCGCCCGCATACTCAAACCCGGCGGCGAACTGCGGTTCTTCGAGCACGTCATCGACGACGGCTGGCGCGCCTGGGTTCAGTCGGCTCTCGCACCGCTCTGGAAACGACTCGCTGGCGGGTGCCACCTGACCCGTCAGACAGGGTCGCGGCTCGTCGCCGACCAGTCATTCGATGTCGTCGAAATCGAGCGACTCGCTCTTGGCGTCACACCGATCCGGCCGTTCGTTCGGGGACGGCTCCGCAAGCGCTCAGTGTCTCCGGGGCAGTAAATCGGCGGCCATTAGCTCTGGCTCTGTGTGACGGACCCCTCTTCGTTCGGTTGGATGACGACGAAGCCGTCGTCGCCGGTGAACTCCATTTGGATTGATTCCCCGGAGGTCTGGCCGATTTCGAACGTCTTGTTCATCTCGATAGACGGCGAGAGGTTCGAACTCCACGCAACGGTGGCATCCGGGTCGGTGAACACCGGCGGCGTCATCACTAGCGGGTCGCCGTGTGTCGTCAGCGCGATTTCTCCGGGGCCAGTAAGGTAGACGTTCGTCAGGCCGCCAGCCGCCATGCCAGAGAGGCTGCCGACAGTGTTGATTTCGTAGTCGATAGTTGACTCGAACGCGAGCACGTCAGTGCCGTTGACCGATATCGACTCTCCGTCATCGAGGGCCAAGACCTGTACCTTCTTGCCGTTCTCGGCCACATACAGGTGGCCGCTTCCTTCAGCCTCCATGACCGGCGTCCCTTCGCCGCTCACAGCCTCCTTGACGAAGCCCGTGATACCGCCTTCCGCCGAGGACTTGCCAGTGAACGTGACCTCGCCGGTGTACGCGACCATCGACCCGGCTTTGACCATCACCGTTCCGTCGAGCGGGATGTCGAGCAGCCTGTTGTTCTCTTTCTGGAAGCCATCGCCACCGTCTTCGGGGGCGTTAGAGCGGACGAATTCCTGTAGGTCCATAGTTACATCGGGACACTCGACAGGCCATGCTGATAGGCTTCGTGAAGGATTAAACTGCATTTTGTGCGAAATGGTCTCATATTGAGGGGGCCAAATAGCTACCAGACAGAGAAGAGGTCAAAGTTTGGTATATCCACATAACTATTCCGAATAGCTATACAGTTGTCCGAGGAGATCAGTAACGCCGGCTTTGGTTTTGAGGTATCGCCGCTCCTCATCAGGAGTCCGAACAGCGTAGTCGTATACGACGCTGTCCGGGCCTTTGCGGACAAGGTCACCAACGAAGACGACGAGTTCGTCCGCAGCGAGGTCCAGTTGGTTCAGGAGTCGTTCGAGCGTCGGGCGACAGCCGTGGACGTCGCCGACAACATAGATCTCCGCCCATGCATCGCTGTGGATTCACTGATGTGATGCGCCGAGGTCTGCATGAAACGTCGGTGGTGAGACCATCTCTGTGGGGCCGTTGGCGATACGTCGGTGAATCTGCTATAGGCTGTATATGAGTGCGATATAGCGGTATAAGAGTGAACGTATGCTCGTTACCTGCTGTTAAACCCGCTGGTGGCGATTGGCTACTTCTTGGTTATTACAAGAGGCGGCGAGTCATCCCTCGACGGCATCTCTGGTGTGTTCGGCGTCCAGCCCGAACAGCAGTCCGGCGAGAAACAGTAGTTCGTTACCCTGATAGTACTGTTCGATCACGAAGTTGACCAGGCCGATATCCGGCGTGGTCGCACCCAACAGCACCAGAACGAGCGCAAGAGCGGCAGCAAGTCCAGCGATCCACCGGACGACGATGCCTGAGAGCAGCCCCACAATAAAGACGACAACAGCAGCGAAGAGGCTCATTTTCCGCTCCGGGGCATAGCGGCCGTTAGTCTGCCAGCGGTTCCCATACAGAGCTCAACACTTCCACCGGATATAATTCTACTAGCAGCAGGGAACCCTGAGCCAGATCACTCGATTTCGCCAGCAACACGCATCAGACAGCCCTCACCCGGTTCGAAGTACGAGTAGTGGTCGGCAACGAGGTCAGTGACATTCACGTCTTGGTAGCCGTCAGGAAGGGGCCCCGCGTCACGAGCGCCAGCGTGGCCGACGGCGTGTGTCCGATCTGACGCTCGGTACACCCACGAGAGGACCTTATCGTTGTGGCTGTGGAAATTCGACACCGGGGCGTCAACAGCCTCGATAGCGTCGCCGTAACGGCCACCCTGGACCACGCTATCGTAGGGAATGGCGCCGCCGAGCAGTGACACCGAAGCAAGCGCGTCGGTCGCCCCTTGCTCGGCAAGCACGCGAAGTGTCTCGCCGGTCACCCGCGCGCCAAGCGAATGGGCGAGCACGTGGACGGGTCGCCCGTCGGTTTCGGCCCACTCGACCAGCCACTGGGCGAGGGGAGTGCTGTTCGCCACAGCGTTGTCCTTGGCCTGCTCCCATTCGACGTTGGACTCCCAGCTGTATGCGACGACCGGTGCAGATGTAGACTCTTCGAGCGCGACCTGCGCTGTGTAGGCATTATTTCGCGCCCTCTCAGCGTCGGTGCTGAACCCATGGATGAACAGAAACACCTCCGACGCGTCGTCGAACGACCACGTGCCCTCGGTCTTGACAGTCGGCCCCTCCGGTGAGTCGAGAAGTCCGCGCGTAGTGACGACGGGCTGTGAATTCGGCGCAGTGTACCCGCCGGAGTCGCCCTGCAACGACCAGTACACGTAGGCACCGCCACCCCCAAGCAGACCGAGTCCACTTCCGAGACCGATAAGCAGTCGCCGTCTGGTCACACCGGTTTGGCTGTCCATAGCTGGTAGCTTGTGGATAGGTTGCAGGTGTGCAGATAAGTCAGTTGAGATTGTCGCGCCCGGAAACGGAATACAACGCAAGCGCTGTGTCACAGCCCACAGGCTTCATGTCTCAGCGGGCGGTTACGGGAGCCATGACGACTTGGGACGAACGATACCGAACGGGCACATACCCACAACGCCCGGACCCACACCCGGTGTTAGAGCGATACCTGCCGACCTTTCCACCGGGTCGGGCGCTTGACATCGCAACCGGCACCGGGCGCAACGCGCTGCCGGTCGCAGCGGCCGGGTACCGCGTCGACGCGGTCGACCAGTCGCGTGCGGGGCTTCAGATTGCCCGCGAAAACGCACACGCCGAAGGCGTCGAAGACGATATCGAGTGGATACAGGCGGACCTCGACTCATTTGCCTACCCGGTGGCGACGTACGACCTCATTACGATTAGCTTCTATCGCCCTGTCGACCGCCTCCCCGATATCATCGAGGCGCTGGCCGACGGCGGCTGTCTGTTCATCCAGCACCATCTCCGGACGACTGATGACGTGGACGGCGGCCCCTCCGGGGACCGATACCGGTTCGCCTCGAACGAACTACTCAGGGCCGGGCTCGGGCTGACAGTATTGCATTACGACGAGCGCACCACGACGACGGACGGGACGACCGCCGCCACCGCTCAACTGGTCGCCAGGAAGTCACAGGGCAGTCGGCAGTCGTATCCAGACATCTCAGAGTAGGACAGCGGTCGGAGACCGGGAACCGTCAAGAAGGGGACCGCAAACGGGAGCCCGGGGCTGACTCAGTGATCAGTCCCCGGTCGATTCTTCGCCGCCGTCGGTCAGCGCCGGTAGCCGCTCACGCTCAAACCATGCGAACTCCCGCGGGAACTGCCCCGTCGCCGCCAGATCCCAGGGGTCGCCGTCCGTGACCAGTCGTCCTTCCAGCCACGAGGTCACGAGGTTCCAAACGAAGATGAGCTGGCCGATGACTAGCAGGACGACGCCCAGTGTCGCCAGCTGGTGCAGGAGCGTAAACAGGTCTACCGGGCCAGCGGTCAAAGCGTACGTGGCGTACCGGCGGGGCATCCCAGCGTAGCCGAGCAACACCATCGGGAAGAACGTGACGTTGGTTCCGAGCAGCGTCAGCCAGAAATGCCACTTCGCCAGCGACCGCTGGTACCAGCGGCCGGTGTACAGCGGGAACCAGTAATAGATGCCCGCGAAGACAGCGAAGGCGATCCCGCCCATGATGATGTAGTGGAAGTGGGCGACGACGTGGTACGTGTCGTGCAGGATCAGGTCGACGGGAATGGCGGCTTCGAACACGCCGGTGACGCCGCCGATGATGAAGTTCCCGACGAACCCGACACAGAAGAGGAACGGCGCTGTGGTCCGCAACGCACCGTTCCACATCGTCGCCATCCAGTTGAACGTCTTCACCGCGCTCGGGATGGCGATAGCAATGGAGACTGCCATGAACGATGCCCGCAGTCGGGGGTCCATCCCTGTCGCGAACATGTGATGCGCCCAGACGCCGAAGGAGAGCACCCCGAGGGCAAGCGTCGAGTAGACGACAAATTTGAATCCGAACAGCTTCCGGCCACAGAACTTGGGCAGGATGTAGCTCACGAGCCCCATCGGCGGCAGGACGAGGATGTACACCTCAGGGTGGCCGAAGAACCAGAACAGGTGCTGCCACAGCAGCGGGCCACCGCCGTCAAGCGTGAAGAACGTCGTTCCGAGGTTGCGGTCGAGCAGGAGCATGACCAGTGCACTCCCCAGCAGTGGGAAGGCAAACAGGATCTGTGCGGACTGCACCAGGACAGTCCAGGAGAAGATATCGAGGGTCGCCCAGGTCACATCCTCGCTCCGTTCGGTGAAGATGGTTGCAATGAAGTTTATCGCTCCCATCGTCGCCGCGACGCCTGAAAGGTGGAGACCGAGAAGCATCAGGTCTACACCGGGGTTTTGCTGTTCGATCGACAGCGGCGTGTACATCGTCCAAGCGGTCTGTGCCGGTTCGATGTTTTCGAGGAACGGCCCGCCAAGGACGCCGCCCCAGATGAGCAGGGCGGCCGACGGCAGTAGCCAGAACGCGATGGCGTTGATTCGCGGGAACGCCATGTCGTCGGCCCCGATGAGCAGCGGGATCAGGTAGTTCGAGAACGCCGCCAGCATTGGCGTCCCAAACAGGAACAGCATCGTGATGCCGTGAGTCGTAAGGAGTCCGTTGTAGGCACTAGTGCTGAGGAAATCCTCAGCAGGATACAGCAGTTCGAACCGCATCAGAACCACGGCGATACCACCCCATGCAAACGCGACCACGGCAAACACACCATAGAGGATCCCGATGTCCTTGTGGTCGACCGTCGTCAACCACCGGAGAATCCCGCTCGGTTTCTCCGCGTGAGCGCGTTCGTGAGCACCGTGGCTGCCACCGATTGCAATCGTGTACGATCGCCAGTCTTCGATCCGTGCGAGTATGCCAGCAATACCGACGAGCAGTACCGCCATCAGTACTGTCGTCGCCAATGCGCCTACAGACACCATTTGGAGGGTCTTTATACGGACTACCCGTGGTTCTTATCGGGAAGATGTTCGGAGGCAGTTTATATACGTCCAGAGTGCGAGGCGGCGCGGCTACAGACGAAGCGGTTCGGGACCGAGGCTTTCAGTCGTGCGGTCGGACCTCCTTGCGATGCACCCACAGCACCCAAACCGACAGGAGCGAGTGTGCGCACTCGCCGGCGTTCGAATCAGGCCGCATCGGCCAGATGCGACTTCTGCCCTGCAGTTCTTTGAGACTGCAGTGATGGGGAGGGCGTACGATGACGGCGACTGATTTCGGCGCCGTCCGAGAATACGATGATGACCGGTTCTCGGCCGTCGAAGTGTTCCGCAGCGAGCGAATGAAAGTCGTCTGTGGCTACTTCGAACCCGGGCAGTTCATTCCGGTACATGCACCTGCAAGCGACGTAGCGGTACACGTCCAGTCTGGGACCGGTGTCGTCCGTGACGGGGACACGAAGCGCGCGGTCGAACCGGGCGATGTGGTGGTCGTCGAGGCCGATACCGACCGCGGCGTCAAAGCGGACGAGGATGGTCGGCTGGAGGCATTACTGGTAACTGCACCGCCGCCGACCGATGCTGAACACGACCCGGTTCGGAGGGGGGTCAAAAAGGGCGAGTTCGACCCCTAACGCCCAGCCGGATTCGTCCCACCGTTGAGGACACAGGGACCGAACTCACTCCACAACGTACGAGTGGTGTGAGCCACGGGTTCGTACGTCGATGAAATGGTGGCGGGTCGCATCGCCCACGTCGCCGACGGCGGACTGGGGTGTCTCGTCTGCACTGTACACGCTCTCTGCTGGGAGCAGGTCGTGGTCAGCTAGCTTGTCGATGACGGCAGCGGGGAGGGATGCGCCGTCCCGGACATCGACGATGAGTAACTGGTCCGTGAAGCTCTTGGCGAGAAACGCGTCGGTGATCGGCTCGTAATCGGTAAGCTCCCCAGCCAGAGTGCGAAGGTCTGCCTGCCGGTCGGTCATTGATATCTGGTAGGTCGGCTTCACCGAAAGCCGTGCGTACGAACATCTTCCTGCTGACCATCACAGTTCCTCGATGATTTCGCTGGCGAATGTCGTCATCGCCGCCTGTGGCTCTGCTGCTCGAATCCCGACGATAACGTGGTCAAGGCCGTAGTCTTCGAGCCGTTGGAAGTATTCTCGGAACCACTCGACGCCGGCCCGAAACCCCTGATGGAGCGGTTCGGGTTCGGCTGTGGGATCAGCAGCGAACTCGACTTGAAGGGCAATCGTGAACGGTTTCTCGGGAGCGTGACTCCGCCACGTGTCGAGGTACGACTCCAGCGTCGATTCGGGGAGGTGATAGAATATCCAACCGTCGCCGTTCTCTGCGATCCACTCCGTCGACTGTCTGGCGTTCCCCGTCGGAAACAGCGGGAGCGTGTCCGTCGTCGGCTTCGGGAGGATATCCAGTTCGCCGTCGAGGTGGCCCCAGGAACCATCGAGCGTCGGGTACTCCTCTCGCCAGAGCGCACGGAGTGCGTCGACGCTTTCACGCACCAGTTGGCCCCGGTTCTCGGGGTCGACATTGAACGCCGGATACTCCGGGTCACGGTCGCCCGAGGCAACACCAAGCACGAGACGCCCGTCGGAGAGCCGGTCGACAGATGCGGCCGATTTCGCCACATGGAGCGGGTGGCGCAACGGGAGGACAATGCTTGATGTGCCGAGTGTGACCGACTCGGTGTGAGCAGCGACGTGGGACAACAGCGACCACGGGTCGAAGGCCCCGCCGGCGTCCCCGAACCGCGGCCAGTACGTCGGCACGTCTCGCGCCCAGAGCGCGTCGAAGCCGACTGCTTCGGCGTGGCTTGCGAGCCGGAGTTCCGCGTCGATATCCGGCGTCGACTCCGTTTCGCCTGTGAGCGGAAATCCGAGCCCGAACGAGAGCCCGTCCTGCTCGTACAATCGCCGATAGCCGGCGTTCGCGTGGTCCACAGCAGTCATCAGGGTCCTTTCACGCTGGAGCCGTATTTGCACACGGGTGGCTTGCCCGCTACGGGCCGCCGTCTGGGGTATCGACCGTCACGGTTCCCGCCTGCTCGCTTCGGGGAAGCTGCCAATCGATATGTAGCGCGCGGTCCGGGAACGACGGCTTCGCAACGACTTCGAGCGTCCGGTCTTCCGCCGCCGGTGTGACAGGCGCGGCGATCATCAGTCGGGCCACGTCGGCCCGCGAAACACTCCCCAGAGCTTTGCTCCGGGTTCGGCGACGGAGACGGTGTCAGTTCGTGGCCCGTTCGTGAGGACGCCTGGACGGAGAATCGTGTGTCGAACCGGCGCCTCACGGATCGCGGCCTCGGCCGCTGCTTTGGCACGCTGTATCGGCTGGATGGCAACATCGAAGGCCGCCGCGAGCGGACTAGCCGGCTCGTCGCCGACCCCGATAGCGGATTCCATGACGAATGCCTTGACGCCGGCGTCGACAGCCGCATTGAGTAGATTGGTCGTTCCCTTGCCGTCGACGTACTCGTCCCGAGACCAGACGTCCGTGATGTTCGAGCCGACGGCGCTCAGGACGACATCGACATCCGACAACGCATCGGTCAGCGCAGTCGGATTCAGCAAGTCGTCGACGACAACCTCGTCAGCGCCGGCCGCCTGCAGGTCGTCTGTTTTTGCCGGTGTGCTGGTCAGTGCCCGGACCGTCGGCACGCGCGAACTGAGTAGTCGGAGCATCGCTCGCCCGGTCCCGCCGCTGGCTCCGGCGACAAACACAGTCTCCACGTCAGAAGGGTCCATGCTGTAGCTAGGGACTGCCGATACATGATTGGCCGGGCCTGTGCCACCTGCCGGCTTGCTCAGTCGTCACACGGGGGCGTCTGCTGGGACGACGATGGCTGGTTGAACCGTCGATCAGAGCCGGCGCAGTTCCATGCGGATGGTCACACGCTCGATGAGGGCGAAGCCTGCAACGACGACGAGGAAACCAACAAGCGTCCACAGTGATACCGACGAGCCGAGCAGGACCCAGCCCATGAGTGCGGCGAATATCGGCACAACATAGGCGACCAAGTTCGCACGAACCGGGCCGATACGACTGATGAGGCCGAAGTAGATGGCGTAGGCGACCGCCGTCGAGGGAATGCCCACAGCCACGATGCTCACAATCGTCTCCGGGCCGATGCCGATGACGGCCGTGGGCGGCTCCCCGACCAGTAGGCTTGCGACGTGGAGGAGCACCGCGCCGGCGGCCATCGCCCACGCAGTCAGCGGGGTACTGTCCATCTGCGGGCCGACACGCTGGAGGAGGACACTACCGAGTGCAACGGCCGCGGCCGCGCCGAGGACCAGCAGTTGCCCGATAGCGCTCGCGTCGGTGAACGTCGACGGCGACGGCTGGACGATGAGGATAACGCCGCTCAGCGCGACACCGATCCCGAGCGCGCCGAGCCACGAGAGCCGGTCACCCAGCAGCCACCAAGCAAACACGGGGGCGAGAATCGGGTTCAGACCGTACATCACGGACGCCGCTGCGGGCGTCGTCGCACCCTGACCAAGGAACAACAGGCCGTTGTTGAGCGCGATCAGGAACAGCGCCGCCATCCCAATGCCCACGAAGTCACCACGAGTCCGCGGTAGCCACGTTGACCGGGGCCGGGTAAAGACGATGTAGCCAAGCAGCGTTACCGCCGCCAAGTCGAACCGGAGGCCGGCAAACAGCACTGGTGGCAGCTCACGAAGCCCGGTTTTGATTGCGACAAACGAGCCCCCAAACAATACGGCGAGCAGGACAAACAGCGCGCTGTCGCGGTAGCGAGCCGGGATTGAGGGCCGCTCAGTGACCGCGGACCGCAGCATAGGCCAAGTCAGTTGGACCACCCGTCAGAGCGAAAATATCTCATTACCTGATCAACGGGTCGAAATGTGAAGAGGGCTGTGGGAGACGTGGTGTCACGGACCGGCAGCCGATTGGCAAATCCAACCGAGAAACTCCGGCGTCGACTCAGTCCCACGCGGCCGGCCCGAAGTCCGGGTCAACACGTCGGTCAACAGTATCGATATTGTCGATACTGTCGATTTCGGCGTCCGTCAGCGACAGGTCAAGGCTCGCCAGATTGTCCGTAATGTGGGCTTCACTCGTGGCCTTCGGAATCGCTGTCACACCCTTCTCACGGAGCCACGCGAGGCTGACCTGCGCTTCGCTGGCGTCGTGGTCGTCGGCGATGGCTTCGATGACGTCGTGACCGAACACCTCACCGCGTGCCAGCGGGGAGTACGCGACCAGTTCGTAGTCCTGTTCGGCCGCGTGCTCGCGCAGTTCTGCCTGCTGGAGGAACGGGTGCGTTTCGACCTGATTTGCGAACACCGGTGCATCGAGCACGTCCATCGCCGTTTCGACGTGATGCGGTTCAAAGTTCGAGACGCCGATGTTGTCGATCAGGCCGCGGTCAACGAGTTCGTCGAACGCAGGAAGCGTCTCCTCGGGCTCGTACTCGCCCGCCGCCCAGTGGACGTACAGCAGGTCCACCGAATCCACGCCGAGTTTGTCGAGACTCTCTTCGGTCGTTTCGATCACGTCGTCGTGTGAGAGATTCGAAATCCAGACCTTCGTCGCTAGGAAAATATCGTCACGATCCACGTCAGCCGCGGCGATACCGTCGCCGACTGCGCTTTCGTTGTCGTAGGCCTGCGCGGTGTCAATATGTCGGTAGCCGGCTTCCAGCGCCGTCCGAACGCTCTCGGCGCACTGTTCTGCGTCTTCATTCTGCCAGGTACCGAGACCGAGCATCGGCATACCGCTCGTTCGTGGACCACCATCTGTCGAGGACTGTTTCTGAGTCATTATCGGATACCGGAGCTTGTGACTTTAAGCCGTTTGGAAGCCGGCGGGTAGCGCCGACTATTGGATAGTCTGCAGAGAAGCCAGCTATCGCAGGTAGGACAGAGGCAGTCAGAAGCCGTATGACCCGAAAATCCAGAGCGCAACCAAAGGCGACACAGCGAGGAACGATCCGAGAGCGACCGTCCCGAAAACCGTCTCCCAACCCAAGTCACGAACCGGTTTCTCATACCGCCACAGTTGAGTGATGACGTAGACACCGGCGATGACCACGCCACCGAGCAGCATAAACGGCGGAAATCCCAATGACGGAAACTGCCGAAAACCGACCGCCGGAAACGGCTCCGAACCGCTCGACGCCGCGAAATCGAGACCGATGCCGACAGCGCCGACGGCGGTGGCCGCGACGACATACAAGATACCAGCAATGACATGCCGGAGTGCTGCAGCTAGCGCGAGCTGCTCCCCATCGGCTGGCAGGACCGACGGGGAAGCATAGCTCCCGACTCCAGTGTAGAGGAACGGAACCGTTAGAACACCGACAGCAGCGGCGTACGGAAGGACTGACGAGATTGCGACGATGAGAACCGCCACGGTCAGGGCATATGTGCGTCCGGTCGGGCCCCCGAGAACCAGCGCTGGCACAACCAGCACGGCAGCGACTACCGCAGTAAACAGACAGATCGGGACAGAGTAAGGCCGGAACCGCCCGACAAAACGGGATAGAGACATGCCAATGCCGTTTCGGACCCAGGGGCATAGGTTTTCGGCTCTCCAGCAAGCGAGGAGTCGGCATGCTTTTACTCTCCGTTGCGGTATCGTGATATTGAAATGTCACTATTGCGGGTGAAACGTGTCATCACCGAGTCCTGTCCGGACCGACTGTACCCGCTAATTGCCGGACTCTATCAGACCGCGTTCCCACCCGACACGTCCGAGGGAGCGGCAGCGGCGACCATTCTGGATCGGAAGGAAGTTGTGCCAGAGTCGCTCCCGGCGGCAGCACTTGAACACGTGCAAGTCCTTCCCCATCGGACAGATCTGCTTGAACACCTGCCGACCAGCGGGACTGTTGCCGAGTTCGGCACTGGAGACGGGTCGTTCGCCGAGTCAATCAACAGGATCACGCGGCCGGAAACGCTCTCTCTGGTCGACCGGTGGGAAAGCGACGAAGACCGAGAGGCTGTCAAGCGACGCTTCAGCGGGCAAGGAGACACTGTCCGTCTGTGGGACGCTGAGCCGATTACCGTACTCCGTGAGACCGACAGTGGCTCGCTCGACTGGGTGTATATCAACAGTTCTCACGAGTACGAGGCCACGCTGGCCGAACTCAGAGAGAGCCAGCGGGCAGTCGCAGATGACGGCTACATCACGGGCGACGACTACAAAATTGTGAACGGCGTCATCCCCGCCGTCCACCAGTTCTGTTCGGAGACCGACTGGCGGCTGGCGTACCTCACGCTCGAGACCCATGGGCGGCGGAGTTACGCGCTCTGCAAACCGTAAGCATCGTATCCGGCACGAAATCCAGTGACACGAGTGGCATCGTCGGCCAGACGGTTTATACGGCGGGACGGAGTTGACCCTGTATGACAGACTTCGGATTACAGGTGCGGATGCTCGTCGTCGGTGCGATTCTCTTCGCGTTCTACGTTTTTGCCGGAACGGCGCTGTCAGTGCTGTTTGGCCTGCCGCTCGTTCCGGTACTCCTCGTCGGAATACTCGTGGTACCGGCGATCCAGTACAAACTCGGGAAATGGCTGGCGCTCCGTGGCGCGGAGGAGATGCCGGACGACCAGCGGTTCGGCTACGTCCACCAGATGGTCCGGCGACTCTGCAGAGATATGAATATCGAGGAGCCGCGGCTGATGGTGATGGACATGGGCGTGCCCAACGCCTTTGCGGTCGGACGGAAGGGTGCAGGAGTCGTCGTCGTGTCGAGCGAGCTGATGCAGCTCCTGGATGATGACGAACTGGAGGGTGTTATCGCGCACGAACTGGCCCACATCAAGAACCGGGACGTCATCACGATGGTCGTCGGGCAGTCCATCGGGATGCTCGTCGGCTACGTTGCCTACTTCGCGGTGCTGTTCGGCGGCGAACGGAACATCGGCTCGTGGCTCATGGCGATGGTCGCGTCCTCGCTCGCGAACGCACTGGTCATGGTGTTCGTATTGGCGATCTCGCGGTATCGTGAGTACGTCGCCGACGCGGACGCTCGCCGCGCTATCGGCACCGGCGAGCCGCTGGCCCGTGCGCTCGAAAAAATATCTCGCGGTGCTGAAGGACGCGAATCGAAAGTCGAGGACAGTATGAACGCCCTCTGTATCTTCAACGCCGACAGGGGGCTATTCGAGAAGCTGTTTTCGACCCACCCGCCGACGGAGAAACGCATTCAGCGGCTCCGATCCTGAGCGCCGAGAATTCCAGCATCTCTTCCGAATCCCCCGCAACGTGTCGGTGTTCTGCCGGTCGGATTGTGGGAGCGAACGGCAGCGTACAGATGTCTGCTAACTGGCCGCTTATCAGCGTCGAGCCGAAAGTAACGCTATGTCTGACACAATGCAAGCGGCGGTCGTGCCCGAGCCAGGGGCTGACTTCGAGGTCGTCGAACGAGACGTGCCCGAGCCGGACCCCGGCGAGGTGCGGGTTTCGGTCGACGCCTGTGGCATCTGTCACAGCGACGTGTACGCAAAAGAGGGGACCAACCCGGTTGTCTCCTATCCACGGGTTCCCGGTCACGAGGTGGCAGGCCACGTGGACGCCGTTGGCGACGCTGTTGACGCCTGGGACGTGGGCGACAGAGTCGGCGTCGGCTGGCACGGCGGCCACTGTTCGACGTGTGACCAGTGTCGACAGGGGAACTTCCTCCAGTGTGAGAACGGCGAAATTACCGGACTGAGCTACGACGGCGGGTACGCCGAGTACATGACCGCACCGTCGGAGGCGCTCGCGAAGATTCCGGAGTCACTCGATGCGGCGGCCGCGGCGCCGCTGCTTTGTGCGGGCGTGACGACGTTCAATGCTCTCCGGAACAGCGATGCGAGCGTCGGAGACCTCGTCGCCGTACAGGGCGTCGGCGGCCTCGGTCACCTCGGCATCCAGTATGCACACGCGGCCGGCTTCGAGACGGCCGCTATCTCCCGAACGCCGGAGAAAGAATCGCTGGCGAAAGACCTGGGAGCCGACCACTTCATCAACGCGGCGGAGACAGATGCTGGTCAGCGACTACAGGAACTCGGTGGGGCCGACGTGGTGCTGGCGACGGCACCGTCAAGTGACGCCATCAGTTCTATCGTCAGCGGCATCGGTGTCGACGGCTCTGTCGTGGTTGTGGGCGTCCCCGGTGAGCCGGTGGGCGTGAGCGCACAGCAACTCGTCCAGAACCGGGGCGCTGTTGAGGGCTGGGCCTCCGGACACGCCCGTGACTCACAGGACACGCTGGAGTTCAGTTCGCTCCGCGACATCTCTCCTGAGATAGAGACCTACCCGCTTGAAGATGTCAGCGAGGCTTATGGACGGATGATCGACAACGAAGCGCGATTCCGGGCCGTGCTGGAACTGTAATCGGGCAGGTTGCGCTACCGGCGAGAATGCGTATTCCAACGACACACCCACTTGAAACTACACCCTCCCGCAGTGATATTCCGGAGAGCAACGCCTTTGTCTGTGGGTCAAGAACCCATATTCAATGGACCGCACCGCCGACGACCGCGTCTATTACGTCATCAGCGACCTCCATATCGGCGGCGACGAACAGCTAGAGGAGGTGGAGTTTCTCGATGAACTGCTTGATTTTCTATCGCGGCTGGAGACCACTGAGGAGAACGTCGAGCTACTCATTAACGGCGACGCGTTCGGGCTGTGGGAATTCACCGGGATGTCGGGACTAGAGAAGTTCGACGTCCTCGAGGAGACCTATCCGTCGCTGTTCGAGCAGCTGCGAAAGACCGGCGAAAACATCCAGATTACCCTGATACCGGGCAATCACGACCACGACCTCGCAGCCTACGACGAGTACGTGGAGCGGTTCGCGGCGTACAACGTCACGCTCGTTCAGTCGAAGTCGATTACCCGTCCGGTGGGGGACCAGGCCATCCACTTCGAACACGGCAATCAACAGGACCCGAACAACCGTATCGAAGACTGGGGCGATACCAATGTGACGCCGCTCGGTTATTACTACAACACGCTCGTGACGAGCCGGGCCGGCCAGCTCTCGGACCGGGGTCGGTACAACTGGCTCAAGGACGTACAGGCGGTGACGCCGACGGAACGGGTCCCAGTGTGGATGCTCTCGAAGTATTTCTACCGGGAGATGAACCCGCTGTTGCGGTACGCACTTGTCCCGTTCCTGTTGCTGTTCAACATTAGCGCTATCTTGGCGATCCTGGCAGCGCTGAATCTTCTCGGTGTCTGGTCCGCGCCGGTGGAAACGACCACATCGTTTCTGGGTCAGTTCGGCACCGTCGGGACCGCCATCTGGATGCTGCTCGTAGTGAACGCGTCGCTGGCCGGGCTCCTGTTGCTCGTGGGCATCCCACTGTATCTCCTGCGGCGGGACATCAAGAAGACAATCAACCGCTTTGGCGTCTTCGAGACAGACCTCACGGTCGATACCCAGACGACGTACACGGAAGCCGCGCAGAAAATATTCGAACAGGAAGACGACGTGGTCGTCTTCTGCTACGGTCACACACACCGACCGAGTGTGCAGTCAGTCGACGGTGGTCTGGTCGTTAACACCGGGACCTGGCTCAAACGGCTCCACCGGCGGGATGGTGTCATCGGGCTGCTCCCCCCGGTGTTTTATCCCTCCTACCAGCTCTGTGCAGTGCGCATCACCGCCGAGGCGGGGCAGGTAATCGTCGACTACGAGGAAGTCCAGAAACCAAGCCCTAGCCCGGAGGAGTTGACACTCACCGAGCGCCTGCTGACGCTCGGTCGGACACCGAACCCCGAACTTCCGGAGCGTGCAGTCGTGGAAACTGAGCAGTCGAAGCCTGTGCCGGAGCCGGCCGAGTAATGGGTAGACCGGTCCGACAGGAGCGTGGCCGCTGTCGGAGATGAACCGGAGCAGGGAGATCTGAACCAGCCATTGTCGGTACGTCGACTGAAAAGTCGTAATACCTGCCTTCGTGCGTGATTGGGACCTATCGAGCGTCAGACGGATGGAGATCGTTTGCTCCCGAAACGGAGATCGCTGCAGAAAAGTCTATTACATACGACTGTAATGGCTACGTATGAGCAATACCGCGGACGATGGTCGGGCTGACGGGTCGCCACCGTCCACGGCAGAGTTCACACCGGAGCGAGTGCTCTCGGTGTTTCAAGATCGGGCGGACCAGGCGAAGCCGTTGACGGCAACCGATGTGATGGACGCACTCGGCAGTTCCCGGAAGACGGCACACAACAAGCTCGACGTACTCGTGGAACGAGGGGATCTGGAAACGCGGAAGGTCGGGGCACGGAGTCGGGTCTGGTGGATCCCGTTCTCCCAGCTTGTCGGCTCGGGCGCGGAACCACAACAGGAACGAGAGCCCCCAGTCGAGCACAGTATCGCCGACGCGGACCTTCCAGGGACAGGGGATGTACTCGACGACCGGCGTGCAGCGCTGCGGGCTGCGTACGACTATCTCCGCGAAAACCCCGACACCGATGCCGGGGAACTCATTACCGAAGTGTTTCAGGAGCATCCAGCGGGCTACAAGACCGCTGACGAGTGGTGGGACGCCATCGGGCCTGCACTGGAGGATCTCCCACAGGTTGATTTAGCTGCCGACCACGAACACGTCTGGCACTACGTCGGTGGGTGAGTTAACCGATGTCAGAGGAAAAGCCGACGGAACAGTCGGACGTAGCGGAAGAGACGGAGTCAGAGACATCGGAGGTGTACGCTTCTCGCAAAGAGCAACGGTATCCAATCTCGTCGTACACCCCGGTCGCGTACGACAACCTCGAGGTAGCACCGGAGAGCGACGACCATCCGGACACGGGCACCGGCGGGCGGTTCAGAGAACTCTCGTTGCCGAAAGTACCGAAGCTCCGCCACGTCGTCGGTCCCAGCGCGATCATGCTTGGGGCGTCGCTCGGCAGCGGTGAGACGCTGTTCTGGCCGAATCTGGTCGCCAGCTACGGGTGGGGACTGTACTGGCTGTTCCTCGTGGCTGTCTGTCTCCACTTCGTCATCAACACGGAGATACAGCGGTGGACACTCGCGACCGGTGAGAGCGTGTTTCGAGCGTTCGAGCGAGTCCACCCGGTCCTCCCACTAGCCATGCTCATAGGCGGGTTTGTCAGTCTCGGCTGGCCGGGGTGGGCCGCAAGCGCCGCGCAAATCGGTGCTCAGGGCCTCTCCCTCGGCACCTATGACTTTGCCGGCGTCAACATCGTTGGCTGGCGACTGTTTGGCATCGGGCTCATGGCGTTCATCTGGGTTACCTACCAGGTGACGCCGCTGATGTACAACGTCGTCGAGAGCCTCCAGCTAATCCTGGTAGCGCTGTCTATTGCGTTCACACTGCTGCTATTCGTTCTCATCGGATCGGTGGACGTGCTGGTCAGCGTCCCAGGGAGTCTGACTGAGGTGGGCGACTACTCACCGGTCGGGACTATCGCCGTGCTGGTTGGAGCGCTGGCCTACGCCGGCGCTGGCGGCTACCTCAACCTCTCACAGAGCCTCTGGATACGGGAGAAGGGCTACGGAATGGGCCGGTATCAGGGCCGGATCAAGAACCCCTTCGCCGGCGACGACCCTGAGACAGTCCACGAGGACGGGTTCACGTTCACTCCGGATACGCAGAACCTCAAACGGTGGCGCGGCTGGTGGCGCGTGACACAGCTCGAACACCTGTTGACCTTCCTACTGGGCCTCCTGCTGGTCACGACGATGCTGGTCGTCATCGCGGTGTCACAGGCACCGGGCGCGACGAGCGACGCGGTCGATATGTGGCTGATTGAGATTGCGCCGTCGGTCGGCGGGTTCACGACGAGCGTCATCTACGTCACGCTGTTTCTCGCCCTGTTCACGACCGAATACGCGATTATCGAGTCGTTCGTCCGGAACAGCTCCGACATCATCTACGAGCTGTACGGGCGGGAGGCGGGCTGGAGCCTGCCGCGGTTGTTCTGGGGACTGCTGACCGTCTTCTGTGGCTGGGGGATTCTCATTCTCATCCTTCCGATATCGATAGACGACCCCTTCGGGCTGCTCGTCGTCGGAGCGTCGATGTCCGGTCTGTTGATGTGGCCGTATATCGTTATCGTCCAACTCGTCAATACAGTCCGGCTCCCGGAGCACACAATGCCGGGCTGGGGTCGGATCGTCGCAATGTGGGTCGCCGCCGCGTTTTTCGGCTATTTCAGCGTCCTCCTGATTGGAACTGGGCTGGCGACACGACTGGGGCTGCAGGCGTTTGCCGTCCAGACGGCCGTA
The DNA here is from genome assembly GCF_051122755.1 of Haloarcula sp. NS06. Lineage (NCBI taxonomy): Archaea > Methanobacteriati > Methanobacteriota > Halobacteria > Halobacteriales > Haloarculaceae > Haloarcula > Haloarcula sp. NS06. The sequence continues at coordinate 185,189 of NZ_CP184846.1, forward strand.
CTCGGGAGCGGACCGGGCGGGTACGTGCTCTGGGTGATATACCTGCTGGTGCAGGTGTATACGATGTACCGAGTGGGGCGTGCAAAAGTCGCGGCGGACGGAACAGTCACTGACGCAGCCACTGCGAAAGGGTGGTTTTCGTGACCGACGAACTCCGCGTCCACTTGCACTACACGATGCGGGGCTCGTACCCGCTCCGACTTATCGACGTGTTGTTCTGTACGGACCGGGCTTACTTCGTCGAATATGACTATCTGACACCCGTCGACCTGTTGTTCGGGTCACCGGACCAGCGGGCTGCTGCATTCGCATCACAGTTGGTCGAGGAGGGCGTCCCCGCGGCCCTCGAAACCGCCGAAACGGTCGAGACTCAGCCATACGACGCCCTCGACAGCGTCGATATCTACACGGGTGGTCGAGTCGGTCGGCCGAAAATCACAACCCAGCCCCGGACAGGGTCGGCGACCACGGTCAGAGTCCACGGTCAGTTCGACGCCGAACCGTTCACACAGGCGCTTCGGTCAACGGTGGACGGGCACGATGTCACGGTCAGGCAACGAAACGGGATCGGAATCTGACGCCGTACCTTGCGGAGCCAATAACGCGAGCAGTTCTACTGTAGCGCCGACGCGACCATCTCAATAGGATGTGGCGGCTCTGCATCGCCGTCGCCGAAATCGTCAATCTGGGACCGGCAGGATGCGCCGGGCGCGACGACTTGCTCCGCGGGCGAGTCATCTATCTGTCCCAGCAGGAGGTCCGCGATGCCCTCGCTCATCGAGTAGTGTTCGGCCTCGTAGCCGAAACTGCCGGCCATGCCACAACAGCCCGAATCGAGCGGGTCAACGGCGTAGCCAGCACGGCGCAGAACGCCGACGGCATGGTGGTCTTTCTTCGTCGCCTTCTGGTGGCAGTGGCCGTGGTACGCCAGCGAGTCGCCCGAATCGTCGAAGGAGATAGCCTCCCCTAACCGGTACGTGTCAAGATACTCGCAGACACCATACGTGTTCTCCGCGACAGTGTCGACGTCGTCGCCGGAGAGCAAGTCACGGTAGTCGACCTGATACATCACCGCGTCGGAGGGCTCGATGGTGACCACGTCCCAGCCGTCGCGGATTCGCGGCGCGAGCGCGTCCACGTTCGCCCGTGCCGTCTCGCGAGCGTGGTCCAGCATACTCTTGGAAAACGCGGGACGACCGCTGTCGGTCACGTCGTCAGGCACGACCACGTGGACGCCCGCCGCCTCCAGCACTTCTACAGCGGCTTTCCCGACATCCGGATGGCTGTAGTTCGTGTAGGGGTCGGCGAGCAAGAGTGCCTTCCGGTCAGCTTTGTTCGCCGCAACCATTGCTCCGCCGCGGTCAGCCCACCAGTCCCGGAACGTGGTCCGGTGGAAGCCGGGTAGCGTCCGCTCTTCCGTGATGCCGACTGTTTTCTCCATGAGGAGTCCCGAGCCCGGCAGGTCCATCAGCCAGTTCGACACCGGGCGAACGTGCTTCCAAGCGAGAGCACCGTCTCGACGTTGGCAAACAGCCGATCACGCAACGAAATACCCTCTCGCTGGTGATGCTCGTGGACCACTTCGGCTTTGAGCTTCGCCATGTCGACGCCGCTCGGGCAATCCTTTTTACAGCCCTTACAGCCGATACAGAGGTCAAGAACCTCCGTGACGAACTCCTCCTCAAAGGGGTCGTCGGGGAGGTCACCGTCCATCGCCGACCTGAGCATATTGGCTCGGCCGCGGGTGCTCGTGATTTCTTCCTCTGCGGCGCGGTAGGTCGGGCACATCACGCCGCCGGTGGTCTCCTGATGGCCGGTACAGCCCGCACAGCCGTGGCAGAGTTCGACCATCCCCTGAAACCCGTTTTCGTTGTCCCAGTTGAGCGCGGGGTCGAAGCCCGCGTCGAACTCGTAGTCGGGGTCGTACCGGAGATTCTCAGCCGGGTCGTGCTCACCACAGATGTTGCCCGGGTTCAGCCGCCAGTCGGGGTCGAACGCCGACTTCAGGTCGCGGAACGTCTCCCAGAGGTCGTCGCCGTAGAGCTTGCGGTTCCACTGGGTTCGGGCACGCCCGTCGCCATGTTCGCCCGACACGGACCCGTCGTACTGGACGACGAGATCCGTGATAGCGTCGGAGATGGTTTCCATCGTCTCGATGCCGTCCCCGGATTTCAGGTTTAACAGCGGTCTGATATGCAGGACGCCGGGGCCGGCATGGGCGTAGTATGAGGCGAACGTGTCGTGCTCATCGAACAACTCCCGGATGTCAGCGACGTACTCCGGGAGGTTCTCGGCCGGGACCGCTGTATCTTCGACGAACGGCCAGTGCTTGTCGTCGCCCGTCCGCGACAAGAGAATCGGCAGCCCAGCCTTTCGCATCTTCCAGAACTTCGCCTGCCGGTCCGCGTCGTAAGCCTCCAGCGCGTCGACGGCGTGGACGGGGGCATCAGTGAGCGACGCCGCCCCCTCGCTCGGGGACTCTCTGGCGTCGTATCCTGGGAGTCGGTCGGCGAGCAGATCGGCGACCTTCTGAGCGCCCTCATCGGGCGAATCGGCGTAGAACTCCACGAGCAGCGTCGAATCCGTCTGTTCTGGGAGCATGCCAACAACGTCGGCGAACTCCGGCGTCTCCGCGGCGAGGTCCAGAAGCACGTCGTCCATCACTTCGACGGCCGAGGGGTCGTGATCGAGAATCGGAGCGACGTCCCGCATCGCCGAGATGATGTTGTCGTAGGTCAGCATGGCGACGGCCGTGGCGTCGGGTACGGGTTCAAGCGAGACCGTCGCCTCCGTCACGACGGCCAGGGTCCCCTCGCTCCCGGCGAGCAATCGGGCGAGGTTGACTTCGCCGCGCTCCCTGGCGTTATCGACTAGTTCGTCCAGATTGTACCCGGAGACGTTGCGTTTGAGCTCCGGATATTTGTCGTCAATCTCCGCGGCGTCTTCTGAGAGGATCTTCGCAACCTCGGTGTAAATCCGGGTTTCGAGGTCGGCGTCCGGGCCGGCCTCGGTCGCCCGTGCTTCGATGTCGTCGACGTCTACCCAGCCGAAGGTCGTCCGGGTTCCGTCCGCAAGGACGACCTCACATTCCTCGATATAGGCGTCCGTTTTGCCGTATTTCAGCGAGTGTGCGCCGGTTGTGTTGTTCCCGATTGCACCGCCGAGAACGCTTTTGTCACCCCACGCGGGGTCCGGCGCGAACTTCAGCCCGTGGGGTTCGAGTTGGTCGTTGAGCCGGGCGATAGTGATACCGACCTGCGCACGAGCCCGCTCGGCCTCGGGGTCGATCGACAGCGTCTCGTCCATGTGCCGCTTGAAATCGAGGACGACCGCCTCGTTGACGGCCTGTCCGGCGAGGCTGGTCCCGCCACCCCGGGGAAGCACCGGAATATCCTGCCTGTCGCAGTACTCCATCACCGCGACCACGTCCTCGGTCGAGACCGGCGAGACGACGCCGATGGGGAGCTGTTCGTACGCGCTCGCGTCGGTTGCGAACAGCTCACGGGTGTACGTATCGAAGCGCACGTCGCCGTTTACGCGGCGCTCCAGGGCCGTGACGAGGTCCGGCCGGTTGACGCTGTCGCCCTGATAGTCGTAGTTCGCGCTCGGGTCTGTCGCCGGGTCACGTTGCTCGGGGAGTCGGGAATCGTATGCCATGAGTAGGGAGTAGGTGGAGGGTAGGTGGGAAGGTGAGTCGGGTTAGAACGCGCCTGGAGCCACGACGTAGGCCAAGATGAGCGTCAGTATGCCCGTGAACACGCCGTAGTACAGCACCGGTATCAGTTCGAGACGGATGACACGCCCCTCCTCACCGATAAGGCCGACCACGGTAAGGGCGGCGACCACGTTGTGAATCGCGATGAGGTTGCCGATTGCGCCGCCGACTGCCTGTGCGGCAACGACGATCTGTGTCGGCGCACCGATCTGCTGAGCGGCCTGGAACTGGAACAGCCCGAACAGGATGTCGCTGACCGTGTTCGAGCCGGCGATGAACGCGCCGAACGCGCCGATGAAGCCCGAGAAGAACGGGAACATCTGTCCGGTCCCACTTGCTGTTATTTCCGACAGCAGGCCAAGCATCCCGGCGTTGGTCGGCGCGGCCTCCAGCACGACAGCACTGCCGGTCCGTTGCATAATCATGACTGTCGCGACAGCGAACCACAGCGCCACGACAGCCGGCGCAATGTTTCGAAGCGCCTCGCTCCACGAGGCCTTGATATCGTCGGTGGACATCCCATGGAGCGCGTAGGTAATCACGGCCACGAGGACGAAGAGACTCCCGGGAAGGTAGAACATCTCGACGCCCTCCGAGAACGGCGTGCCGAGGATGTTATTCCACAGCAGAACACCGTTCGTCGAGAGGAACTCCTGAATTGGACTGACAACGCGGGTCACGACGAGCAGCGCGGCGACGAGGAGGTAGGGCAGCCAGGCCATCCCCAGCGACATATCCTGCGAGTGCGAGTCTTCAAACGTTGCCGTGCCACCGTCGGCTGCGACAGTTCCTTCTCGGCTGCCACCCGACGTGGTGCCGACACCCTCTCCGGGTTCGATGCTGCCGATCCAGTGGTCCGGCCACTGGGCCTGCGGGCCGAAGTCCCATTCCTCGTCGGGGAGGAAGTAACCGGCACGTAGCGTGGTCGTGACCACGAGTAGCCCAACCATCGCACCCAGCAGTGCCGGGAACGTCGGCCCGAGGAAGTACGCAGTCGCGACGTATGGGATTGCGAAGGAAGCCCACGCGAAGAGGCACAGCGGCAGGACTTCAAGCGCCGGCTTGATCGATCGCTCCTCGCCGAAGAACCGGGTCATCATCGCCACGCCGATAAACGGAATAGCGATACCGACGATAGCGTGGATGAGCGCCGCCCACAGACCGATCTGAGCGACGTACGCGCCGACGCTCTCGAAGCCACCCTGTTGCAGCACCTGCTGTGAGGCGCCCGTGCCCTCTGCGAACACCACGTCACGCAATCCGATGATCAGCGGCGTCCCGACCGCACCGAACGTGATCGCGAGGATGTTCCCCGTGAGCGCAACGACCACTGCGGCCAGTGGGGGAAAGCCCAGACCGACCAGCAGCGGGCCGACGATCGCCGCGGGCGTCCCGAATCCGGCCGCGCCCTCGATGAACGAGCCCATGAGGAAGACGAGCAGGATGACCTGCACGCGCCGGTCGTCGCTAATCGAGGAGAACCCTGCGTTGATTACCTCGAACGCGCCTGACTGTTTCAGCGTGTACAGCAGGAGTATCGCCCCAAAGACGATGACCAGGATTCTGGTCGCTGTCAGCGCTCCGCGTATCGACGCGGCGGCAATCAGCCGGGGGGACATCTGCCAGCCGACGAAAGCGGCGATAGCTGCCACCGCCCACGCAATAGGCATCGTCCGTGTTGCAGGCTGGTACAGCCCGACCATCAACACTGCAATCGTCGCCAGCGGTAGCAGTGCCATCAGCACCAGTGTGTGTTCAGACATTGGTTCTCACCCCCACAATCCGTTCGTCCGGACAGGCCAAACTTTCACCAGCCACCCAATTCCGGAGATGGTATCGTAGTCTCATTTCGGAACCACCTCAATACGTGGTTCTATCCCTCGTGACCCTCTGTTGCAGCGGTTTCTGGTAGGGTGCATCAGTCGCGTCGTCTGGCAGGGAGTATTTATACCTATCTACTGTTTACATTATCCTCTGTTCAGAATAACGACAGAAGGGAAGCGAGAAGCCCTGACAAGATTAAAATCAGGGTTTATCATGTATGTACTGGCGGGATGGGATACAGTCGTGTGTATCCGGTATAGCAGTGCTTTACGCGGCGATTTCACTCGACTGTACTCCTACGGAAGAGCCATACAGTCGTCTGTATTTGATCGTTTCAGGTCGTTATTCACAGTCTTGTGGATATAGTTGGAAATCGAGTTGTATTGGCGTTCAACATTGCGATTGTCATGGCCACTGTGGCGCGGCGCTGGCGCGCGGTAGACATGAGCCGGATACTCAGGGCCGAGATGCGCAAAACCGTATCTGAGACAGATGAATATCTCGTGGAAGGTTCTCAGCGACTGTTCAACAGCGGTGAAACGCATAGCGCTCACTAATCGCACGGATTGCCGCTTGGCGAACGCCGTTACGGCGGAGGTCAAAATCACGACTATGACACGTGTCACGGTCTGGAACGAGAACGTCCACGAGCAAGAACACGAAGCTGTCGCGGACCTCTACCCCAACGGGATTCACGGCGCTATTGCCACAGCACTCGAAGAGCGCGGGTTCGACACGGAAACCGCGACACTTCAGGAACCCGAACACGGGCTCACCGAGGATGTACTGGCAGAAACGGATGTTCTGACCTGGTGGGGCCACGCCGCGCACGACGACGTTGCTGACGAGGTTGTCGCCCGAGTGAAAGAGCGGGTCCTCGACGGCATGGGGCTCATCGTCCTCCACTCGGGCCACTATTCCAAGATCTTCCGCGAACTGATGGGAACGACCTGCAGCCTCAAATGGCGCGAAGCCGCCGAAACCGAGCGGTTGTGGGTCGTCGAACCAGGTCACCCCATCACCGACGGCGTCGACGAGTACATCGAACTCCCAGAAACCGAGATGTACGGCGAGCGCTTTGACATCCCCGCGCCGGACACGCTCGTGTTCAACTCTTGGTTTGAGGGCGGCGAGGTGTTCCGGTCAGGCTGTTGCTACCGCCGCGGAGCGGGCCGAATATTCGATTTCCGCCCGGGCCACGAGACCTATCCGATTTACCACAACGACGCAGTCCAGCAGGTCCTCGCCAATGCCTGTGAGTGGGCCACGGCTGGGGACGGTCCGGAGCCATCGTTTGGCAACGCCGACCCGATTGAGGACATTGACGAAAGCGACGAGCGGTCGGTCCACTGATTTCGGCGTCGGGTTCAGCGGAACTAGATTCCGCCGAGGCGCATACTTTTTAATACTTCGTATACATTCGGATCTGGACTCGATGTCGTTACTGTGGAAACGCAGGCTGTGTTTTCTCCCGCCATCGTTCAGCGTTTCCCAGATGGTTTACATCGAGTTGCACCTCGGTCGGAAGTACCGATTCGAGATGATCGAACAGCGGATCAAGCGACGTTTCGACCGGTGACAGCACCCGCCACCGATACGCACCGCCGGTGCGTTCCGATTCGAAGACGACACCGTCGCCGATGTAATCGGTAACGACGGTGGGCACCGTACAACACCGGTCAGTCCGGGCGTGATACGTATATACAGTTCTGGCGGCCGGTTGGCAATCAAGAACCTGGTATTCTCGCGTCCCAGAACAGCCGCGTTCGTCGAGACACTCGTTACAGCGTGCGTCATCGAGAAACACCTCATCGAACGCGGAGATTGCGTCAGGGGGACCGTCTACGTGATCGATGCGCCACATGGCGTTTTCAGTCACCGTACACGTGGCGTTCCGGAGTCGTAGCGTCGGATACTCGTGAAACAGGTCCATAACCGGATCAGCACCCGCAGTGAACCTGAGGTTGAACTCGAACTCCTTCACAGCAAACACACTGCTCTGTGTTGCCATAGTGAATCAGTCGATAAAACTGTCGCACGGCTTCAGAATCTCGAACCTGCTGCAGCGACGAGGTAACGGCTCGCTGTCGCAGTTTACGGACCTGCTTAGCACCAGTTAGACCGGGGCGGATCAGTGTCGAACACGGCCCAGACACACGGGGCAACGGCCGGTAGAACGTTGCTGCATGGTTAGCAATGAGATAGACCCGTCCGGAACCGTTTCGGGGCCTACTCTTTGGGACCGAATACCGCGTCTGCATCGGCGGGCGTATCGAAGTCGTGGAAATGCTCTCCTTTCTCCTTTGTGAGAATGTTCAGGGCTGCCGCTGCACCGTCGCCAGCAGAGATAACCGCCTGCCACTCCTCGGCTCGGACCATTCCCCCTGTCGCGTAGGCGTCGTCAACACTCGTCTCCATCGTCACGTCCACGTCAACGACATCTTCAGCAGTCATCTCACAGCCAAGCGACGCAGCGAGGTCGCGGTTAGCACCCGTCGCGAGGACGAGGTAGTCTGCTTCATATGTCTCGTCCTCAGTTGTAGCCTCAAATCCGCCATCAGTTTGCTGCACGTCTGTCACTTCTGTACCCTGTTTTCGGTCGACACCGAAGCTATCCACCTGTGACCGGGCGGTTTCCATGAACGCAGACCCATCCTGAGAGCCTACCCCGAGATAGTTGAACAGATGTGCTTTGTGCATCCAGGTCCCATCAGTGTCGAAGACTGTCGTTTCCAGCCCGTTTTTTGTGCAAACAGTGCCGCGCTCAGGCCGGCGGGGCCGCCCCCGACGATGAGAACATCCGTCATGTTTCTGTAATTATATTCCATCGCTGGTAATTGTTTCCATCCAATAAAACGGTCAGTCGGATTCGGCAGACGGCATGAGAACGGTTTTCCACAGCCACCCCGAAGCGGTCATATGCGCGCAGCCATCTACCGTGGCCCTGGTGAGATTACCGTCGAAGAGGTTCCCCGACCGGAAATCGAATCGCCAACCGACGCGATTGTACGCGTGACTCACACGGCTGTCTGTGGCTCCGACCTCTGGTTCTATCGTGGCCAGAGCGACCGTGAAGAGGGGTCCCGCGTCGGCCACGAGCCGATGGGTATCGTTGAGGAAGTCGGAGACGACGTGCGCTCAGTCGAACCCGGCGACCGGGTGTTCGCCCCGTTCGTCATCAGCTGTGGCCGGTGTGAGTTCTGTCGGAAGGGACTGCACACGTCCTGTGTCAACGGCGATTCGTGGGGCGGCGACAACGGCGGCGGCCAGGGCGAGTACGTCCGGGCGACGGAGGCCGACGGGACGCTCGTCCGCGTCCCGGACCGCCACGCCGATGATGAAGACACGCTGGAAGCAATTCTGCCGCTGACAGACGTGATGGGAACCGGTCACCACGCGGCGGTGAGCGCCGGCGTCGGTGAAGGCGACACCTGTATTGTCGTTGGTGACGGCGCCGTCGGGCTGTGTGGCGTCCTCGCGGCGCGTCGCCTCGGGGCAGAACGCATCATTGCGATGGGCCACCACGAGGACCGTCTTGAACTCGCAGAGTCGTTCGGTGCGACCGAAACCATCGCCGCCCGTGGCCAAGATGCCGTGGACGCCGCGGATAACCTGACTAACGGCGGTGCAAACCACGTGCTCGAATGTGTCGGTGCGGCTTCGGCAATGGAGACCGCCATCGATGTCTGTCGGCCGGGCGGGACCGTCGGCTACGTCGGTGTCCCGCATGGCGTTGACGACTCCGGATTGGATGTGTTCTCTCTGTTCGGCGATAATATCGCGCTCAACGGCGGCGTGGCACCGGTTCGTGCCTACGCCGACGAACTACTGGCCGACGTGTTGCAGGGGACGCTTGACCCGTCGCCGATCTTCACGAAAACCGTCGATCTCGACGGCGTTCCAGAAGGATATCGGGCGATGGACGAGCGTGAGGCGATCAAAGTTCTCGTCAAGCTATAATCGGTTTTCGCTGGTTGGTAACCACACAAATCGCGGTATAACCCGTCAGACGTTCTGTCACTGTCGTAAAACAGTAGCCACGGAGAACCCTCTGTGTGGCCAGTGCCACTTGTGAAAGTGGACCCTGAATGGCGCTATACTAGCTTTCCGCACGACCGACACCGGGGGCTGTCGGCTGACGGGTCGTAAGCGAGCGCAACGTCGTTGCAGTGACGGCAATATCGGTCGGAGCCAGTGGTGTATGAGTGCGTGTTTCCTTCGTGTACTAGCATATGTTAGTAGATGACATGGTAGTATAAAACTTTTCTGGACAAGTCAATGTCTATATCCTTATATTCCCTATATACTGCTAACGATGCCGGATTTTTCATCCCATTCATCCAGATAATCTAGTGTATGCCTCAATACTGTCGTTCTAAGAGTTTGGATGGTATCAGCTAGATGTCGCCGTTCACGACGTCCGCGACCCGCTGGCGGTCGAATAGCTGCTCCTCCGGCGGAATCTCAGGATACGGCCCCTCAGTGTAGGTCGGCCACTCGCCAAACTGCTCCGGGTACAGTTGCTTTGCGGTCATCTCCAACTGGAAGAGATGCAGTATCGGGCCCTGATACCTCGCCCCCTGCGGATAGATACGGTCGTTCTGTACGGCCGTGATTTCCGATCCAACTGGGTCGGATTTGAACGCCTCCCGCCGCTCCGGAAGGCTCGTACTCGGTTCGAATCCACCGAGGTACAGAATTACGTCGGGGTCAGCCGCAAGTAGCGTCTCGAAGTCGACCACAGAGTTGGTCTCGACCGAGCCCTCGAAAGCGTCCCGTGCGCTGAATGGACGGGTATGCGCGGTCAGGAAGCCGGGGTTGTCAAGTGTGTACGCGTAGATCTCGTCAAGGTCAGCCGCGGCGATCATCACCGCCGACGGGCGCTCTGACTCGGGCGGTAAGTTTGCGTCGATGGTCGAGCGTATTTCGTCGTGGATAGCCGCGAGCGCCTCGTAGCGAGCCTGTTCCTGGAACGCCTCGGCCACGAGTTCGAACTGCTCCCAGAGGGTGTAGTACTCGTAGTCCGCCCATCCGGACGGCGGTTCGGCGTGCCGGTCACTCAGTGAGTTGCCGAACCAGGGTGAGACGTTGGTAGCGATCTCCTCGAAGTCCTCCCGACCCCAGTTATCCTGTTTGGCGATCCAGGCCGGGTCTGCTAAGTGGATATCGCTATCCAGTTCATACAGTTTCTCCTTGCTCGGCTTCCATGAGGAGTACAGCCCGGTCCAGTCCAGCGACACCCCCGGCAGCCGTTCGACGAACTGGTTCCATAGCCCACTGTAGTAATCTGGGGCGTGCATGGCCGTGACGGTATCCCCATGCCCCAGCGCGAACGCCATGTCGGCGTGGTGAGTAAGCCGCGTGAAAACGGTCTCCGGTGGCGAGTCAAACGTCACCGCTCCCACCGGTGACATCGACACGGAGTACGAGCCGTTGCCAGTGGGTGTGTCTGTCTCCACTTCGGACTCCGCCCGTGTGGCTCCAGCTCCCCCCTCGGCGTCGCTGGTACATCCCGCAAGTAGCCCGGCGCTAAGAACCGTTCCCCCGTACTTCACGTACTCTCTCCGCGTCGGTGTCTCGGTGTCTGTAGCGTCGTCAATCATTATTTTAGGCTAGCCTAAAAATTATATAATTGTTCCGGTTCACCGAGCCAGGACAATCCGATCTCAAGCGCAGACTCCAGCGTCCGTGTCAAGAACCCGTCGGCAGAGCTCGATTTCGTGGCCCCTATTCGGCAACGACTTCCTCGCGGTCCGGCTCGGCAGTATCGTCACCACCAGTGTGTTCGTCACCATCGTGGCGGGCCCGGATTGGGTTCACGCGCGGGCCATGGGGCGTGGCCGAGACCTCTGCCTCGATTTCGAAAACGTCCGCGAGTAGTTGCTCCGTCACGACGGCATCTGGCTTCCCCCTAGCCTGTATCTCACCGTTTTTGAGGGCGACCATCTGATCAGCGAGGCGAGCAGCCTGCTCGAGGTCATGGAGGACGACTACGATGGTGATATCACTCTCATCCCGGAGCGTTTCGATAATCTCCATGACCTCAAGCTGGTGGTGCAGGTCAAGGAACGTCGTCGGCTCATCGAGCAACAGCACGTCGGTGTCCTGTGCGAGAACCATCGCGATCCAGGCGAGCTGTTTCTGGCCGCCACTGAGGCTGCCGACTTCGCGCTCGCGGATGTGTCCACAGCCGGCCAGGTCAATCGCCCGTTCAACGGCGGCCTCGTCTTCCTCGGTGACACTGTCGAAGAACCCACGGTGTGGGTACCGACCGTGATACACCAGCTCCTCAACCGAGATACTGTTTGGTGACGTACTCTCCTGAGAGAGCAGCCCGAGCTTTCGAGCGATCGCTTTGGTCTCCAGCGTCTGGATGTCTTGCCCGTCCAGCAGTACCGATCCCGCATCCGGTTCGAGCTGATTGGCGAGGCCTTTCAGCAGCGTGCTCTTGCCCGACCCATTCGGGCCGACGAGCGCAGTCACGGCCCCAGGTTCGGCGGTGATCGATTCACCGTCGATGACCGGGTCATCCGTTCCAGAGTAGGAGAGTACCACATCGTCGCCGACCAGCGGCCGGTCCTGGTGACTGGAATGAGACCCAGTAGGGGTGTTATTTGTCGTGGCGATACCATCCGAGTTAGTATTGTTCTGTGACATTAGATCTCACCCATCTGTTCCTGTCGCCGCATCAAGTAGAGGAAGTACGGGCCGCCGACGACGCCGGTGACGACGCCGACCGGAACCTGCGCGGGGTTCAAAGCCAGCCGTGCACCGACATCTGCAACAACCATCAGCGCCGGACCGACGAACACGCAGCCGATGAGGAGCCGGCGGTAGTCGCTCCCGACGATGAGTCGGACGATGTGTGGAACCACGAGGCCGAAGAACCCGATGATCCCCGCAACGGAGATTGCCGTACTGGCAGCCAGAATAGCAACTCCAGACAGCATGAACCGGACCCGCTCAACACTCATCCCGAGCGAGCGTGCGGTCTCCTCGCCGAGCAGGAGGAGATTCAATTGTCGTGCGCCGGCCAGCGCGAGTAGCGTCGCGGCCAGCGTCGGAATAATAGCGATTCGGAACTCTTCCCAGCCGACACCCGTGAGCGAACCGGTAATCCAAGCCAGTGCTGACTGGACAACGCCCAGATCGTCGGCGAAGAAGAACAGCCCCCGCTGGAGGGAGGTAAACACCATGTTGACGATGACACCGGCCAAGACCAGTCTAACCGGACTCGTTCCGCCCTTCCACGCAATCATGTATACGAGCAGGAACGCGATGGAACCACCGACCGCGGCAAACAGCGGGAGGAACGGGGCGAGACTGCTGAACAGAACGAGAGTCAGCAGTACGGTGAGTCCTGCCCCAGAACTCACGCCCAGCACGAACGGACTTGCCAGTTCGTTTCGCGTTACGGCCTGGAATATCGCCCCGGAGACGGCGAGACACATCCCCGCAAGCACGGCGACGATTACCCGCGGCATCCGGATGTTCCAGACAATGAGCGTCCGTTTCGGCAGTTCGGGAAGCTCGGCCCCGAGGAAAAACGACTGCCATGCCTGAACGCTGAACCACACCTTCGGATCGAACACGGCCTGCCACGCCTCGAGGATCGTCATCGAGTACGCTCCGAAGCTCACCTGAAGGAGACCGGCCCCGAAGGCGACGGCAACGCTCGCAACACACAGCCCGAACAGAGACCCGTCGAGAGTGTCGAGCCAAGATCTGGCTCGTGACCACGCATCGGTGGCCCTCCGTGTCTCGCTGGCCATTACTCGCTCACCTCCGCGCGTCCGTCGCTTGCGCCGAGATAGTCCCGGATCGTTTCGTCGTCCATCGCATCGAGAACAGCGGTCTGGTCGAGCCCCGAAACGACCGCCGCAGGGTCTAGGTAGCCCGCTAGCGCTTCCTGGCCTGTTTCGGTCCGGGCAACTATCTCGTCGGAGGTGATATACGCCGACCGCCGTTCATCGATGGCCGCCGCACGGACCCGCTGGAAGCGGTCCGAGTCCGACTCGACGGGGGCATCCTCGGCGTACCGGTCGTCGAAATATTCGACCCAGGTTGCTCGTTCAGTCCATTCGTCGTCTAGCTCGGCCTCACGGCGGACCCAGTCCACGCCGTCAGCGACAGCCTCCCACCAGCCGTCGTCAATTCTCGCATCCGCGATTACCCGACGTGCGACCCGCGCACCCCGGCCGGCCGCAATAATCGCCTGCATATCCGCCGCCTCGGACGGTGACGCAACGTAGAGACCCGGAACCGGTGTCGTGCCGTCCGCATCAGCATACTCGCGGTCGAAGGTCTCGCGTTCCTCGCCATCGTGTTCGTGCGTCTCGAACATCGCCGCGTCGTCGTCCAAGCCCCGCATATACTCGCCGTTGTAGCGGGTTGCCGCGATGACACGACGAGTCGTGGCTGTCTCCCCGTCCTGCATCTCGACGACAAACCCCTCCCCATCATCGGTTCTGTCGAGCGAGTCGACCAGCTCAGAGACGACTGTACAGCCGGCGGTTTCGGCGTGGTCCTGAATACGGTCGTACAGCGTCTCTATATCGATGCCGTCCGGGAAGCCGAGGTAGTTTTCGAGGTAGGCACAGCGCTTGAGGGACGAGCGGCCGCGGTCGTAGATAGCCGTATCGAGGTCCGCTCTGGCCGTGAACACACCCGCCGCACAACCCGACGGGCCGCCCCCAACGATGATCACATCACGGTCGAACGTCGTCCCCGTTTGGTTCCCCACTGACACCATAGTCACGACGCTCCGTTCAGTGTCTGTGGCACCGACAGTCGATGTGACTGTGCAGAGGTGCTGGTCGATTCGTTTAACATACTGTTTAGGCCACCCTAAATGGATAAAGCGTTTTCGAAGTTTAGGCAGACCGAACATAATGTAAGCTATCTGCTGTTTCGGTCAGAACGGCACGTCTGGCTGAGCGAATTTGAGAAGTGAGGAAGTCGTATCAAGAAGCGTTCCTACCGACAGCTCAGTCGCCGGCTGCCACTCGAAGCTCGGGGAAGTATCGACCGTGAAAGTCGAACGGGGCTGCGTGGGGAAGCGACGCCTTGGCGCGCTCCTCGAACGTCTGACCATCGAGTACGAGTAGCCGGGACCGGTCGGCGTCTGCGTCCAGCGCAACGACTAGCACCACGCCGTCATCCTCGGTGTCGCCGTCGGGTGCGGGGACGAACACCGGCTCACCGAAGTAGTCCCCGCCGTCGTCGAACGTCTCGACAGTACCTGTGTCTGTGTCGAGTTTCAGGACGTGTCGGGCCCACTCGGTGATGGGCGTATCCATCCCCATCGCGTACACGTAGCGGTGCGGGCGACACCATCGAGACGGTGAAACGGTCGGCAGCGCGCTGCCGTCAGGGTACAGCATCTCGCGTGAGACCGTCGTATCGGCATCGCCGTATCGCGTCACACCACTTCCGGTACCAAGGTCCACGGTGAACCGCTCGATGCGGCCGACGATAGCGCCCATCTCGCCCGCACGGAGATTATCCAAATACAGCGAGTCGATGGTCGTCGCGTCTGGTACTGTTTCGAGGTCGAACACAAGTTCCCTGCCGCCGGCTCGCTCGAACGCGTTGACGTGGTGGAACCCGAACACGGCGTCGATGACCGGCTTAGCGACGACGGTCCCCGTAGTGCGCTCCATGACGATGATTCGTGTCCCGCGGTCGGGTTCCCACTCGAACTGCTCAATGAAGGGTGCCTGTCGGCCAGGCTTGAGAAACCGTCGTGGGTCAAGCCGGAGTGGGAACTCCGTTAATACGACATACCGGGGTGTGAGCGCGAAGCTGTGCATATACGTCGGCTGGTCGGTGTCGACGCTCCCGATGTGTTTCCGGGTTCCATCGGGCGACATAGCACTGACGTGGTACTGGCTGGTCCGTCCGAACGCCGTGTCGACGTTCACGAGGACACCGCTCGTCGGGTCGCGTTTGACGTGGGCACAGGAGAGTTGCCCTGTCGGCACATCGTCGTCGTGTTCGAGGTGGCCTGTCGTTTCGAGCGTGTTCGGGTCGAAACGCACCTTGCGGGGCGATTCGGTCAAGGCGAAGTACTCGCCACCAAACCGCTCGGCGATAATGTTCGTGTTGTCGTACGGGTCAGTCAGGAACGTCGCCAGCCGCGAGCGAAGCGTCGTCTCGCCGGTCGCAAAGCCGCCCTCAAACTCACCGCTCGTCGCCGCCTCGTACGCGTCCGTCCGGAGGAAGCTGTTCCGGTAGTGCACGGCGTCACTGTCGGGGTCAAAGGTGAACCGGTACAGCATCGCGAATCCGTCGAACCAGTGGTCGACACTGCTACCGTTTGGAAGGGAGAACGCGCCGGGTCCGTTCCGGATAAGACTGCCGCGGAGCCAGTCCGGGAGGCCACCGGTCACGGGTATCGATGTTGCTGTCTCGTCGTGTAGCGAGTGGAACCCAGGGTGAGAAGTCATACCGGTACAATGGGTGACAGGGGCTAAGCCCTGACGCCCATGCTATCAGGGTATCACTCCCGTGTCGTGTACGCGTTCCCGCTGACGACGACGCAGTCGTCCTGTGGTCCGTACGGTCGGTACGACGGCGAGTCTGTTCGGCGACGGCGTAGCGACCGGAGTACGTCGGCTTTCACCCACGCGAAGCCGACCACAATTACGGCGAAGCCGGCGACGGTCACCGGGCCGAGTGTTTCACCGAGCAGGAGCCAGCCGCTGATAGCCGTCACTGCTGGGACTACGTAGGAAACCAAGCTGGTTTCAGCGGCCCCGACTGTGCTGATCAGGCGGAAGTAGAGGAGGAACCCGATTGCGCTGGCGACGATGCCGAGATACGCGATCGCGGCTATCTGTTCGAGCCCAACGGTGACGGTTCCGAGTCGCTCCGAGGGCAGCCCCGCACTGACAACGTGCAGGATGCCCGCACCGAGCAGCGTCATCCAAGCCTGCATGCTCACGAGCGGGAGTGAACTGGTGTAGCGTTCGGTCAGGACTGCGCCGACGGCGAAGGCCACAGCCGAACCGATGAGGAGGGCGACGCCGAGCAGTCGGCCACCGACCGCTCCCGGTGTGGGGTTCGCAATGATAACTACGCCGATGAACCCACAGACGGTGCCGATGAGTTCGTGCGGTCGAGCCCTGTAGCTCGGTATCAGCGTCGATGCGAACGCCGGTGTCACAACCGGCGTGAGACTGAGCAGGATTGCGCCGAAGGAACTCGGGACGTACTGCTGTCCAAGGAACAAGAGCGCGAAGTGTGCGCCGATGAGGACAGTCCCGCCGATGAGAATCAGCGACCAGTCATCGCGAGTCTGTGGGCGCAGTGACCGGCCGCGCCAGAGGGCATAGCCAAGCAGGACGACTGCAGCAATATCGTGTCGGACAGCTGCCAACAGCACCGGCGGGACGCTTTCGAGACCAGTCTTGATCGCCACAAAGGAAAGTCCCCAGATGAGTGCGAGCGCAGCAAACAGCAAGCCAATATGTCGTGTCGAGCGTGTCATTCCAGTAGAGATCAACTATATGTGCTGGAGGAGTATGAAGCTTCTATCGCCACTGTGACGCACACGCACGGCCTCTACGGCCACGTCTGCTGTTCAGAAATTCCCGAGAACAGTGTGTATCCGCAGTGCTATCGAAGCCAGTTGTACCGAGACGTATCGTTCTCCTCGACTCCGTACCACGGAGTTCTCATTCGGCCACCGAACAGTCTTTCAGCTCACTGTCAGTAGCGTCAAAAACGAGGGTGATGCCCACGTCGGCAGTCCCGAACGGATGCTCCGGATCAGCATCCAAGTATGACCCGAGTCAGGTCGACATCGTATCGAAATGCCAGCCCGGGTCGGTCCCAGTTTCGTCAATGTGCTCGGACCGGCACGCCGGACAGCAGTCAGGGACAGCAGTTTCAGACCGGGGAACGTACACCGCGCCGTCACACTCCACACAGGCGTCCGCGACGACTGTCACGCAGTCTGCACAGAGATTGAAGTCGTCGACTGTGAGGTCTCGCAGGGGTTCGAGTTGTTTGTCCAAGAGGTACTCGTCGATAGCCGCCTGACAGTTTTGGCACAGTTGCATAGCGATCCAAATTGACCCATGATACCGTGACACAAATAGTTGCTGCCCGGTTATCGATTGTGAATGTACCGACGGCTAGCTGTTCGAGGACAGCACCACGAGAAAGTGACAGATACAGGTGAGGGCTACGGCGCACGGAACACGCGAATGGTGTCTCGGGACGTCGGTTCTCGAATGAGTTGCGCGAACCCGAGTTCTGAGAATACCTGCTTCCAGTTGCGGTGATACAGTGGGAAATCGTCGTCGACGTAACTCACGTCTGTGTCTTCGCGTCCGCGTTCGGGGCTGTTGCCTTCGTTTTCGGCGATAACGAGGAGGTCGCCAGCGATGCGGGCGATCTCTTCGAACACCCATGCGTCATCGGGGTGGATGTGCTGGAGCGTTTCAACCGAGTAGACGACATCGAAGGCGTCGTCCTCGAACTCGGTGACGATATCTTCGAGGGCACCGGTGTGGAACGTCCCCGAATCCGCGAGCCGAGGGTGGTGCTCGGCCATCACGTCGAAGGATTCCTCGTTGATGTCGATACCAGTGAGATTCCCGTATCCGCTGGTCTGCAGGTGTGCCAAATGGCGGCCCGAGCCACAGCCCAGTTCGAGGATCCGGGCGTCGTCGTGGACGTAGTGGTCGAGTACGTTGACCAGCGTCTCACTCACCTCATTCGGTCCGATCTCAGCGTAGTACGCCGGCGAGAACTTCCCGGAGCGGGAGGCCCAGTCGTCTCGAACATCGTCCGGGTCCATACCCACTGTACACCGTTGCGGAATAAATGTACCACGAAGTGCGCGTCGGACAGCCGTGGGCGCGGGTAAGGGGTCTCACAGTTCTGCAAGTGGCCATCCTGCCAGACTGATAGCCGGTAAAACTGCCAGTGACGTGGCCTATGACTCGTGCTGGAGCAATCGGTCAGCCCGCGTTTCGAGTTCGGTCTCGTCAATCTCGCCCGATGCGTACTGTTGTTTGAGCGTCTCCAGCGAATCCGGCTCGGCAGTTGCCTCGCCCTGTAGCTGTACGTACAGCAAAGCGCCGACCGCCACAGCACCGATGATGAACGCTACGAGCAACAGCCACCAGCCGCCGGGGGCCATGCCCATGCCCGTTGCCCCGCCGTGGGGGCCCATCGGTCCATGCTGGAGTAGCGCAGTTGTTGGCGAAAGCATCTGGGACACCTCTGTTTGTAGATACTGCCTTCACGGCATAATTACGGTCGCTGGTTCCCGCAGACTGAGAACGCAAACCGCGACGAAGAGCAACGAACGCAGCACTACAAGGGGTCGATAGACGCCACTGCTAGTGGCTTGCGGCACCGGTGTCACCCGACTCGGAATTCACGTCCGCACCAGTCGTCGATTCGAAGTTCGTACGGCGTCGTCGTCGATGTATCGTCCCAGCTGACTGGGTTGGGGGCGAACTGTGTGTTGCTGGCCAACGAGGCAAGGGCCGGCTCTACATCGCTGTACGTCGTCTCTACCAGCTCACCCGTGACCACGACGCTTCGCCAGACCGATTTGGGTTCGGTCTCCTCATACACCATGAACCCGACGGTGGCGTCCGCGGTTAGATAGCGATGTTTCTGGCTATCGTCGCTCTCTGACAGGTGAAACGCCAAGCTATCCGTCGCCGGGTCATACCCGAACGCGACCGGGAACGGATACGGGGCCGCCCCCGTTGGGCTGGACAGTGCTAGCACGCCGATTCCATTGTCAGTGAGGACATCAACGACCGCTTCGTCACGTAATTCTTGCATCCCGAATCCAATGTTGACTGGTAGCTACTTGGAAAGCAAACCGCATTTTCACTCGGTGGGAACGTGAGAGTTGCTTTTCAAATAATGGGTAACAGAACAGGTATGGGAACAGATTCGACGGGGAACTTCGCCGAGTGGGATGAAGAACGGTACAGCACAAATGTCGAGCGGTTCGATGAGCAGCACAAGCGCCTGTTCGGGCTGCTGAACGACCTCCACACGGCGATGAACGAGGGCCATTCCGAGGAGGAGGTCGGTGACATTCTCCGGGAACTCGAACGTTACACAGAGTACCATTTCGGTGACGAAGAGGAGTTCATGCAGAACTGTGGCTACGCTATGGACTGCAGCGACTGTTTCTACAACCATCGTGAAATGCACGAAGAGTTCGCCGGAAAAGTACAGGAACTCCGCAAGAAACACGAGAACGGGGAGTACGTCACGATGGAGGTCCTGACAGTCGCCCGGGACTGGCTCGATGCACACATCGCCGCCGGCGACGAGGACCAGAACTACGCTGACTACTTCCAGACCGAGGTCAGCGACGACTACGAGTACGAACCCGGGCAGCTCTATCATGACCGGACGGTATCAGAAGACCCCGTCCCAGTTGACCGCCAGAGCGAGGACGCCGGCGTGCGCCTCGACAGCGACATCTACGACGGAGGCTCGCTTTCGGTCCCGGACGGGTCAGTAGCGGCCTGGTTCGAGGACATCGTTTCGGACCACGGGGACCGGACCGCGGCGCTCGTCCCAGATGACGACGAGTTCGTCGAGCGGAGTTTCGAGGAGCTGGCCGAGCGGGCGAAGGCAGTCGCGGGCGGACTCCTCGCGACGGAACTGCGCCCCGGGGACCGACTGGCAATCAGAGCACAGTCTCAGTACAAATGGTCGGTGCTCGACCTGGCCTGTCACTTCGCCGGGCTGGTCCCGGTCGCACTCTACCCGTCTGCGAGCGACGACCGAGCAGCCCAGATTATCGAACGGACCGGCGCAACCGGACTCGTGGCAGCAGGAGACGTGGCCGAAGACCTCGCGATGGCTGTCGGGACCGTGCTCGATTTCGAGGACTTACCGACCGAGGAGGCGAGAGTGCTACCCGGCCTGCAGACTGACGGCGACGGGGTTGCAACAGTCGCGTTCGACGTGGCTTCCCCCGCAGAGAAGGCCGGCTGTGCGCTGACACACCGAAACCTCTTGGCTGCCGCAGAGAGCCTCCGCGAGGCGCTTCCTACCGGCCCCGAAGCGACTGGGACCTGTTCGCTTCCGCTGGCGCACATCTACCAGCGTGTTTCGACGTACTATCTCTGGGCGACCGGGAGCGCCGTCGCCTACCTTGGGGCCGAGGACTTCGTCGACCAGCTCGCGGCCGTCAACCCCAACGTGCTCGTCGGTGTCCCGAAGATGTACCAGCAGCTCTACGGGACGATACAGGACCGTCTCGGCGACATGGGCTGGATGAAACGGAAGGTCGGCGGTCGAGTGGCGTCCTACGGAGAGGGAATCGTCGAGGGACGGGGAACGCCGCTGAAATACAGAGCCGCCAACCGGCTCGTGTACAAGCCGCTGCGGCAAGAAGCGGGGCTATCAAACCTTACCTACGCTCTCTCCGGGACTGGTCGACTCGACGATCATCTGCTGTACTTCTTCCGGGGGCTTGGCGTTCCAATATGCGAACTATACGGCTCCGTCGGAACAACCGGTGTCGGCGCGCTGAACCCGGCAGAATCCTTCGTCCAGGGGTCAATTGGCGACCCGATGCCAGGGGTTGAAATCGCTGTCTCCGAAAACAGAGAACTACTGGTCCGCGGGCCGACCGTCCTCGGTGGGTTCCTTGACAACGACCGGACTGGCGCACAGACGCTCCGAGACGACTGGTACCATACCAATGAAGTCGGGGAAGTAGGACCGGACGGCAAATTGTCGCTCGCCGAGTGAGCGCTGGCGGTAAGCAGACTCGATTGTCGCGTAATCAAACGGTATCGCGGCTAGGCCGAGTCAGACGAACCGAAACCCGAGTGCCACGAGCGGCACGAGAACGAGCAGATACGCAGCTGCCGAGATAGCCCAGTCACGTCGGATATCCGGAATCCGGGCCGACGGCAGTCGGGATCGCGGGAGCACGACGAAGACGAAGAAACCGATCATCAGCGTGTACAGGACAACGGCAGCGAGGACCGCCGCGAGTATCGATGGCCCGCTCAGCAGCCCTTCGCTGGTGAAAAGTACCCAGACGAACAGCGGGCCAGTTAGCCAGCCGGCGATGTAGTGGACCACGCTCGCGAGCCGTCCGGGGGCCTTCTGCGGGGCGCTATCGGTCAATACACCGGAGGCAATGAACGGCGGTGTTTCGCCTTCCGGTAGTCTGGCCATCACCAGATCCATCACAACCGTCGCGACGACACCGGCGGCCACCCCAATCACAAATCTCAGTGACACTGTAAGCGCCGTGACGAGAGGT
Organism: Haloarcula sp. NS06; assembly: GCF_051122755.1. NCBI lineage: Archaea > Methanobacteriati > Methanobacteriota > Halobacteria > Halobacteriales > Haloarculaceae > Haloarcula > Haloarcula sp. NS06. Next base: position 207,001 of record NZ_CP184846.1, read on the forward strand.
ACCGACTCCATGTAACACTGAGAGGACGGGGCTGTATTTTGTCTGACGATTCAGGCTGACAGTGATACCGATTTGTTGGGTGCGAAAGCCTGTCAGGGCGTACCCCGTAAGGGCTTCATGCGCACACAGGATGCGGGACACCGAGCGGCAGCAGTCGCTGCCATCGCTGACCGCGATTACCGGCGGGCTGGAGATGAATACACGCGGGCTGGGTGGCGTGTTCTCTCGGACCCGCGAGAAGGGATTGAGCCGTTCGGTGCTGACGAGAAGGGCTGGGTCGGTGACGGGCTGCAGTACCTCGCAACAAGCGCGGTCTGTTACCGCGTCGCTGGAAAAGACACGCGCGCCACCCGTCGTGGCGTCGAGGGCGTCGCCGTGGCCAAGGATTTGACCAACGGGCTCGAGCATCCGGTTCAGCACGCTTGTCTCGATGAATTCGTCGCGGATTTCCGGGCCGTCGCAGGGCTTGACGGTATCGAGGCGGCGTACCGCGAAGCGGAATCAGCCTACAGAGACGCTGGAAGTACTGTTGACAACCCACAGGCGTGGGGGACCACGCCGCTGTTCGAGGCCGCTGCAACGCTCATCCAGCAGGTTGCCCGTGGCCCCGCCAATGGTGAAATCGCTCTTCCTTGGGAAGACCTCCACGGCACAGATCCGGATGACCCCGGCAGGTTCCTCGCACAGCGGGCCATCGTCAAGCGTCAACGGTTCCCAAGTCTCATCGAGCAGGTGATCGACGACGGCTTCCTTGCGACCCCCCGCGGAACGACGGAGTACGACACCGACCACCATCGCTGCCCACACTGTGGTTCGACAGATGTGAACTGGGTCGCAGAGAGCGTTGTGTGCCTTCGGTGCTCCCGTCCAACAGACGAGACAAGCTAATACTCCGTATATATTTTCAAATCAAGGCAGATATCGACATAACATATTTGTATCCAGACAGTCCAACATCAAATAATTCGTGCGATTGGCAACTAGTATTATTTCTCATCTATTTTGATTGTGCTACGCGTATATTGGCCATATATTCAGTTATCTAGTCTGTTAAGAACTGAAAGTAGAGAGAGATATCCATGTGGACCAACTGGGCTGGTCACGTTGTCGTTTCAGTCGACGTGGGTAGTAACTCCGAGTCGGTACGGGCTTCGATTAGAAGTCGCCGATTAACAATGTGATCGACAACAGTAGTACTATCGAGAATTTCTGTCTCACCGTCGTGGGTTTCTGGGTCGCCAGCGTACCGTCGTATCTTGAACGAGTCCATCGCGTTGCGATTCTCCGAGACCGGTTCGATAACTTCGAGGTACTCACCGGTGGTGGTATTGTGATAGGTTTCGCCCGTAGCAAATCCGACGACAGGGACATCCCCAGGCCACGCCCATGAGAACTGCCGAAGATACTGATCGAACTGCCAGACGAGATGTGACGGGTCAAGATCGTCGTCAAGCGCACCCACAGTGGCAGAATCGAGCGTCCGGTCCCAGTAGTCGACGACGCATTCCTTGAGGTCGTCTTGCAGACAGTCCTCGACCAGTTTCTGCTCGATCGGGTAGCCGATTTCGATGGCAACGATAGCGTGTCGGTCAAGATGGGTGAGACAGCGCTGGCATTCGATCTCGAATACGGACAGACCAAGTGGGTTATCAGCGGTCAAGTGCGCCAGTTCGTTCCCGCAACTGGGACACCAGAGAAACAACACCCCGCTGTCTGCACCGGATAGTTCGCCGAGCACAGTCAGGTCATCAAACGCGGTGTCGGGGTTGTTTGTTTGGGACTCGGATATCGACTCCGGAGCAGCCTCTGCGGCGTCGTCTGCGTATTTTGCCAGCTTTCGGTCTTTCAGCAGCGACTTGATAACCGAATCGTGCGAGGAGTGCGACTCCGTGTCACGTATCTTCTCTATCTGTTCTTTCGTCCAGTCACGTACGCGGATAGTTGCCATTTATCACACATTCAAACCGGGCTACAAAAACTGTTTCCTTTGATAATGAGGATTAATCTTCGCGCACAACCACCACGTAGAGATCCGTTAATGACTGGCAGCAGAGATACGCCGCTTGATTTCGGCGTTCGAGACACGTATCTGGTTGGCTGCCAGCCGATGAGTGACGAGATCAAGGAGGTCCAGTTCTGACAGTAGTCTGCGTGCATGTGTCTGACTCAGATCGAGACGCTGGGTCACCTCGTCCAGAGAAGTGGACTGGGTAACAGTCTGTGCGAGCTCGGCCACAGTCACGTCCCGGGAGATACCGAGTCCATCCGCAACGAGGTTGTCGTCGCTGTCCTGCGAGTCAGCCTCGGCAAGCAGGTCAGCGACAGACCTGGCTCCCAGTCCGTCCGATTCTTTGGGCGGATTGTTGTCGCTCACCCTGTCGTCAGAAGGGTCTGAACCGGCAGCGGGGTCTGCATCGGTGCCAGTATCGGAATCTGTCTGCACGTCCGCAAGGCTGAGTCCGCCTGCCTGTGGCGTCGTGTCAGTTGGATCGTGGATATCGTACTCCACCATATACCGACGCACAGTTTCGGAAGTCACGTCGGCATCAAGCGCCTCGGTCATCTCCGGGAACGTATCGCAGGCGTCGTAGGCCGCCTGAAGTGCCTCGGGGTCCTTGTATGCTGGCACGGAGTCCGACTGCGAGAGCGTTTCCACTAGTTCGTCGGACGTGTCTTTCTGATCGTCTGATGGGACCGGTATGTCGGTTCCGACGGGGACGGTAACCGTCACGTCAATCTCAATTCGTTTGTCAGTCACATCAAACTCCTCAGCGTCGACAGAGACGTCATCATGTATCGATACGCCACCGAATACCGGCGTCGTGAGCGTCAGGTCGGCACTGATTTCGTCGTTATCCGCGGTCGTCTGGCCCCTGACTGAGACCGACTTGACCTCAGTGTCAGACGAATCTAGGCATTCGAGTACCTGCGTGAACGTCTCAAAGGCGTCACTAACTACCATATGCCATTCACGCTCACAGTCCCACTATTACATACGGGAAGCGGAAATATTTTCCACAATACACGAAATAGGCAGATTTGGTTCCTCAACCACGCTGCAGTCCAAATACCATGTGTACAGAATGTGCACATTGACCGGAATATCAAAATATTGCCCAAATTTTTACACCCTGAGGGTGTGTCTTTTCTACAGTCACAGAAGCTACTTTCCAAAATTTATCAGCAGATTGTGTTCACACCTTTAGGGCGTATATCAGATAGGTCCCCAATGACAGCGAACTGAAGTCATACCTATCCAAGAACTGCCCTACAACCGTTCCCAGAGTTCGGCACTCGCATCGCCGACAGCAGTCATATCCGAATCATCGACGCCGGTGATACCTGATGTCTGATCATACACAGGCTCTCCGTCGATAATTGTCCGGGTAACGTCCGCACGGCTTGCGGCGCTGACGACGTAGTAGGGCGCACTCCCGTCCAACACCGGGTTTGGCCCCAGATCCAACGTGACGAAATCACCGCGTTTACCGACCTCGATACTGCCGACAGCGTCCTCCATTCCCAGCACCGCCGCACTGCCGATTGTCGCCCATTCAAGAGCAGTGGCCATGTCGAAGCCGCTCGGGTTGCGCTGCTTGAGGTTGTGGATACCGACGGCTGAACGCATGGTCTCGAACATATCCGGATCCCATCCGTCGTCACCGAGCCCGATTGTCATCTCGTGGGCTTGCATGGTTTCGACATCGGCGATACCGACGGCGTTATTGATGTTGGAATACGGGTTGTGGGCGACGGAAACATCGTTTGCTGCGAGTATTTCGATCTCGGACTCGGTAGAATGGACGCAGTGAGCAGCGATGACTTCGGCGTCGAAAAAGCCCATGTCTTCTAACGCTGGTACCGGTCGTTTCCCGTAGTCGGCGATTGATTCATGAACGTCGACCAGCCCCTCTTCAAGATGGATCTGGATTGGGCGGTCGTCGTCAGTAGCCCTGTCAACACACTCCCTAACGATGTCTTCGGTGTTGGTAAACAGCGTGTGGAGGCAGTAGTGGCCGGATACAGTGTCGTACTCGTCTTCCGCTTCGTCGATAAATCGCTGATTCTCCGCGATTCCGTCTCTGGCCTGGGCTTCAGAGTTCCGGGCTGTCGTCTCGAAGGAAATCATCCCACGGATCGGGGTCTGTGCGACACCCTCTGCGACGGCGTCGAGACCGCCCGGCAGCGTATTCGGCCCGGAGTAGTTGTCACAAAAGGTAGTGACGCCGCTCTGGAGCATCTCGACAGAGGAGCCCAGTGCAGACAGGCGAGCGTCGCGCTCGGTAAACGCCTCGTCGACGTTCCACCAGATGTCGACGAGCGCTTCGTAGAAGCTCTCGGGTGACGCAGCGAGCGGCGCACCGCGAATCGGGAGCGCGTACAGATGGGTATGGCAGTTTACCTAGCCCCGGGATGACGACTTCCCCGGTGGCATCGACGACCTCGTCGCCCGAGGCGTACCCGTCCTCGATAGCGACGATTTCACCATCTTCGACGACGACGTGTACCTCTGACCGGACCGTACGCTCATCGTCCATCGTGATGAGCGTCCCTGCGTTCAGTATCACAGGTTGGGGGAAACCGTCAACCGACTAAAAGCTACTCCGCCCCAGAACGGCCTTACCAGCCACTCTATCACAACCACCGTGTGCGACGGATGTGGCGTCTCACACACCAACTGTTTTCGTCATTCGCCCAGGCTGTTACAGCATGACAGACATTCACATCAAAGGGGCACAGTTGGTGACGGCATCGGGCGTCTGCCACGGTGAAATCACGATATCCGGCGGAACGATAGACGCCGCTGGACCGGCGTCGTCAGTCCCAACCCCCAGTAATCCGGATACCGTTATCGACGCGGACGGCATGGTGGCGCTCCCGGGCGCTATCGACGTGCATACCCATATGCACGACGACGAACTGTTTCCGGATGGGATCAACTTCGCGTCCCAGACCGCGAGTGCGGTTGCTGGTGGGGTGACGACAGTCATCGAGTTACCGACACAGACACCCGTGACAACTCCCGACACACTGCGGGAGAAAGCTGAGACGTGCTCGGCGCTGGCCCACGTCGATTTCGGTCTCGTTGCGGGCAACATTCAGGACCCCGATATCGACGTGGCTGGCATCATGGATGCCGGCACGGCGGATTTCAAGACATTCACTGCCGACCCATACTTGGCGAGTGACGCGTCCATCGCAGCACTCATGCGGCACGTCGGCGATGCCGGCGGAACAGTTCGCGTCCACTGCGAGACACAGGGACTGCTTGACGACGCGCAGTCGACTATCGACGGCGACGAGCCCGAGGTGTACATGGACTCACGGCCGCTCGAAGCCGAACTTGACGCGATTTCCCAGGCTGGCTACTTCGCGGAATACGCCGACTGCCCGCTGCACGTCGTCCACATCTCAAGCGGGAGCGGTGCACGTGAGGGTAACCGCTTCAAATCACGAGCGAACGTTCCAGTCACGCTCGAAACCTGTCCGCAGTATCTGGCCTTCTCGAAGGAAGACGTTGCCGACAGGGGACCGTTCCTGAAGGTCAACCCAAGCCTCAAGTCCGACGCCGAGCGGGAGCGGCTCTGGGATGCGGTACAGGACGGGACTATCGACCTCGTGGGCACAGACCACTTCCCGACGTATCGTGAGACACGCGAAGCCGGCTGGGAGGACATCTGGAAGCCCTACGCCGGTCTCCCGGGCGTCGAAACGATGGTCGAGTTCCTCGTCAGCGAGGGCGTCCACGAAGACCGACTTTCGTGGCCGCGGCTCCGCGAACTCGTGTGTACAGCTCCGGCACGGAACGCCGCAATCTATCCACGGAAAGGATCGCTGCAGGTCGGAACGGATGCGGATGTGATGCTCGTCCGGACAGAGGAGTACGAGGTCACCGCCGACGACCACACGTTCGTCGGTGGCTGGACGCCGTACGAGGGACAGCTCTGGAGTGCGCGTGTGGACACAGTCATCGCTGGCGGTGAGATTGTCGCAAAGGACCACAGGGTCCAGTCAACGGCGGGCCGTGGCCAGTTCCTGGACCGCCCGCTGTAGCGTTTTGCTGTCCATTGACCTGATTATCAGTTCACAAATAGATGTGTGGCGTGTGTGACCAGTGTGTGAAGGTATGCCATCAATGGCAGAGATCGGTCCCCCCACAATCAAGCTGAAGCCGCAGTACGGTTTTATACCCAGTTGTACTGAGGAAGTAGTATGGGCATGACGCAAGTCACAACCCTCGAGTGTACACTCTGTGGGGCGGAGTACGATCCGAATCAGATCATCTACACCTGTCCTGAACACGAGGGCGTGAAGGGCATCCTCGAAGTAACATACGACTACGATGCTATCGATGACGCGTTCGATGGCGACCTCGGCGGGCCGATCGCAAGTCAATGGAAGTACGAGGCGTTTCTACCAGTCGCAGCGGACGCCGATGTCGTGACGCTCAACGAGGGCGGAACGGACCTCTTCGACGCCCCAAACCTCAGCGACGCGCTGGGCGTCGAAACACTGGTCAAAGACGACGGACGGAACCCGACTGGGTGTTTCAAGGACCGTGCCAGCGCTATCGCTGTCACGAAAGCCAGACACGCCGGTCGCGACATCATCACCTGCGCCTCGACCGGGAACGCTGCCGCGTCGCTATCGGGCTATGCCGCCCGCGGGGGAATGGACTGTCGTATTTTCGTTCCTGGCGACGCCCCGACAGGCAAGCTTGCACAGCCGCTCGTCTACGGCGCGGACGTCCTCGCTGTCAACGGCAGCTACGACGAAGCCTACGACCTCAGCGTCGAAGTCACCGAGAAGTACGGCTGGTACAACCGCAACGCGGCCATCAATCCGTTCCAAGTCGAGGGTAAGCGAACCGTCGGTCACGAACTCGCCGACCAGTCTATCGCTCGCGGACACGTCCCCGACTGGGTCGTCTTCTCGATGGGTGACGGCTGTACGATTGCCGGGGCATGGAAGGGGTTCAAAGAGTTCTACGACCTCGGCTACGTCGACGACCACCCGAAGATGCTCGGCGTCCAGGCCGAGGGGGCGTCGGCCATCCACGACGCTTTCCACGACCACGAGGACATCGACGATATTGCCGAAACGCTGGCCGATTCAATCGCTGTTGGACGGCCACGGAACACGATCAAAGCATGCCGTGCGCTGGAACAGAGCGGGGGGACGAGCGTACTGGTCTCCGACGACGAGATTCTGGACGCCGAGAAACTGCTTGGCAGCACCGAGGGAATCTACTCCGAGCCGGCAGGCGCAACGCCCGTTGCCGGCGTCCAGACGGCGCTCGACCGGGGGATAATCGAGCAAGACGAAACCGTCGTCGTGGTGTCCACCGGCTTTGGCCTGAAGGACACGAAAAGCGCCGAAAGGGCGACTGGGGGGGTGGATCGAATCGATCCCGAAATCACGGAGGTCGAGGGTCTGTACGGCACGGCCGAGGAAGCCGCGGCCAACGACTGACGCTACCGGACAGTTGCCCCGCCATGGGTCAGCGCGCTGTCGTTTTATGAGCGGTTTCGACACACTGTCGAGTCGGGGGAGCTGCAGTTCCAAAGTATATCAGGTCGCACATCCAACGAGTATCAAATTTTAATGAGACATACGGATAATGATCTCGGACAGAATTAAACACATATATTGGTATAAGGATTCTAGTAGGTGGATTAAAAAGATAGGGGCTGGATGGCATCCCATGAGCGGTCCAGAGGCAGACCAGCAGTCAGTCGTACTGTACGATATCGAAGACAAACCGCCGCTTGGGAAGGCCATCCCACTCGGCATCCAGCACGTGCTCGCGATGTTTCTGGGCAACGTCGCGCCCCCACTCATCCTTGCGGGGGCCGTCGGCTCCGTCACAGGGGAGACAACGTTTCTCGTCCAAATGGCGCTCATCGTCGCCGGCATTGCGACCATCGTTCAGGCGTACCCGGTCGGCCCTGTCGGCGCGCGACTTCCGGTGGTCATGGGAACCAGTTTCGCGTTTCTCGGCCCACTCATCGGCATCGGTAACCAGTTCGGTATCGCCGCCGTCTTCGGCGCGTCATTGCTTGCTGCGCCGGTTGAGGTCATCATGGGTGTTTCGTTCGACCGGTTCCGGCGGTTCTTCCCCCCGCTTGTCACCGGCATCGTCGTGATGCTCATCGGATTGACGCTCATCCCCACGGGCATGAACTACGCCGCGGGCGCGTCGGCCGGCCCTTCGGCGGAAGGATACGGCTCCTTCGTGAACCTCGGCCTCGCCGGGCTCGTTCTAGTCGTCACTGTCGGGCTGAACCAGTTCTTCGAGGGCTTTCTCCGCGTCATCAGCGTGTTCGTGGGCATCATCGTCGGCTACCTCGCCGCGCTCGCACTGGGCGTGGTTGACCTCTCGGCGGTCGCCGCTGCCGGCTGGGTGACGGTTCCCGTTCCGCTCAAATACGGCCTCGCGTTCGAGCCGAGCGCCATCGTCACCGTAGCCTTCCTCTACATCATCACCGGCATGGAAACTATCGGGGACATCTCTGGGACGGTATCCGCAACCGGTCGGAACGCCACGCGGGAGGAAATCCGTGGTGGCCTCGTCGCCGATGGCGTGATGAGCGTTTTCGGTGCAGTGTTCAACGCGCTCCCGAACACGTCGTTCTCGCAGAACGTCGGGCTCGTGAACTTCACCGGCGTCGCCAGCCGGTACGTCGCCGGCATCGGGGGCGTCGTGCTGCTTGTACTCGGGTTTGTCCCGAAAGTCGGGGCAGTCGTCTCGGCGATGCCTGATGCCGTGCTGGGCGGCGGCGCGCTCATCCTGTTCGCGATGATATTCTCCTCGGGCGCACGCCTCATCACGCAAAACGTCGAGTTAGACCACCGCAATTCGACCATCCTCGCGATGTCGATGGCGCTCGGCCTCGGCGTCGCGTTCCGCCCCGAAATCCTCCAGAACTTCCCGTCTGAGGTACAGACGCTGTTCGGGTCCGCACTTGTCACCGGGGGGATGGCCGCCCTCGTTCTCAATATTGTGTTCCCCGGCGGGAGTGTCGGGACGGGGCCGACCGAGTACACCGCAGGACTGGAACCCGATCCTGTCGAGACGGGAGCGGGCGCGCCGCCGGTCGACGACGACTGATACTGTCGGCAGTACGTCTGGCAAGAATTTCGCCACCGCGAGGGAGCGGGTATCCAGTCTCTGTCACAACCAACAACAGGAAAACTGGTTCTGTACCGCGTGGCTATTGTCGTCCTGATTACAGATAGCCGTCCGCGAACTCGTCGATCATCAGCCGCCGATCGTCACCCAGCGGATAGAGGATCGGACACTGACAGCCCGTCTCGGCGTATTCCCTGACTTTCTCTCGGCACTGTTCCGGCGTGCCGCTAGCAGTGAGTTTGTGAACCACGTCGTCCGGAATGAGGTGCATCCCCTCCTTGATGTCGTCCTTGTCGGCCGGCCACCCGCCGATGGTATCGCCCACCTCGTCAATGAGGTCCTGACTGACGCCGCTGGCCTTCATGATGTGGGGCTGTTGCCCGAGGTACTGTGTGATGAGTTCGCGGGCGTTGTCCAGAGCCTGCTCCTCGTCGTGGTCCATCGAGCAGACGACCAGTTGTGGCCGGTCGATGTCGTCAAGCGAGCGATCACCGCGCTCCGCACCGGTTGCCAGTGCATCAAGGGCCTTCTCGTTGTACTCCGGGCTGACAAGGTAGTTCAACAGTGCGCCGTCGGCGAAGTGGCCGGTGAGTTCCAGCATCTTGAACCCGGTCCCACCGACGTAGACGGGAACGGTTCGCGGCCCGTCGTCGCCGTGGACCACGTCCAGTTCCACGTCCCGCATCTGGACGAACTCACCGTCATAGGTGACGTTCTCCATGTCCAGCAAGTCCTGAGTTACTTCGACGCACTCACGCATCGCCGGCAGTGCGCCGCTGCGGTCGATGCCGACTTTCTCTGCCAGCGGGTCCCACCAAGCCCCGATGCCGCACATGATGCGGTCCGGACCGGCGAGTTCCTCCAGCGTGCTCATCGACTGCGCGATCAGCGCCGCATTGCGCGTCCAGTTGTTGATGACACCCGTCCCGAGTTTGATGTCGTCGGTGACCGCGGCGTACGCACCGAGCGGGGAAACGGCGTCGCGTGCGAGTCGTGATTCGGCCTGCCAGATCTCGTCGATGCCTTGCTCCTCCGCGTACTGCACGAGTTCGACGTTCGCTTCTAGCGAGTGTTTGTCCTGCAAGTAGATACCGACGCGGTCGCCTCTCTCGAAGACCTGATTGGCGCTCATGAGACATACTGGATTCTCCGAATACCGATAAATAGATTTGGCCACACACACGGTCTGTGGGAGGTGTGGCCGCCAGTATTGGCCCGCGTCGCAGACCACTCAGTCCGTCTCGCGACTGTAGGACTGCAACAGCGCCGAGGGAACCGCAAGCTGGTCGCTCTTGGTCCGGATGACAGCGTAGGCCAGCACGATAATCGTCGCCAGATACGGGTACGTCCCCATGATCTGTGGCGTCATGAGGAACTCGACGACAGGATTGATGACACCCGCGAGGGGAGCATCGGGACCCAGTGTCAACGAAATCGACTGGGAGCGAATGCGGAGCGCGTCAAGTAGCCCGAACAGGTACGCTCCCACGAGCATCCGACGGGGTCGCCACTGCGCGAAGATGACCAGCGCGACGGCGATCCAACCCCGGCCCGCGGTCATGCCAGGGACCCAGAGCTGCGAGAAGGCCAGTGAGAGGTGAGCGCCGGCCGCGCCGGCGAACCCGCCACCGATAAGCACCGCGAGATACCGCAGCCTGAACACGGACACGCCCATCGTGTCCGCCATCTCTGGGTCCTCACCAACGGCTATCATCTCTAGCCCGAGGTTCGAGTGGTGCAGGAAGTACCAGACCACGACCAGTAGACCAAGCGCGAGGTAGTCCGTTGCCGTGCTCCGGAAGAGGGCCTCGCCGATGACCGGGATACCGACGAGGTACTGTCCAATAAGCGGGAACGTTATCTGCGGGAAGCCGCTGATCGACTCTTCGACCCAGCCGGAGCCAAAGAACGTCGTCAGCCCGGTCCCAAGCAGCGTCAGCATGACGCCGCTGATGACCTGATTCGACTTCAGCGTGATACAGAGGAACGCGTGGACTAGCGCCAGCACCATTCCGAGGAGGATGCCGACGCCGAATCCAAGCCAGTGGCTCCCCGTGAGGACGGTCGTGATGAATCCCCCGAGTGCGCCGACGAGCATCATGCCCTCGACGCCGAGGTTGAGGACGCCCGCCCGCTCACTGATGAGTTCGCCCATCCCAGCGAGGAGTAGCACGGTCGCCGCTTGAACGGTCGCATCAAGCAGACCGGCGATGAAGGTCACCATCAGTCGTCACCTCGCTGTGGCTGAGCTGGCGTCTCCGCTGGCCCGCGTTTGAGGTCGATACCGACACGGTAGCTCTTGAAGAACTCGGCCGTGATCAGGAAGAGAATGACCAGCGCTTGAATGATCTCGACCAGCGCCGCAGGCACACCGAACGCCACTTCCATACTTGACCCGCCGACGAACAGCACGGCGAAAAACAGGCCAGCGAGCATCACTTTGAACGCGCTGTTGCGACCAAGCAGCGCGATCGGAATGGCGGTAAAGCCGTATCCGGGTTCGAATCCGGCGCGGTATCGCCCCTGTGCGCCGGCGATCTCGCTGATGCCGCCCATGGCCGCGAACGCGCCCCCGACGACAAACACGAAGAGGTACACGTGGAACTTGCTCATCCCGGCCTGCTGGGCGGCTTCGTCGTTCGAGCCGACGAACGTGATTTCGAACCCGAGCCGGGTTCTCGTCATCAGAACATATGTCGCTACGACCATGCAGACGGCGGCGAGCAGACCGGCGTGGACGCCGCCGAACAGTTCCGGAATCGTCGCGGCCTCGGAGAACCGATCCGACTGTGGGAAATTCCCGGCCCCACCCTGCATCGGTCCTCGGAGCAGGTAGCTCTGGATTTCGAGCGCGACGAACGTCAGCAGGAGCGACGTGATGATCTCGTTGACATCCCACTTCGCACGCAGGTACGCCGGGATACCAGCCCAGATACCGCCGGCTACGGCTGCGGCGACGAACATCAGCGGAATCAGTGCGAGCCCCGGAAGCGAGACGTTCAGCCCGATCCACGTCCCTGCGAGCGCGCCGGCGACGAGTTGGCCCTCGGCGCCGATATTGAACAGGCCCGCTTTCAACGGGAGATACACCGCCAGGCCCGTAAGAATCAACGGAACTGCCTTTGTCAGCGTCTCACTGAGACCGAACTCGGTCACGAGCGTGTCGACGAACATTGTCGTGTACGCCGCGACGGGATCCACGTTGAGAACGACCAGCGCGATGGCGCTCACCGCCAGTGCAGCCAGCACGGTGAATACAGGCGTCCCGTAGGCCAGCCAGGCCGGAATATCTTCGCGTGCGTCGACGGTTACTGCGACGTTCATCAGCTCTCACTCTCCTGTGTGACCCCGGATGGGGGTGGCGCTGTTTCCATCTGGCCTTCGTCGCCGCCACCAGTCATCTCCAGACCGATCCGTTCCCGGTCGGCCTCGGCCGGTGTCGTCTCGTAAACGAACTCGCCCTCGTACACGACAAGAATTCTGTCGCTCAGGTCGAATATCTCGTCGAGGTCCTCTGAGAGCAGGATTATGCCGGTTCCCGCCTTGCGCTGTTCGAGCAGCGTCTCCCTGATGAACTCGATTGCCCCGACGTCGACACCGCGAGTCGGTTGGTTCGCGATGAGCAGGTCCGGGTCGCGGTAGATTTCCCGCGCCAGAATGAGTTTCTGGAGGTTCCCTCCAGAGAGGTCGCCGGCCTGTGTGTCGGTTACGTCGCTGACGCCGCGAACGTCGAACTCCTCAACCAGTGTTTCGGCGTAGTCACGGAGTTCTCCGTAGTCCAGAAACGGCCGGTCGCCGAACCGGCTATCCCTGAAGTCTTTCATTGTGGCGTTGTGCATCACCGAGAGGTCCTCGGCACAGCCGTACTGAAGTCGGTCCTCGGGGACGAACGAGACGCCGCTATCGACGAACGTCTTCGGTTTCGCGCCCGTAATATCCTCGCCGTTGACAACCAGCTCGCCGGCCGTCACGTCCCGAATGCCGGCCATGACCTCCGCGAGTTCCTTCTGTCCGTTGCCGCTTACCCCCGCAATACCAACGATTTCACCCTGTCGAACCGTCAGGTCGACACCGGAGAGGGCTTCGATGTCCCGATTATCGGTGGCCTTGACCCCGCGTGCGCGCAAAACTGGGTCGCCTAGGTCGACTGCGTCCCTGTCTATTTCAAACAGGACTTCGCGGCCAACCATCATCTCCGCGAGGTCCGCCCGGGAGACTGACGACACCTCAGCGGTACCGACGTTTTCACCCTCCCGAAGCACCGTTACCCGGTCGACGATGGCGTCGACCTCAGTGAGCTTGTGCGTAATGAAGATTATCGAGAGCCCCTCATCGGTCAGCCGTTCGAGCGAGTCGAAGAGCCGCTCCGCCTCGGTCGGCGTGAGAACTGCTGTGGGTTCATCGAGAATCAGGAGGTCGACATCCCGGTACAGTGCCTTGAGGATCTCGACGCGCTGTTGCTGGCCGACATCAAGCTCCCATATCTTCGCGCTCACGTCGATGTCGAATCCGTACTGATCCGCTAGTTCCTGAATCCGTTGTTCGGGCACATCAAGGCCCAATGAAAACTGTCCAGCAAGCGACTGGACGAGGCTATTGTTCCGGATCGCTGCCGGGAGCCAGCTGTCTTCCACATCGCTGCGGAACGCCGTGGCCGGTTCACGTTCGCCGAGCACGACGTTCTCGGCGACGGTCAGACGTGGAATCAGCATGAAGTGCTGGTGGACCATCCCAATCCCAGCGTCGATGGCGTCCTGTGGCGACCCAAGATCGAGTCGCTTGCCGTCGAGATAGATATCACCGTCGTCCTGCGAGTAGAGGCCGTACAGAATCTTCATCAGCGTACTCTTTCCCGCGCCGTTTTCGCCGAGGAGACCGTGGATTTCCCCGCGCTCGACGGAGAGGTTGACGTGGTCGTTGGCGACGACCCCAGGGAACTCCTTCAGAATCCCCTCCATCCTGAGCGTGGTGTGTTCGGACATGCTCTCTGATCTTGAGCGGGTATCAACAATGTAGTGGCATAATTGTTTCCAAAGGTAGCCATATTCGCCGTCCAGAGCGGGAAATGCCGAACATTTGCCAAGTGTTAGTTGTTGTGTGCCAGTGTTCGTTGTCGACGCTCACGCAGTCTGTCGGGATACCCAGTCATATGAACATATACTACATATTGTCTCCAGTTAGAGTTCGATGGGGCTATTTTTGTGGCACATATTTTGATAATAGGGTAGAGAAAGCTGCGTGAACGGAACGATTTAAGTTATTGTTTCCGAAATGGCTATTCGGTTCGTTAATGGTTGACAACAAACATACCAAATCGAGACGGGAGCTACTGACAGCACTTGGGGCGGCGGGGATAGCCGGGCTGGCTGGTTGTAGCAGTGGTGGTGACGGGGGCGATGGCGAGGTAGCCACCGATACCGCCGGAGACGGGGCTGCTGAGGGGACTGCGACCAGCAGTAACGGCATGGATTCGCTCACCGCCGCGTGGGTGTATAATTCAGAGGTTGGCGACCTCGGCTGGTCCTGGGCCCACAACGAAGGGCGGAAGGCGGTCGCAGAAGAGTTTCGACTGGTTAGAGACCGAGTACACCGAGGCTGTCGCCCCCGCTGATTCAGAGCGGGTGTTCGAACAGTACGCGCAGGGAGACGCCGATATCATCTTCGGCTGTACGTTCGAGTATCAGGACCCGATGGCGTCCGTGGCGGAGCGGTACCCCGATACGTACTTCGAGCACAATACGGGCTACCTGACGATGGAGAACATGGGGCGGTACATGGGCCGAATCTATCAGCCCCGGTATCTCGCCGGGCAAGCGGCCGGGACTGTAACGGAGACCGACACGCTGGGATACGTGGCTGCGTTCCCGATTCCAGAGGTCATCCGTGGCATCAACGCCTACGCGCTCGGGGCCGCGTCGGTTAACGACAGTGCGACACTGAAGGTCAGATGGACGAACTCCTGGTTTGACCCGCCGACCGAGAGCGAGGCGGCGAACGCCCTACTGGACGAGGACGTCGACGTGATGGCCCAGCACCAAGACTCTCCCGCTGCACTCCGTGCAGCTTCCGATGCAGGTGTCTGGGCGACCGGCTACGACGCCCCGATGGGCGACATCGCCGGCGAGAACTATCTCACGTCCCCGATCTGGCACTGGGAGGAGTTCTACGGTCCGACCATCGAGTCTGTCAGGGACGGCAGCTGGGAATCCGACGCGTACTGGGAGGGCATCGAGTCGGGCATCTGTAGTCTGGACGACTGGGGGCCAGGCGTACCACAGGAGGCGAAAGACGCCGTTTCGGAGTCGCAGTCAGCAATACTCGACGGAGAGCTGGAGGTCTGGGCCGGTTCGGCGTTCGAGGGCGAGAGCGACGAATTCCTCTTCCAAGAAATGAGTAGCTACGTCGACACCGTCGAGGGCGAGGTCCCGAGCTGACCCCGCTACCAGTCTCCACCGACAGTACCACACCTGAATATCACTGTGACTGTCCGACGGTTGCAACAACGTTCGTAGGATTATTGCAGTATTAATGGGAGCTTCGACCAATTTTGTTCCAATGTATTCCTTCGCTGCAAGGTCGAGAATGATATCGCTTAAGTAGGAGTTTCCGCTACCTCTACCCAGTTCAGTAATGGTGAATACCAACCGAACGATATCGCGGCGGGAGATGCTGGGTGCGCTTGGGGCGACAGGAGTAACCGCACTAGCCGGCTGTAGTGGCGGGAGCGACGACACAAACACGGCTGACGGCACGACGACCGGCGAGAGTGGCTCCGGGTCCGACTCCGTCACCGCTGCCTGGGTGTACATCTCAGAGGTTGGCGACCTTGGGTGGTCCCACGCCCACGACGAGGGGCGAAAGGCGGTCGACAAGAAGTACGACTGGCTGGAAACCGAGTACACGGAAGCTGTCGCGCCGGAGGACTCGGAACGCGTGTTCGAGCAGTACGCACAGGGTGACGCCGACATCGTCTTCGGGACGACGTTCAACTACCAGGACCCGATGTTCAACATTGCGGAACAGTACCCCGACACGTACTTCGAACACGCGACCGGCTATCGGACCCGGGAGAACATGGGACGGTACATGGGTCGGATCTACCAGCCCCGGTATCTCGCCGGCCAGGCGGCTGGGATGGTGACCGAGAACAACACCATCGGCTACGTCGCCGCGTTCCCGATCCCCGAAGTCATTCGCTCCATCAACGCAATGGCGCTCGGCGCGCGGTCTGTGAACCCGGACGCGACGTTCAAAATCCGGTGGGTCAACGCGTGGTTCGACCCACAGACCTCGAAGCAGGCAGCCAACTCACTCATCGATGATGGCTGTGACGTTATCTCACAGGAGCAGGACTCCCCTGCACCGGTCAAGGCTGCAAACGAGGCAGACGTGTGGGCCTCCGGCTACAACGCGCCGATGGGCGAGTTCGGCGGCGACAACTACCTCATCTCCCCGGTGTGGAACTGGGAAGAGGTGTACGACCCGACCATTTCGGCGGTTCGGGACGGGACCTGGGAATCCGATGCCTTCTGGGGCGGCATGGAGACGAACCTCCCAACGCTCGACGAGTGGGGGCCGGAGGTCCCGCAGGAGGTCAAGGACACCGTCGCCGAGACGGAAGAGAAAATCGTCAACGGCGAACTCGACGTCTGGGCCGGTTCGATGTTCGAGGACAAGAGCGACGAGTTCCTGTTCCAAGAGATGAACAGTTTCGTCGATGCCGTCGACGCCGAAGTATCGGAGTAGAGCGGCCCAGGTTCGCCGTTCGTTTCCGCCCCGATACTGTCCCGCCGGTAGCGAGCAGTCGGAGGGTCCCCGGATAGTTGGTCAGAGCGGGCAGATCAGCCAATCAGCCGGTGGCAGCGCGGTCCAGTTCGGGACGGGTCGCACCGCCCCACTCCTCGTACGAGCGAAGCACGTCGCCGTTTCGCTCGCCGGTCAGTTCGCCGTCCCGAACAGCTATCTCGCCGCCGACGAGGACGTACTCCATCCCGTCGGAGAACTGGAACGGGTTCTCGTAGGTCGCGTTCGCCGCCACCGAGTCAAGGTCGAAGGCCACGAGGTCCGCGATGTATCCCTCGTGGACGTAGCCGCGGTCCCTGAGGCCGAGGATATCGGCCGGATTGCCTGCGGCTTTGTACGCCAGCAGTTCCGGCGAGAGTACGTTCCGCTCTCGGACGTACCGTTCGAGGATGCGGCTGAACGCGCCGATGGCCCGTGGATGGGGCTTCCCGCCGAATATGCCGTCCGTACAAAACGTGCCGCGGTCGTCCGCGAGAAACCGCTCGATGTCTTCTTCGGCCATCACGAAGTCGGCCATCGTCACGTCCAGTTCCTCCTCGACGAGCAGTTCACACATCGCGTCGACCGGCTCGCGGCCCATCTTGGCAGCGATGTCCGCGATGGTGTCGCCCTGATAGCGACCACTCCCAGTCCGCGTGATGAGGATATTGTCCCACGACCCGGCGGCGTAGGCGAGATTCTCCCAGTTACCCGGCTGAGAGATGTCAGTGGCGATGCGGTCGCGAACAGCCGCGGAGTTGAGGCGGTGACGGATGTCCTCTGAGTCGCCCTGCCGTGCCCACGGCGGCAACAGCGCGGTGAGCATCGTCGACCCGGCGGTGTATGGATACTGGTCGAAGGTGACCCGCTGGCCACGGTCGACGGCGTCGTCGAACAGGTCGAGCACGGCCTCAGACTTCCCCCAGTTCTGCTGGCCGCCAACCTTGAGATGTGAGACGTGGGCGTGACAGCCGCCACGCTGACAGATGTCGAGGTACCGGTCGATAGATTCGACCACGCGATCCGTCTCGTTCCAGACGTGGGAGATCATGAACGAGTCACGCTTGGCGAGGGTGTCCGCAAGCGCCACCAGTTCGTCGTCGCGAGCGTACGAACTCGGCGGATATATCATTCCCTTCGACATACCGAACGCGCCTTCTTCCAGCGCTACTTCGAGTTCCTGTCGGATCGCATCGAGTTCACCGGGCGCTGTGTCGTGGTCGGACGTTGGTCTGTCCAGCCGTTGACCGGTGACTGGCCCGGCGGCGACGACGTGTTCACCGCTGAGTGGGCGGTCCTCGAACCCGGCCAGCATCGACCTGATGTTGCCGTGTGGAGCGTAGTACGCACAGTTGACAGCGGGCTCGACGGATTCAAGAGCTTCGAGATAGCCGGAAACGGTATGCCAGGGCCACGTTTCGCCGAGCGTGCCGTCAAGTGATTTGACCCGTTCCGCCCACTCGTCGGTGAGGTTCGGCGGCACCGGGGCGACGCTGACCCCGTCTTGGCCGAGGACTTCCGTCGTGATTCCCTGCGTCAGTTTCTCCCTGGCACCGGGGTTCTCGAACAGTCGAAGCTCCGAATGCGCGTGCATATCGATGAACCCCGGCGCGAGATACGACCCGTCGAGGTCGACAACGCGGTCGGCGTTGAGCGGGGCCTCGCTGATAGCCTCGATTCGACCGTCGGCGACACGCACGCTCGCAGTGAACGGCGGACGACCGCTCCCGTCCAGCACCCGCGTGTCTCTGAACGCGATAGACGCGGCACTCAGCTCGGTCATGTCTGCTGACTCGCAGAACGGTCGTTTGGCTCTTTCGGTGGTCTCAACCGTGTGTGACAGGGGACGAGCGCGTGCCACACGGTGTCTGTCGATCTGTGTGGTGCCACCCCGACACAATCTTCAAGACGACACCGCGGAACAGCTACCCAATGCCATCCGTCAGTCTCGATAGCGAGCGGTTCAGACGGCGCTTCGATACGTTCAACAAGATCTGGCGCGACAGAACGGGGCGGCGTGAATAGGCCGAGCCTGTCCGACGAGAATAAGGCGGCCCGCGACACGCTGGTCGAGTGGTTCCGCGAGGCCGGCCTGGAGGTCCGTATCGATACGATGGGCAACATCTTCGGTCGACGAGACGGAACTGACAGCGACGCCGCGCCGGTTCTGTTCGGGTCACACATCGACAGCCAGTACAACGGCGGGCGGTACGACGGCGTTATCGGCGTCCTCGGTGGACTGGAAGTCATCGAGGCGTTCAACGACGCCGGCGTGACGACCGAGCACCCGCTAGAGGTCGTCGCGTGGAGCAACGAGGAGGGCGTCCGTTTTCAGCCGGATATGCTCGGCAGCGGTGTCTACCGTGATATCTTCGACCTCGACTACGCGTACGAGCGCGAGGACAAGGAGGACAGGCGATTCGGCGCCGAACTCGAACGCATCGGCTACAAAGGCGAAACGTCCTGTGAAGCGGACGATATCCACTGCTACTTCGAGATGCACGTCGAGCAGGGGCCGTTTCTCGAACAGCAGGACATCCCAGTCGCCGCTGTCGAAGGCGTGTTCGGCTTTTCCTGGCTGAACGTCACCTTCGAGGGCCAGGCCAACCACGCCGGGCCGACGCCGATGGATATGCGCCACGACGCGTTCGTGGCGACGGCAGACGTGACCCGTGCGGTCCGTCGGATCACAGCGACCGAAGGAGCGGACCTCGTCGGCACGGTCGGCAGCGTCGACGTGTGGCCAAACGCCATCAACGTCATCCCCGAGACGGTGGAGTTCACGCTCGATTTCCGCTCGTACGACGACGCCGTGGTCGACGCGGCCGTCGAACAGATCAGGGAGGAGGTTGCCCACGCGGCCGAGCGCGAAGGCCTTGAATACGAGATAGAGGAGATAATGCGGGTCGACGCGGACCCGTTCGATCAGGGCTGCATTGACACGGTCGTCGAGGCCGCCGAGACGGTCGGCTGCGAGTACACGCGGCTGGTCAGCGGCGCAGGCCACGATGCGAACTACCTCAACAAGATAGCCCCGACGAGCATGATTTTCGTCCCGAGCGTCGACGGGATCAGCCATCGCGAGAGCGAATTCACCGAATGGGATGACATCGTCACCGGGACGGAGGTACTGCTGAACGCGGTGCAGGCGAAGACCGCCGAGTGAACTGTTCAGTTTTCAGCGAGTGAATACCACACATATGGCACACGTCACACAGTAACAACCTCGTCTGTCGCACCTGTGTCATCCAGTTGTCTTGTGGTGGCCCATGCCCGTAACTTCGTCTGGCAACAGTGCGATCAACACCTGCGAACCATACATATATGAGATGGTGTTGCACACCTGTTCACTAACAGGCGTGTGTTCGTAATGCATGCCGAAAACTGGAGGGTACTCTGTGGATATTGAACTCACAATCAACGGCGAGCGGACGATAGTCGAAGCCGGGTCAGGAGATGACCTGGCGACGGTTTTGAGACAGCACGGCTACATCGACGTGAAATGTGGCTGCGACGGCGGGACCTGCGGCGCATCGAAGGTGTTCGTCGACGGCGAAGTACGGATGGCCTGTGGAATGGCCGCGAGGGATGCCGACGGGAGTGAGGTACAGACCGTCGCAGCGCTCGGGACACAGGACGACTTGCATCCGGTCCAACAGGCGTTCGTCGACAACTTCGCCGTCCAGTGCGGGTTCTGTATCCGGGGATGGTGATCCAGGCGGTGGCACTGCTGGATTCGAACCCCGACCCGACCGAGCGGGAGGTCCGGGAGGCGCTGGACGACAACGTCTGTCGCTGCACCGGCTATCAGAAACCGGTCGAAGCCGTCCTAGACGCAGCACAGCGAATGCAGGGGGAGCAGTCTGTCGCCGCAGACGGCGGCCACCCGGTCACTGTGGCACAGCATGGAGACGAGTCGACCAGTTGCTGTGGAGGTGGCTGCGATGAGTAACGACGACGAGACAGCCAAGGCCGACGGCGGAACGGCCTCACAGTCAGAGACTGTCGAAGACGAACGGTTCGAAGAGCACCCGCTCGAATGGGACGAGCCTGAGAACAACGACAAGGCCCCCGACGAGCGCGACAGCGTCTCCCACCGGACGGAGAAGTACGACGACAGAAAGCTCGTCACCGGGCAAGCGAAGTACACCGCCGACTACGAGAAACGGTATCCCGACCTCGCGTACGCGGCAGTCGTCCGGAGCGACATCCCACACGGCCGCGTGACCGACATCGACACGAGTGGAGCCGAGACCGTTGACGGTGTCGAAGCGATCCTAACACCGGAATCCGACGCGGTGCCAGACGCGAAATACACCAGCGCCGGGCAGTCCTATCCCGAACCGAGCCCGTGGGACATGCACGTGCTGAACAAGCACGTCCGCTACATCGGCGACCCGATTGCCGCCGTCGCAGCCGAAGACCGGGCGACCGCGACCGCCGCCGTCGAGGCTATCGAGGTGTCGTACGAGGATTACGACTACGTCACCGATCCGGAGGACGCCTTCGACGAAGACGCGCCGCAGTTGTTCAAGGGCAGCGAGGTCGAGAACGAGATCGTCGGCAACGACTACGACCGCAACCGGATGGCCCACATCGGGGGCGAACTCGGCGATGTGGATGCAGCACTCGACGGCGACACCCACGTGCACGAGACTGAATGGGAGACGATTCGGCAGTCCCACGCCAACGTCGAGAAACACACGTCGCTGGCCTACACGAACGAGGACGACCGCCACGTCCTCATCACCAGTACGCAGGTGCCAAACCACACCCGGAGACAGCTCGCCCACCTGTTCGATATTCCCATTCGCGACATCCGGGTGACCAAGCCGCGCGTTGGCGGCGGTTTCGGCGGGAAACAGGCAATGGTCGTCGAGCCGATTCCGCTCGCACTATCGCTCGCTACTGACCGCCCGGTCCTATACGAAGCCAGCCGCGAGGAGGAGTTCTACGCGATGCGCTCGCGCCACCCGATGAAGGTCAAAGCGAAGACGGCCGTGACCGACGACGGCGACATCAAGGCCATCGACATCTACGCCCTGTCGAACACCGGCGCGTACGGCAGCCACGGCATGACCGTCGCGGGCAACGTCGGCAGCAAGCCGATGCCGCTGTACTCGAAGGTACCAAACGCTCGCTTCGAGGCCGATATCGTCCATACGAACACGCCACAGACCGGTGCAATGCGTGGCTACGGCGCACCACAGGGCACGCTCGCGCTAGAAGGGCATCTCGACGAGGTCGCCCGCGACCTCGATCTCGACCCCATCGAATTCCGGCGGCGGCACCACATGGAAGTCGGCGACCTCGACGAGATCGCGGGGATGATGGGTGGAGAGGGAGCGAACCGCCGTATCCGGTCGTGTGGCCTCGACGAGTGTATCGAGCGCGGGAAAGACGCTATCGGCTACGACGACCTCGAACAGCCCGACGAAGACCACTTGCACCGCGGCATCGGAATGGCGCTGTCGGCGCAGGGGACCGGCGTCGCCGGTGACGAACTCGGGGCCGCACAGATAATGATGAACGAGGACGGGAGCTTCCACCTGCAGGTCGGCGGCGTCGACATCGGGACGGGCGCTGACACCGCCTTCCTCCAGATCGCCGCCGAAGTGCTGGGCTGTGACGAGGACGATATAATCGTCAAGTCCTCCGATACGGACGTGACGCCCTTCGACTACGGGGCGTACGCCTCCTCGACGACGTACATCAGTGGGATGGCGGTCAAGAAGGCTGCAGAAGACGCAAAAGCGCGGATTCTCGACTGGGGAACAAAACTCGCTAGACGAGCCGACCGATGATCTGGAGACGGGCGACGGCACCGTATACAGCGAGACTAGGCAGCGATTCCGTCACGCTCGAAGAGATCGGCTACGAGGCCGCCTACGGCGACGACGAGCGCGAACACATCCTGGGGAAGGGGACCCACTGTACCGAAGAGAGTCCCCCGCCGTTCGCCGCGCAGTTCGCCGACGTGACTGTCGACGAGACCACCGGCGAGTTTGAAGTGCACAAACTGGTCGTCGCGGTCGACTGCGGCGTCGCCATCAACCCCGGTATGGCCGAGGGCCAGATCGAGGGTGCGAACCACATGAGCTACGAGATGGCCGTCAGTGAGGGGATCACGCTCGATGACGAGGGACGGGCAGAGATAGCTGACTTCGACGAGTACGGACTACCGTCGGCGACCGAGACGCCACCCATCGAGTCGATTCTGGTCGAGACCCACGAACCAACCGGTCCGTTCGGCGCGAAATCGGTCGCCGAAGTTCCGACTAACACAGTCCCGCCGGCGCTGTCAAACGCCGTCCGAGACGCCGTCGGCGTCCGTGTCCGGGCGATGCCGATTACCGCCGGGAAAATCAGGGCAAAACTGGACGAGCGTGAAATCTGAATCGGAGTGCGTGGACAGTCACGGCTACAGTGCCGGTGTGTCGGCGTGCCATATCACAAATCCGCGATAGCTATTTATCGTTCTGTTCGTCATGTACCTGACATAGCCAGCGAGCTGATGAGCCATATGGAAATCGTACTGGAAATTAACGATATGGAACGGACGGTCGAAGCATCGAAGTCCGATTCGCTTCTCGATATCCTTCGACGGAACGGATACACCGGCGCGAAACGGGGGTGTGACACCGGCGCATGTGGCTTCTGTACGGTGCACGTCGACGGCGAGCCGGTCAAATCCTGCGTTGAGCCGGTGATGAAAGTACGGGACGCATCGGTCGAGACGATTGAAGGTCTGGGCGAACAGGACGACCTGCATCCGGTACAGCAGGCCTTCGTCGACAATACTGCGCTGCAGTGTGGGTTTTGCATTCCAGGGATGATCATGCGGTCGACGGCGCTACTCAGAGGAGAATCCGGACCCAAGCGAACAGGAGGTCCGGGAAGCGTTGTCGGATAACCTCTGTCGGTGTACCGGTTACAAGAAAATCGTCGAAGCGGTGCTTGACGCCGCTGAGCGGATGGACAGCGGGACAGCGGTCGCCGCCGACGGTGGGCAAACAGTCGATAGCGACGGAGGGGCCGCCACTGTAACCGAGTGTTCACGCACCGACTGCGGCTGCATGGAGGGCGATCAGTGAGCGATTCCGACCGGGTGCGGGAGACGAGCAAGCAACCTGATGGGACAGAGAGGGAGGAAGCGGACCCTGCCGAAGCCGAGAGGGAGGCAGAGACGGGCGTGGCACGCGAACCTGACCGGAAGCCCGAATCCGAGCGCGACGCCATCACCGTGGACGAGGAGAAAGACGACGCACGGAAAATCGTCACCGGGCAAGCCCGCTACACGGCGGACTACCGCGACCGGTTCCCGGACCTCGCCCATGGGAAGGTCGTCCGCAGCGACATCGCCCACGGCTACGTCGAATCGGTCGACACAAGCGCCGCCGAGACGATGGACGGCGTCAACGCCGTCATTACGCCGTTCGACGATGTGGTTCCGGACAAACTGTACTCCAGTTCGGGCCAGTCCTATCCCGAGCCGAGCCCGTGGGATCTGAAAGTGTTGCGCGAACACGTCCGTTTCGTCGGCGACCCGGTCGCCGCCGTGGCGGCTGACGACCCGGAAACGGCCGACCGCGCCGCACGGAAAATCGAAGTCGAGTACCGAGAGCTGGATGCCGTCTTCGACCCAGAAGAAGCCCTCAACGAGGGCGCCCCGCAACTGTTCGAGGCTGATGACGTAGAAAACAAGCAGTCGGGCGCGGACTACAGCCGAAACCTCGAATCACACTTCGAGGGGGAACTCGGGGACGTAGAGGGCGCGTTCGAACAGGCAAACGACGACGAGAGACGGCACGTCATCCAGACGAAGTGGGAGACACCGTATCAGTCTCACTGCGTCCCGGAGCCGCACGCAACTATCGCCTACACCGACGAGGACAATCGGCACGTGTTTATTACGGCGACACAGGTTCCCTTTCACACCCGTCGCCAGATAGCGCACCTGTTCGACGTGCCTATTCGCGATGTGCGGGTGAAGAAGCCCCGCATCGGTGCCGGGTTCGGGTCGAAACAGGAGATGGCAATCGAGCCGATAACGTTCGCACTGCATCTGGCGGCCGACCGGCCGGTCAAACTGGAAATGAGCCGTCAAGAGGAGTTCACCGCGCTTCGCTTTCGACACCCGATGCGGATGCAGATGCAGACCGCAGTGACGGACGACGGCGACATTGAGGCGATGGACCTCTACACGCTGTCGAACTCGGGGGCCTACGGCACCCACGGCATGACCGTCGCGAACAACGTCGGAACGAAGCCGCTCCCACTCTATCCCCGCGTCCCGAACGTTCGCTTTTCGGGGGATGTGGTACACACGAACCTCCCGATGGGGGCAGCCATGCGGGGCTACGGCGCGCCACAGGGGCATTTCGCCGTTGAATCGCACATGGACGAGGTAGCCCGTCGCCTCGACTTCGACCCCATCGAGTTCCGGCTTCAGAACGCGGTCCGCGAGGGCGATCTCGACCGGAGCGTCGCAATTCTGAAAGACGGTGACCGGTTCACCCGGACGATTCGCTCATGTGGCATCCGCGAATGCGTCGAACGCGGGAAGGAAGCCATAGGCTACGACGATCTCGAACAACCCGACGAAGACCACCGCATGCGCGGGGTCGGAATGGCACTCATCGCTCAGGGGAGCGGTGTCGCGGGGAAGGAACTCGGCGCGGCACAGGTGCAGATGAACGAGGACGGGAGCTTCCACCTGCAGGTCGGCGGCGTCGACACTGGGACCGGCGCGGACACGATGTTCTCCCAGATTGCCGCCGAGGTGCTCGGTTGTACGCCGGACGATGTCGTCGTCATCGCCGCCGACACCGACCTGACGCCGTTCGACTACGGGGCGTACGCCTCCTCGACGACGTATATCAGCGGCCGCGCAGTAAAGAATGCCGCCGAGGACGCCAAAGAGCGGTTGCTGGAGTGGGGATCGAAACTGCTCGGCGAGCCGCCGGATGTGCTCGACACCGGCGACGGCGGCGTGTACAGCGAGCGGACCGGGAACCGCGTATCGCTGGAGGACATCGGCTACGAGGCCACGTACGGCGACGACGAGCGCGAACACATTCTCGGAGACGGCAACCACTCAACCGACGAGAGCCCACCGCCCTACGGCGCGCAGTTCGTCGACGTGACTGTCGATACGGAGACCGGCGAGTACGAACTGAATAAGCTGGTGTTTGCGGCAGACTGCGGCGTCGCTATTAATCCCGCGCTGGTCGAAGGCCAGATAGAGGGCGGCGAACACATGAGCCTCGAATACGCCACGAGCGGCGACCTGACCTTCGATGAGGATGGGAACCCGGAGGTGCTGGGCTTTCGCCAGTACGGGATGCCGAGGACGACGGACCACCCCGAAATGGAGACGATTCTGGTCGAAACACACGAACCCACGGGTCCGTTCGGCGCGAAGTCTATCGCGGAACTCCCGACGAATGGCGTGCCGCCGGCGCTCTCGAACGCCATCCGCGACGCCGTCGGTGTTCGGCTGACCGAGTTGCCGTTCACTGCGGAGGACCTGAAGGCGGCACTGGACGGGCAGTCTGCTGACGATTGATTGGTTAGTTTCGGGCAGTTTTGTCCCGGTTAATATCACACACGGAGTGTTTTTACGTTGTGTCGAGCAAACTATTAAGAGGTGTTCGAGAAAATCTCGAAAGTATGGCGTACATCGGCTTTCTGCTGACAGGGGGTCCCTTCGACAGCGAGCGGTGGCGCACCGCCTACGAGCTGGGGCGGGCGGCGCTAGATCAGGGCCACGAGGTGAGCTACTTCCACTACCTCGACGGCGCGCTCGTCCCTGTTGCGGACCAGACCCTGCCCGGCTGTTCGGACAGCGGGCTGTACGACGAAATGCCGACCGAGAAGTTCCAGGAACTCATCGCAGACGGGGCGGAAGTCATCTGCTGTGGGCTCTGTGTCGATGCACGGGGAATCGACGCGCCAGCCGACTATCCTGAGGGCGTCGAGGTCGGGCTGCTTCCGGACCTCGCGGACATCATCGGCGAGGCCGATCGGGTGGTTTCGTTATGAAGCGAGATGTCGTGGTACTGCTCACTCGCGCCCCGTGCGGCCGAGTCCACATCCCAGAAGGACTGCGCGCCGCCCGCGGCGTCGCGGCCGGCTTCGATATGCACGACGTGACCGTCATATTCACCCAGGACGGCGTGTACGGAGCTCGGGAAGCTGTCGACCGCGAGGCGCTCAACATGAGCGGGCACGTCGCCGACCTTGTGGAACAGGACGGACAGATGGTCGGGGACGGGGCGGCAATGGCCGAGCGCAGCGTTGACGAGACCGAAATCGCCGACGACGTGATGATCTGGTCGGACGACCGTGTCACCGCACATATCCGCAACGCCGACCGAACACTGGACTTTTGACAATGCTGTATCTCATCGACAAACCGATGGCAGAAATCGGACTGCGTACCGCCGCCGGGGACCCCGAGGCACACGTCGTCCTGATTCAGGACGGCGTCTACCTCACACCGGATATCGACGCACCCGTCTCAGCAGTTGAGAGGGACGTAGACGTGCGTGGCGTCTCGCTACCACCGGATATCGACCGGATATCCTACGACGCCGTCGTTGATCGCCTCGTCGAACGGGAGGTCAAGAGCTTCGTATGAGCCTGTTCGAACGACTCGACGAACTGGCTGCCCGGGGAGAGCCGGCGGCGCTCCTGACTATCGTCCGGAAGGACGGCAGCGCGCCGCGGGACGTGGGGGACAAGATGATCGTCACCGCCGACGACGAGTACGGGACCATCGGCGGCGGCACGGTCGAGCACCTCGCTGTACAGGACGCCAGGTCAGTGCTTTCGGGAGCCGACGAGCCTGGCGTCCAGACGTACGAACTCGAACGAGGCGGCAACACGGGCATGGTCTGTGGCGGCGAGATGGACGTGTTCATCGACCGCGTTCGCGGGCAAGCACGGCTCTACATCGCCGGCGGCGGCCATATAAGCGCCGAGCTGGCCCCATTGGCCGAGCGGCTGGGCTATGCCGTCACCGTGGTCGACGACCGCGAGGCGTACGCCGACCCGGCGCAGTTCCCCGACGATACGGACGTGATTCACGGCGACTACGGTGAGGCGCTCAGTGACCTGCCGATGGGGACAGAGACAGCCGTGGCCGTCGCGACGCGGAGCGGGACGTTCGATCAGGCTGCCGTCGCCGCAGCGCTGGACGGCGAGGCTGGCTACGTTGGCCTCGTCGCAAGCGAGACAAAGGCCGACCACGTGCTCGATTCGCTCGCCGAGTCTGGGTACGTCCGTCGGGACCTCAGCCGGGTCCAGACACCGGTGGGGCTCGACCTCGGCGGGAGTGGGCCGGCCGCCGTGGCGCTCTCGATTCTCGCCGAGGTCACCATGGACCGCCATGACGCCACCGGTGAGCGGGCGACGCGCCTGAATCTCGACGACCTCGTCGTCGTCCGCGGTGGCGGCGACCTCGGGAGCGGCGTCGTCTATCGGCTTCAGCAGGCCGGCTTTCCGGTTATCGTCACCGAAGTCGAACAACCGACAGTCGTCCGGCGGGCGGTCGCCTTCGGCGCGGCGCTGTACGAAGACGAGGTGGAAGTCGAAGGAGTCACTGGCCGTGCAGCAGCGGACATCGACGAGGCACTCGAACTGCTCGCCGACGATGTCGTGCCGGTACTCGTCGACCCCGAGGCGACTGTCGCTGACGACCTCGACGCCGCAGTCCTCATTGATGCGATCATGGCGAAAGGGGCGTTCGACACCGATACGCGCCGGGAAGACGCCGACGTGGTGGTCGGGATGGGGCCCGGTTTCGAGGCCGGCGAGGACGTGGACGCGGTCGTCGAGACAGACCGCGGGCACGAACTTGGCCGCGTGTTCTACGAGGGGGCAGCGAGCGAGTACGACGGCGAGCCCGGCGAGCGGCGCGGCTACACCCACGAGCGGGTGCTTCGCGCCCCGACCGATGGCGAGTGGACCCCGGCGGTCGCCATCGGCGATAGTGTCACAGCCGGCGACGTAGTCGGCACTGTCGGTGATAGGCCGGTTGAAACCGAGATAGATGGACTGGTTCGCGGCTTAGTTCACGGCGGCCTCGGCGTCAGTGAGAGCACCAAACTCGGCGATGTCGACCCTCGCGGCGAGTCTGTCGACCCAACGAAAGTCTCCGACAAAGCGTTGTGTCTCGGCGGTGGCGTGCTAGAGGCAGTGCTCCGGTTGCGGTAGAAGGCACCTAATCGACGTTAGCGACGAACTTCTTCGATGGCCGGGTCGTCAATCGTGACACCGCGTCCAGCCGTAACACGGCCGACAACCCGATAGAATACGCCGGCGTTGTCGAATGCCGATTCGACGGCGTCAGCCGAAGCCGGCGGGACGGAGACGAACAGTCCCCCGCTGGTCTCTGCGCTCTCACCCTCAGTCAGTCCGTATCCGAAAAGCGTCGAGAGGGCGGGCGTTCCCGCGATGACCGGGAGGTGCGTCAGTTCGATACCGACATTGGAGCGGGCGGCCACCACGCGGCTCTGGCCGGCGAGGCCGAAGCCGGTAATATCGGTGGCGGCTGTCGCGTGTTCGCGGCACGCGAGCGCCGCGTCCCGGTTCGGTGTCGTCATCCACGCGATGGCCTCCGACTCGATTTGGTCGAGCGGGCGCTCAGTGGCGTCGGTGACCGTCTCGACGAACTGGTCGTCGGTCACGCGGGTCGCCCCCATAGCTGGCTGAGTCCCGAGCGGTTTGGTCAGGTAGAGCCGGTCGCCAGGACTGGCTCCCTGTGATGTGAGGAGAGCGTCGGGACGCGCCGTCGCTGAGATGGCGCCGCCAGCGAAGGGCCACGGACTCATGATGGTGTGGCCGCCGGCGATGACGCCGTCCATCGCGTCCAGCGCGTCGGCCATGCCGGCGAGAATCGGCGCTGCGCTCTCGGTTAGTTCTCGCGGGAGGCCGAGAACGACCAGGCAGTCGACGTTCTCCACCGCACCCGTGGCGAAGGCATCGCTGGCGGCGTTGCAGGCGGCGATACGGCCGAAGTCGTACGGGCCGTCGACAATAGGTGTGAAAAAATCCACCGTCGAAACCAGCGCGAAGTCGTCAGTGAGTTTCCGCGCAGCGGCATCCTCACCGATGCCGAACAGCAACGCGTCGCTCTCACCGGTGAGGCCGGCATCGGCGAGCAGCGAATCGAGGTCGCTCTGGCCGACTTTGCAAGAGCAGCCGTGGAGTTCCGTGTACTCCGTCAGGCGCGTTGTCTCGTCATCACCGTCAGTCACCGCGTCGGGTCCCACACTCAGGCCTCCGATAGCGACGCCATCTCGGTCACCCGAAGTTCGAGTTCGAACTCGTCGGACTCGCCAGCGGTCTCCGCGGTTGTCACGTCGATACCGTGAGTCGTACACATCCGCCGGAGGTTCTCTTCGGCCGGCGGGTAATCGCCTCGCACGACGAGCGTCTCGCCGGTATCGAGGTCTGCAAGCGCCCGCCGGACAATGAGTGCCGGCCGGGGACAGATTTCACCACGAACGTCTACGCGGGCCATACCGGTACGTGTGCCATTAGATCACAAAAACGCTACCGCCGCCACACGTGGTTGCGCCGGTAAGCTATTTGTGTGTCTTGCGCGGAGCGAGCGTATGGATCTGGCTGCTGCGCTGGGCCTGGGTTCCAGCGCCGCTGTCGCCTTCGTCGGGGCCGGTGGGAAGAAAACTGCGATGGGACAGTTGACTGTCGAAGGGACCGACAGGGGGTACGACGTGGGTTACACGACGACGACGGCGATGCCACCGCCGCCTGACCTGCCGCTGACGCTCACGGGTCCGAACGATTGGCGCGCCAATCTCGAAGCCCACGACCCGCCAGTTGCCGTTGCTCGTGAGAGGGTTCCCAACCCAGCACGAGTCGACCGGAAGGTCCGTGGGTTCGAGGCGAGTGTGGTGGAGCAGCTATCCGATGCCGGACTGTTCGACTGGCTCCTCGTCAAGGCTGACGGGGCACGCAAGCGGGAGTTCAAAGCGCCTGGCGACGGGGAGCCAGTCGTCCCGAGTACAGCGACCCACGTCGTCCCGGTCGCCTCGGTCGCCGCCGTCGGTGAAGCGCTGACGACGGACGTGGTCCATCGACCGGAGCGGGTCGCTGATATCACTGGCCTCCGTGTGGGCGACACGATTACTGCGGCGGCTGTCGGGATAGTGCTCACGCATCCGGAGGGTGGCCTCCGAAACGCGCCGGCCGAGGCGTCTGTGATACCGCTAGTCAACAAGGCGGATACCGAACCACAGCGGCGTATCGCTACGGATGTGCTCACCCACGCGCTTTCACAGACAGAGCGGTGTTCTCGGGGCGTCATCACATCGTTTGCGTCGGATGTCTGTGAGGTGGTCTCAACAGCGGATGTGCAAGAGGAGGAGCAGCGATGACTGACTGCGGGGGCACAGCCGGTAGTGTTGCGAGACGAGGGGTATTATGAGCGGTCAACATCGGACCAGAGTCGGCGGTGTCATCCTCGCTGCTGGGCAGGGTTCTCGATACGAGTCGGGTAACAAACTGCTGGCGACTATCGATGGGAAAGCAGTCGTCCGACAGGTGGCCGAAACCGCCTGCAAGTCATCGCTGTCGGACGCTGTCGCCGTCCTCGGCCATGAAAAAGTGGCCGTCGCTGCAGCGCTGGATGGTCTCTCGCTCTCGGTTCAGCATAACGACGAGTACGCGACCGGCCAGAGTACGTCAGTTCGACACGGTGTCGAGTTCGCCCGTTCGGCCGGCTGGGACGCCGTCCTGTTCTTGCTGGGCGATATGCCGTTCGTACGCGTCGAAACCATCGAGGAGCTTCTTGAAGCGTACCGTACAGGAACGGCAACCGTTGTTGTTCCCGAGCACGAGGGGAGACGGGGTAATCCGGTGCTTTTCGACAACTGCCATTTCGATGGGCTCGCCACTGTCTCCGGCGACCGCGGCGGTCGAGATCTCATCGATACCACCGAGCGGACAGCGTTCATCGAGGTTTCGGACCCCGGCGTCCACTGGGATATCGATACCGATACTGATCTCGCCGAGTTCACCGAGCGCCGCGACAGCCTGTAAATTTAAGACACTGATGGTGGAACACTCGGCTGATGAAACGGACCATCAGCACGGCCGATGCACCCGATGCGGTTGGCGCGTACAGCCAGGCGACGACAAACGGCTCGCTCGTGTTCACCGCGGGCCAGATTCCGATGACGCCCGACGGCGACCTGCTAGACGACGAGCCGATAGCGACGCAGGCGGAACAGGCGCTATCGAACGTCGAAGCGGTGCTGGCAGCCGAGGGGCTGGAGATGAGTGACGTATTGAAGGTGACCGTCTATCTGGACGACATCGACGATTTCGAGTCGATGAACGACACGTATGCCGGCTTTTTCGACGAAGAGCCGCCGGCCCGGAGCGCAGTCGAGGTCGCAAACCTGCCAAAGGGCGTGGGAGTCGAAATCGAAGCCATCGCAACGAACGACTGAGGCCGACAGACGCGCACTGCTGTCGTGGGCCACACAGCCGGGATGTGGCGCACACAACTTTCAAGCCCGGCGACTCGCATCACAGCGTAATGCGACCTACGAGGCGTGAATTCCTGGGTACAGCGGCAGCGCTCTCGCTGTCGGGCTGTCTCGGAAGGACAGCGACGGCGACGCTGACGGTCGGTGTCGTGCCCGACGTGGACCCGGATACCGCCATCGAACAGAACACCGAACTCGCGACGTATCTGGCGACCGAACTCGACGTCGAGACCGAGCTACGCACAGCGGCTGACTATGCCGGTATGGTACAGGCGATGGTTGCGGGGCAGGTCGACATCGCCTATTACGGCGGTGTGTCGTACATTCTGGCGCATCATCGAGCAGGCGCAAAGCCAGTCGCCGTCGGGTCACGGAACGGACAGACGGAGTGGCACTCTGCGTTCATCGCCCCGTCAGACAGTGACCTGACAGAGATGGCAGATGTAGTCGAAACCGCAAGCGAGATCGAACTGGTGTTCGGCGACCCACTCTCGACCAGCGGGACCGTGATGCCGACGTACCACCTTCAGACGGAGTACAGCCTACACACCGACGCGTTCGCACAGGTCACACACGTCGGTGCCCACGACGCAACGGCAGCAACAGTCGGCCGGACGAGCGGTGTCGTCGGGGCGCTGAACGCCCGCATCTACGACAGACTACGCGCAGAGGACGCTGTTGAAGGGGTGCAAGAGCTCTGGCGGACCCCCGGTTTCCCTGACTACCCGTGGGCCGTCGCCCCGTCGCTGGAGGCAACGACAGCGGACGCTGTGCAGAGGGCGTTCACGACTCTCGATTCGAAAGGGCGAACGGACATTCTCGACCAGCAGGCCGTCGACCAGTACGTCGGGGTGAGCCACGACGTGTTCGCCTCGCTGGAAACGGCTGTCGAGATGGCTGGCATCGAACAGGGAGGCGACGGGTGAGGAACAAGCACACAGCGCGGCCAGAGGGGAAACAATCAGGACAAGGACTTGTTTTCGACAGTGTCACCAAGCGATTCGGCGGGAAAGTTGCGGTACAAGATGTCTCGCTCAAACTGGATGCTGGTGAACGGGTCGCCGTCATCGGTCCGTCGGGTGCCGGCAAGACCACGCTTCTCAGGCTGGCAGCCGGCGCGTTGCAGCCTGATGTTGGAACAGTGCGCTTCGACGGGAGCAGCAGTACGGGTTCGACCGCGACGCTTGCGTATCAGGGGGAGACGCTCGTGGACCGGCGGACAGCACTGTCGAACGTCCTCACTGGGCGCCTCGGAGCCCTGTCCTGGCTCCGTGGCTTCATCGAGCCACTGCTGCCCAAGCATCCCGAGCCAGCCCTCGAACGGCTCGATGCCGTCGGGCTGGTCGACCGGGCCGATGTCCCCGTGAAGTCGTTGAGTGCCGGTGAACGCCAGCGGGTCGCCTTCGCACGGGCCCTCATGCAGGATGCTGAGGTCGTGTTGGCCGACGAGCCGACAGCGAACCTCGACCCCAGCTCCCGTCGGAACGTTATCGACGTGCTCAACGCTGTCCTCGATGGAGAACTGCTGGTCACCGTCCTCCACGAAGTCGATCTAGCACTGAAGCACTTCGACAGAATCGTCGGCATGGCTGACGGCCGAGTCAGGTTCGATACGCCTGCATCGGCAGTGACCGACGACCAACTGGATGCCCTCTTTGCAGCGGGCACATCCACACCGGATACCGACGCCGAGCGGACGCGAACGGAGAAAGAGAGCGACGCCCCGGTTCCACGGTATGTCTGAGAAATATAGCGGTCCAGATGCCGCCCAGCACGCTGCTTCCGGACTGTCGAAGCGCCAGCTCACGACACTCCTCAGCGGCTGTGTCATCCTGGCGACCGCGGCGTGGATTGCCGAAGTGGATCCGATGGCCCTGTTCGCCACCGGAGCTCGTGAGCAGATGGCCGCGTTCGTTGCCGAGGGCGTGCCACCGGAGACTGGCCGTGAATACCTGCTGGGACGAAGCCTTCGGGACGGTCTGCTGTGGGCTATCGTCGAAACCCTGGCTATCAGCGTCGTCGGAACCACGCTTGCCGTCGCGCTCGCCGTCCCACTCGGTCTGACCAGTGCCGCCACTGTCACCCATCGTGGCCCGCTATACAGAAACGCTTCAGCCGGCCGTATCGCCGTCGGACGCGGTCTCTATCACGCCAGCCGAACCGTGCTCAGCTTTCTGCGCTCTGTCCCCGGCATCGTCTGGGGGTTCCTGTTCGTTACCGCTATCGGCCTCGGCCCGTTTGCGGGTGTACTCGCGCTTGCGGTTCATAACGCCGGTGTCTTGGGAAAACTGTACGCCGATTTCCTCGAAGACACAGATCCGATGACGACCGAGGCAGTTGCCGGAAGTGGCGCGACACGCCTGCAGGCGGTCTGTCACGGGATGGTCCCCCAGGTGACACCCACAATCGCCTCGTACACGCTGTACCGCTGGGAGTGTACCATCCGGTCGGCCGCCATCCTCGGGTTCGTGGGGGCGGGCGGCGTCGGATACTATCTCGTCATCACCATTCAGCGGTTGCAGTACGGGAAACTCTCGACCGCCATCCTTGCCGTGTTTGCGCTGGTCGTCACGAGTGACTGGCTCGGCTCTCAGTTGCGGACGCGGCTCGGCTGACGGTCAGACGGGAGATAACAGCCTTCTCAGGGCTTCTGTTCCTGTGCGGACTTGCGCGCGTCTTCGAGGTCCATCTCAAGACCCATCGTCGAGGCCTGAGAGCGGACGGCGTCGGCGTCGATAGTGGTTACCTCACCCTGTTCCATGAGGACGTTCCCGTCGACCATCGTGAAGCGGACATCGTCTCCGTGGGCCGCAAACACCAGATGGGAAAGCACGTCGTGCAGTGGCGTCGCCCGCGTGAGGTCCGTATCGAGGCCGACAATGTCAGCGCGCCATCCCTCCCGGATCGCACCGAGTTCCTCGAAGCCAGCGGCTTTCGCACCGTTTCGCGTCGCCATCTCGAAGATTTCGGCTGCCGGCGTCACCGTCGGGTCTAGCTGGTCGACCTTCTGTAAGAGGCTCGCCTGTCGCATCTCGGTAAAGGCGTCAAGCGTGTTGTTACAGGGCGGTCCGTCGTTGCCGATTGCGACGTTGATACCACGGTCGCGGTAGTCCCAGATCGGTGCGATACCGCTGGCAAGTTTCATATTCGAGGACGGGCAGTGTGTGACGTGAGTCCCTGTCTCTGCGAGGACTTCGCGCTCGCTCTCATCGGTCCAGACGCAGTGCGCAAGAACGACGTCCTCGCCGGTGAGACCTACCTCGTCGAGCCAGTGGATGTTGCGCATCCCAGTGTCTTCTTTCACCGTCTCGATTTCGCTCTGGTTCTCACTAGCGTGGGTGTGGATGCGGACACCGTCGTATTTGTCCACGAGCTCGCGCACCCCGCGGAGGCAGGCCTCACTACACGAGACGGCAAAACGGGGTGTGACGGCGTACCGAATCCGGTCGTTGTAGGCACCGTGGTATTGCTGAATGAGGCGTTCAGACTCGTCCAATGCGGCCTGTGTGTCCTCCAGCAGGCCGTCCGGCGAGCGCTGGTCCATCAGCACTTTCCCGAGCACGCCGCGGATGCCCATCTCACCCGCCGCTTCAAAAGCGCGGTCCGCGTGAGCAACCGACAGGTGGTCGATGCAGGTCGTCGTCCCGCTTTCGATCATTTCCAGATAGCCCAGTTTCGCCGCGACTTCCATCTCCTCGGCCGTTAGAGAGGCTTCCATCGGTAGAATGTAGTCGAACAGCCAATCGAGTAGTTCCGTATCGTCGGCGATGCCGCGGCCAAGACTCTGCACGGAGTGGATATGACCGCCGACAAGTCCCGGTAGCAGCACGTCGTATGACTGGTGTTCGTGGTCGGCGTACTGCGATTCGAGTTCGGCCCGGGAACCCACGGCCTCGATACGGTCCCCGGAGACGACAACCGCCCCGTCCTGCAGGACGGTCTCAGAATCCGCAACGACAGTCCCAGTGAGTAGCATACGTCCTGCAAGACGGTCTCTACATAAAGAAGGTCCTCATATCGGGATGGCCGCCGAGTGCAGACAATCCGGCCACAGACGTGTGGCACTCCGTGTGGCGCGTGTGCTTCGCAATGGCTTCAGCTTTGCGAGCCGTTCCGTGTCCGTTTTTCACGGGTGATATATCTGGTGAGGCGAGTCTGGGTCCGAAACGAATCCACGCTGGCAAGTCGCTGAACGAGACGAGTGTTTGTCTCGTACTGCTCAGTAAACAGTTCAGGGTACTCCGACAGTAGCCTGTCGCCGATGTCGATTATCTCCTTGGGATCGGCCTGCATGGATGTGAGAATCGCGGAGTATAGCTGTTAACTGCTTTGCTCACAGAAAGACCACCGTTTGGCTCATACTGTTGGCCGTCCCTATTTCGAGAGGTTTGTCACCCTAGGTGGCCAAATACGCCACGGACGGACGTCAGTTATCCATCGAGGGCTTTGGTGGCGTGTGTCGCTTGTGCCGCGTGCTGGCACACCACTGAATCGTTCGCTCAACGACAGATTCGCCAACACCGACTTTGTCGGCCACTGTCGACGCGGAACAGCCCCTATCAATCGCGAAGTGGAGGATGCTGTCGAGGTCCTGCTGGTCGATGCCCAGCTCCGCCGCATCAGTTGCACCAGTGTGCTCCATTGGACGTGAGGACTGGTCGAGTAGGTCCGATGGAACCGCAAGCGCATCAGCAAGGACCTCGATCTCAGTTCGATAGAGGTCGCCAAATAGCGACAGGTCAACGCCGTTCTCGCCGTGTTTCGCAACGGAACCCAGCAGCCGGTCAGTCCGGGAGACTGTCCCGACAACGAGTTCGTTTCTGGTGTTTGCGACGTAGTACTTACACGCCATCCGGAAGCGTTCGCCGGCGTTTTGCATCGCCACGAGGTCGTCGGTCGGCTCGCCTGTTTCACCGACGACCCGCTGGAACGCCGTCAGTACCGGCTGCAGGTTGAGCCGGTGACAGTCGATATCCAGCAGCGACGCGACGGTTTCAGCCGTCCGGGCAGGCCCTTCATCGCTTAGCTGTACCGGCATCACCAGTCCGGTCACGTAGTCGGCCCCAATACCGTCGACGGCTAGCGCCGCCGCAACTGTCGATTCGATGCTGCCGTCAAGCGGCACGACCAGTCCATTGGCCTCCGCCTCCATGATCTTGTTCTCCAGAAACACCGGAAGGATACCCTGTATCCGTCTGGTCGCTGCCTTTGAGGTCGCCAATCCGTGTTCCTCACGCGGGAGTTTGAGCGTGTGAGGGTGGGTCGCTTTGCTCACAGGTCACTCCCTCGCTTGCAACTCTGGACATGCTCGGAGATGCAACTAGCGAAGCGCGTGCATCCAACCAGCCTAATCATACTGGAAAGTAGGTCACTGATGTCGTATAACTGTTGTCGACAAACGTCATGGGTGTCTTCAGTAGCCTCAATACACCTTATATATTATCTCGAGCCATCTCACATTATAGGCGACTCTATAAATCAAACCAAAAGAATCTACGGCCCATAACCGACAGATCACACCACAATACTCAGAATATTGTACACTCGTTAGATTTATCACGGAGGTAGAAGGGGCACTTCGAGGCGAAAATGTACCCAGCCACTCAACCCGGCATCCAGTAGACCACGTTCTGCGAAGGACGCCACATGCACCAGCAATGAACTAAAGCACGAGGCATCAGGGTCGCTTATGTTGCTGGTTTGGTCGTTTCCACGGACCGCTCAGTGACAACCAGTTCACGGTTGACAATCCAATCGACAATCGTACTACTGTCTATCTTATCCAAGATGACATCGCCGTCTACAGTGCTACGTCTGATTTTGTACGAATCAATCGCATTCCGATTCTCGGTGACAGCTTCGACGGCTTCGATTCGCTCGTCAGTCACGGTGTTACGATACGTGACGCCGGGGACAACGCTGACAGCCGGAACGTCAGTCGGCCAGTCCCAAGCGAACTGCTTGTGGTACTGGTCGAACTGCCACACGAGACGGTCGGCAGAAGTCTCTATTTCGAGCGTATCATCAGCTGCCGTCTCAAGTGTCCGGTCCCAATAGTCTATCAGGCAGGATTTCAGGTCCGCCTGAAGCTGTCCCTCGATCATCTTCTGTTCGATGGGATACCGCAGTTCAATAGCGACGATGGCGTGGCTGTCGAGATGGGTAAGACATCGCTGACACTCCATCTCAAACACGGAGAGGCCAAGCGGTTGCTCGACCGTGAGATGGACGAGTTCGTTCCCACAGTTCGGACACCACAGGAACAACACATCGTCGTGGCTCCCAGTTAGTTCCGCCAGCACAGTCAAATCGTCGAACGCCTTGTCGATGTCGGCGTCCTGTGGCTGTCCGAGCTCGCTTGTCGCTGTACTGGAGGCGTCGTCGGTGTACTTCGCGAGTTTGCGGTCTTTGAGCAGTGTTTTGATGACCGAATCGTATGACGAGTGTGACTCCGCGTTTCGTATTTTCCGCAATTTATTTTTCGTCCAATCTTTTACCCGAATGGTCGCCATCTGATTGTAGAACAGCCCTACTACTAATAGTATTTTTGTATAATTATCCTAAAATTGAAAATACTCTTAGAGAATGTGTTCCATTCTTGGACAACAGAGGTATGCAGTCAAGCAAGCCATCGGCATCGGTGGTGCGGACACTCCGACTTGAGGGAGTGTTAGTCGGCCGAGGCCTGTTTCTCGTTCGCAACAGTCCACTGGGTCGGGTCGATATCGCGTCCGTCAAACGCAGTGTATTCCGGGTACGCAGTGAATACCAGATACTCCGTTCCTTGTTGTAGATACTCAATAAGCGTGTGGAGATTGTCGTCGTCAAGGCCGCCAAGGCCGTCAACGAGCAAGAGCGGGACAGCGTCGCCAACATCGAACGACTGGCGGCCGGCCAGCGCTGCCACAAAGCCGATGAGTTCGAGCTCCCCCTCGCTAAGGGCATCTAAGCTCGCTTCCTGGCCGTCGCGAGCGACCACAATATCGAAGTCAGCGGTGAGTCGAGCCGTTTCGAACCCAGTCCCGAATCGGGAAAGAATGTCCTGCATCGCCGTGTCGAATGCTTCCCGTGCCTCACGCTTGAGCCGGTCTTTCCGGCCCCGGAGTTCCGCGAGGTCGTCACGAAGGGATTCAAGATCGGTTTCGAGCGTGTCGACGCGGGCCGCTCTCGTTTCGAGTTGCGCCAGTTCGTCGGCGGTGTCTTCGAGTTCGGCCTCGCGGTACTTGATCTCACTTTCGACATCCGAAAGTTCCGCCACGGCCGCATCAACGTGGTCGGAAAGCCGCTCCACGTCCGCCTGGGCCTGTTCGAGCCTGTCTCTGGCTGCGTCGAGGCTCTGTCTGCGGTCGGCTAGCGTCGTCTTCAACTCAGCGATGTCTTCCTCTAGATCGGCTTTTCGCTGGCGAGTCTGGCTAATCTCCTCGCGCTGTGTTTCCAGTTCCTCGACAGTATCTCGGTAGGTCTCCTTCTGAGCGCGGAGCGCCGTAAGTTCGCTCCCGAGTGCGTCCAGTTGGTCATCCAGGTCCGCTCGTGTCGTCTCACTGCCGCACGTCCAACAGGCGACGGTGTCCCCGTCAATATCACGCTCCACCTCGGTAAGCAGGTCCAGCCGGTCTTCACTGAGTACCATCTCGGTGGCGGAGTAGATGGACTGGAGTACCTCGGCATCTCGTTCTATTTGTGAGAGCCTCTCCCGGGCCTCAGAGAGTTTGCCTT
Source organism: Haloarcula sp. NS06 (assembly GCF_051122755.1). Taxonomy (NCBI): domain Archaea; kingdom Methanobacteriati; phylum Methanobacteriota; class Halobacteria; order Halobacteriales; family Haloarculaceae; genus Haloarcula; species Haloarcula sp. NS06. Next base: position 247,153 of record NZ_CP184846.1, read on the forward strand.
CAACATCATCGTACTCCGGGATTTTGAGAGCATCGAGAGCGTCTTGGCGTTCCAAGAGACGCTGTTCCGTCCGCTCGATGCTCTGCTTAAGTCGTTCGACGCGGTTTTGCGCCTGATTCTGTTCGGTCCGTGCTTGGCTGAGTTGGCGGCGGGCCGACCCCGAACTGTCGTCGCCTCCTGCCTCACCGTCGATTGTCTCACGTTTGGTCCGCAGGTCTTCGATCTCGTCTTCCAGCCGTGTCACTTTCTCTTGCACGCTGGGGATCCGCTTTTTCGCTTCACGCGCCTGCGTGAGTTCAGTTTCAACCTGTTCGCGCTCTCGCTGTAACGTCTCGATCTGTGCGTCGATGTTCTGGAAGTCAAGCGGCCGCAACAGCACGTCCTCAAGGTTTTCTCCTGCCCGGACGGCACGACGGACTTCGTTCCGCTCGTCCAAACACGCGAACAGTTCAACGCGAATCACGTCGTACTCGTCATTAAGATACGGCTCACCATGTCTGACCACGGTGCCGTTCTCACGGGTGAGCGTCACGTCGTAGGCGCCTGTTGGTGTTTCCAGATGTACTGTACCGCTTTCTGCTCCTTCCGTCAATTCTGTCGAGGTGCCAAGAGCCGTTTTGATTGATTCGATAAAGCTCGATTTCCCCTGCCAGTTTGAGCCGCGGACGACGTTTACTCCCTGCTCTATCGTTGCCGACCCGTCAAGTATACCCGCGATTCGTTCGATATCGATGTTCCACGTCATGTGTTGTGTGCTGATAGATTCGCACTCCGATGTTGCTTACAGACGTACCCACGCTCGAGTGCGACATCGAACGGAACACGGGTCGGACAGTCCGGGCATCCGAGTTGTATCTGGGCCTCGATCTCCGCTGTGTCACCGCCGTCGATATCGCCTTTCTTCGCGAGCGATGACAGTGCCGTTTCGGCCTTCTGTTCGACAACCGTTTTGGCCGTTGCCACGCTTTCGCGCTCCCAGTTAGTTGTCGCCTTCCGTGGCTCTTTTTCACCGTCCAGACAGTCGTTGAGATGCGTTCGCATCGTCCCCCACGAGACCATATCATCGTGGAGCGACGCACCGGGAATACCTGTAGCCTGCAGCCGCTCGATGAGTTCGTCCCGTTGTAAGTCAGCATCACCACGCAATGTCTCGTAGTCACTGTCTATACGGGTATCAAGGGATTCGCGACCGTGTTCAGTATACACCTGTTTAAGTAGTCGTTTGTTGAACCACGCTGTCAACGACCGATACCCCATTTCGGTTCGGTCATCAGCGCCCGTCCAGCGTGCGAGCAGGCCATCGTCAAGGGAATCGTAGACGGGGTCCGCCGACGCCAACCCGTACTTGTCGATAACCGCGTCTACTTTACAACTGGAGTCAGCAACCATTGTTGAGTTATCTCAGTCTACTCAGTAATAGTTTTTGACGGCCGGTGTACGCGCAGTGGACATGATCCCAGACTGGGATAAAATGCACACCCTTAGTGTGTGTCTCAGCTATGGAGAAATAGGGGTGGGAAAAATTTGGTCGCAAATAGAAATTGCTATCATCCATGTGCTAATAAATGTATTACCACTATTATCTGGTATTTCGGCCACCCTATTATACACCCAATAGTACCTGAACTAAATGCAGATGTCAGTCAGCTCCTTTAGGAGCGGTTTTTAAGGCAGTTGATAACTGTATAATAGTCTACGGACGAAGGCCATTCAAAATATAGGATTATTATAATATAATATATTCCAATAAGTATGGTCAAAAAGAATTAGTCCTTCGGAGGACGTAGTATCCGTATACTAGTAAAAATAGAAGTTACTTACTGATTTAGAGGGGGCCGGTTTCCTCGAGAAAAACGGTTATGACCGGAGGCAGAACAATGGCGGCGTTGCAACTAAGTCAAACGTTTATACGGACTGTCGTATAAGTAGTGTAGTATGCGGAAGTTGGCCGGTGAGACTGGACCGGCGCCAACGGACAGTGAAACGGCAGCCTCGAAAATCAGGGTGCTGTTGGTCGATGACTACGGAGAGTTCCGGCAGACGACAGCGGAACTGCTGGAACACGAAAATGACCGGATCGAGGTGATTGAGGCCGCAAGCGTCGATGATGCGCTTAGCTACTTCGATTCCGAGTCGATCGACTGTATCGTCAGTGACTACGAGATGCCCGAAGCTGACGGGATTGAATTCGTAGAAACAGTGCGACAGTCGAACGGAGATCTCCCGTTCATCCTGTTAACGGGCCAAGGGAGCGAGAAGCTCGCCAGCGAAGCGGTTTCGGCTGGCGTCACTGACTACTTCGTCAAAGGTGGCGGGCCGGAACAGTACGCAGTACTCACAAACAGGATCGAGAACGCAGTCGAATCATACCGGTTCCGGCGAGAAACAGCACGGTTATCGCGGATTAATTCCCTGTTCCGAGAAATAAATCGCCAGGTACTGAGGGCGTCAACAGCCGATGAGATCAAAGCGGCTGTCTGTGACATTCTGACCAGGTCGGATGCCTACCAGTTTGCCTGGATCGGCGAGAAAAACGAGTCAGGCGATGTCGTTCCCACCGCTGGCGGTGGCGACGCACTCGAATACGTGGAAGCGATGCTCTCCCGCTATGGCCGCTCAGTGTTCGATGACGGGCCATTTGGCCATGCAATCGAAACCGGGGAACAACAGGTAGCGTCGGATATCCGGACTGGAACATCTGTTCAACCATGGCAGGAACTCGCATCGGAGTATGGGTTCCGGTCAATGATCGTTCTCCCAATCCAGTACACGGGATCAGTACAGAGTGTGATTTCGATATACGCGGACACACCCTTCGCGTTTGACGAGGCGGAGCAGACAGTGCTGACAGAGCTTGCTGAGATTGTCGCCGATGGGCTCCATTCAACCGCAACGCGTGCCGAACTCGAAATGCGGGAGGAAGTCCTGCGGACGATGACAGAAGTGTTCACAGCACGGGATGGGGCGCTACAAGAACAGATAGCGGATCTCATGCAAGTCGGCCGCAGCGTGCTTGGAACCGAGTATGCGACACTTTCTCATGTCAACGGGGTGGAATACGATTTCGAAGTGCTCCAGACACCTGAGGAAACGATTTTTTCAGGCGGAACGATTCCGTTGTCGGAAACCCCCTGCGCGAAAGCTATCGCAAACGGGGAAACGGTCGTGATGACTGATGTTGATGCCGAATGCGGTGACAGTGGCCGAGATCATATATGGGATGACGAAGTCGATCGGTATCTCGGAACGCCACTCACTGTGGGTGGGAGTATCTACGGGACGCTCTGTTTCTACGGGTCCGAGACGAGCGGGACCGGGTTTTCAGACTGGGACGTAACGCTCGTGGATCTGCTGAGCAAGTGGATCGGAAACGAACTACAGACACAGCGAGCTGAAATGGGCTTTACACAGTTGTACGAAACGGCAACAGATCTCTTGGGTGTTACTTCAGAGGAGGAAGCCGCCCAAATTGTGGTATCACGGACCCGCGATATCATCGGTCTCCCTGAGGTTGTGCTGTACGCGTTCGACAGCGAGACGAACACTTTTCGCCCGCTTTCGGCCACGGAGACTGAGGAACACCAAGCTATCCCAGCAGACGGTGATAGCTTCGTGAGTTCGGCCTTCTTTACCGAGGAAACTATAATTTTCGACGAGAACACGGCCTCGGAAGCGGATGAGGACACGGCAACTGACCGAAAAGCCGTGTTTGTCCCGCTGGGCGACCATGGGGTACTTCGAGCGGGCGATACAATCGGCGGCGAGTTCGATACTCAGACCCGTCGAATTACCGAACTCCTTGGGGCGACAATTCGAACAGCGTTCGATAGGCTGAACTACGAGACTGAACTTGAGGACAGGCAGCGCGACCTAGAGCAGCAGACGGTGCAGCTCGAGCAGATGAATCGGTTGACAGAGCTGAGTCAGAAGATTCACGAGCGAGTGCTCAGAGCAGACAGTCGCTCAGAAATAGAGCAGGCAGTGTGTGACCAGTTGGTCGCGTCCGATATCTGTTCGTTTGCCTGGATCGGTGAGTACGAATCCGATACCGACCGAGTCACGCCACGGACGTGGGCGGGAACCGACCGTGGCTTTCTGGAAGAATCCCGCACGCCCTCAAATGAGACACCGCCTCCACCAGCAGTCCAGACAGCCCGGACGAACGAGCAGACACTGAACAACAACATCGCGGACGGGCTCAGAGGGAAAGGATGGCAACGGCGGCTATTGGAACGGGGGTTCCAGTCAGTCGTCAGCATTCCACTCAGCTATCAGCAGCTCTCCTACGGAATCCTGACTGTGTACGCGAAATCGCCGAACGTTTTCGATCTGCCGACACAGTCAGTACTCGAAGAGGTGAGTGAAACGGTTGGATACGCCATTAACAGCATTGAGACGAAGCAGGGGCTCGTGGCAGATCGAGCTGTTGAGCTTCAACTGGAAGCAACCGAATCCGACGATATCCTTCATCGGATCGCGGGGGTCGTCGATACAGAAATCACGTTCGAGGGGATCGTCCCACAGGGAGATGACAGCTGTATCGTGTTTTTCAGCACTGATGCCCCCACAGAAGACCTGCAGGCGTGCTTGGACACCCTCCCTCGCATTGAGCGATTAGAGTGTTTAACCGACACAGAGGACACGAGTTTGTTCGAAGCGACAGTATCAGGTACACAACTCGCACTGACAGTCGCCGAACAAGGAGGGGCCCCGCAGTTAATCCAGTCTGACGGGAAGACACTGGAGATCCAGATTGAGGTCCCACAGACCGTCGATATTCGCCAACTCATAGCTGAATTACGGCGTTCGTGTCCGGACATCGAACTCATCAGTCGTCACAAACGGGAACGTGGTGTCCAAACCCGTGAGTCGTTCTACGCAGAACTGACAGCACAGCTAACCCCCGGCAGTTTGAGGTGCTGCTCGCAGCCTTTTATAGCGGATTCTACCAATCTCCCAGGGACAAGACCGGACAGGAGATTGCTGATACACTCGATATATCACAACCGACGTTCAGCCACCACCTTCGGGTAGCTGTTCGAAAACTACTTGAGCAATTGTTTGGCGAAGGGAGAACGACACAGCATCTAGATAGATAGCGCCCGTCGTCTGAGTTTGCTAGTCTGATAGAGTATATCCTGATACGGGAGTAGATTCATACAAAGAACAATGAGTCTGGAATGGAATGAGACAGAAACTGTCTTTTGGGCAAACCAGTACGAATCACCGAGCGAAGCAATTGTTACCGCTATAGCGGCGAAAGAATCAGTAACGGAAACCAAACTCCCGCCGTTGTATAATCAAATTGACCCAGATGCTCTCGACACGCTTGTCGCAGGGCAGTCCAACGACGACATTCAAATCAGTTTCACATACAGTGGATACACCGTTCGCATTCGAGACAGCGAGACGATCGAGATCACGCCCACGTAACCGGCTGACAATCCTCTACTAGTTCTTAAGTGAGTGGTTAATAACCAGCCCCGGTAAAAGAGTATGCTGGGGAGACGATCTGGAAGGGCAATACAGTAGCCGCAGAGGGGATGCCCGAATTTTGTGAGTAGACTTGGGGTGTCAGGCTCTTACCTCGACGGTTGGCGATATATCCTCTATGGCTGAGGTAAGCCAGGTATTTCAGCGTGGATAACAGCTATGCGACATTCGTGCGTTATCAGTAGAGTTGCAAAAAGGCCAACTGTTCACAGAGAATGGGACATACTATTTCTGGGATTGCTATCGCAGCCGCGGCTACCTTTTAGACTGGTCTCACTGAATTACTACTCAGCGATCTAATAATCAAGTGACAGGGGCATACCGCATAACCACAATATATTATTAATAGGATACTACGTAGTTCCCGCCTATTCGCGTTAGGGTTCGACCGCGTAGCACTAATCTTTGCAGATATGCTAATAGAAGGAGATCCGGAGCGTAGTAGTGTGATACAGCGACTTGTCCAAGATCAAATAATAACTCAGCGTACTGCGGTTTCACCCGTATATCAATTTTTATTTATTCTCAGTTGCTGTTATTTGTTGGTATAACACCAAGAACACTTCCCATCGCAAACTCAGAGATTATATACCGACTGTGGCCCATCAGGGAAGGACAAGAGCCCAGTACGTCATACAAGTAGCTATTTCTTACTCAGGAATTAGAAGGTAACGGGGGTGTAACAAAACGGTACCCCGGGTTTCGTGTATATATGTCGCTCTCGCGGCCTGACCACCAACCAAAGCAGCAACCGAGGTCATGAGTGCACCGATGGTAGAGGAAGAACCAGAGCTCTCACGAGACCAAATGTTCGATATCCTCAGCAGTTCCAGGCGTCGATATACACTTTACTATCTACGCCAGCAGCTGGAGCCAGTCCAGCTAACCGATCTAGCTGAGGAGTTGGCTGCGTGGGAAAACGATACAACCGTCGAAGAACTCTCCTCGCAGGCGCGAAAGCGGGTGTATGTCTCGCTGTATCAGACCCATGCTCCGAAGCTTCAAGAGGCAGGACTGATAACTTATGACGCTGACACGGGTGAGATAGCTCTTCGAGAGGATGCTCCGGAAGTTGAACCATTCATCAGTAATGGCGATGACGAGTCAAAATGGTATCAGTACTATGGCGCCGTGGCCCTGTTGAACGCCGTTTTACTCATAGCAGCAATCGTCGGTGTGCCTCCGCTTGGTGCGATTAGTCCATTAGTTATCGGATTAGTCGTCATGAGTTCGTTTCTCGTGCTTTCTATTGCTCACGCGGTCTCCAGACGACGGGGAAGAACGACAAGTCCTTTGATATCGGTGAGCCGTGAGTGGAACCGTATGCTAACTGAAAAATACCCCCCAAGGGTGTGTTATTCTTCGTCGTCGGCCGCACCGTCCGGCAGTAACTGGTCGGGCGACCGCTTGTACATCGGAGTGCTCGCGAATTCCGAAATCCGTTCCATTTCGCTGTCGGAGATATGTTCCGGCATACACCGCTACGTGAAACTGTTATAGTTTAGTAATTGAGTTCATATTTTGAGGTAGTCGGCTTCTTCTAGCACTTGCCAGTTATCCATGTCCTGAAGTATACTTGTGTCGAGCTTGCGAGTTTGTATTATAAAGCGCTCTGAAGTTCTCGACTACAATAGGTACCACCCAAAAATTAGCTATGAGAGTGCTCATCAGGGGTCTGAATAAGATTATAATATCAGTTTCACGTTCATTATATCTGATGTGTAGTTGTACTGTGCCTACCAGACATCAGTAGCTTTCTGATAGCTCCATCTAATTCGAGAAATTTTCGGTAGTATCTCAACAGTTGGTCAAGAGAATCGGCGAAGTCTTGGGAAAGATTAGAGTCCACTCGTCATAGCTAAAAAGTCAAGGCCAGAATGAGCCGGAAAGGACGGTGTGACCGAAGCCGCTCCGGCTCACTGCAAATGGAGAGAGCGATCCGAGTCGACAGCGACTATACAGGGCACGAGCGTCCCTGAGGGGGGTGGTAAGGATTGGGCCGGTGTTGTGGGTGTCGGGTAACTGCCCTCTCCATCACTGTCTTACGCGCAGGGGGGTATTGTTATAGTCGTGTTATTTCGGCATGGCGAAGCTTACCACTCCAGACGGACGTAGAGCAGCGGTAGCTAACCAAATTATTCAGATGTTGGGTAGGACTAAGATACGTGGTAGCACCATTTGAGAAAGAGTGTCGGTTTGGAGCTTCGGAGCCACGGTCACGGCTAGGCGAGACGTGTAGAATTACAGATTAGGATCCGCAGATACAACAGTGGTATTGATTTGGGTGGACTCGGAGATGTTCTTCACCCTGATCGATGGTGAATCCCGTTGCTGCGCTCAGCGTTCATTGGCTCGGGTACGTCGCAAAGTAGTGTCATTGTCCAGTGGCGTCCTATCGAATAGCAGGGTAATTTTATCCTACTATCAGAGATTAGTCTGTTTTCAGGGGCTTTGTTAGGTCCGAGATTGCAAGAAAAGTTGGTAAGTAACTGCTTTGCAAATGGTATATAAATATGCGATATAGGGACGCAATCTTTAATACAGTAATTACTCCTTTCCGAGATATGCTCGATGTCAGCGCAGCAGAGAGGAAGTTTAAACATTGTCTTAATCTGGGATTAGGGCAGGGCCAGAATTCGTGGTTTACACACAAGTGGCTAAGTTTGTCAAGATCAAGATGGTTGAATGGAGTGGCGGCTGAATGATGACCTCAGAGGAGTGGGAAGACGTAGCAACAGACCCAGACTGGGAATCTGACCTGGGCTACGAAATGGAGGAACTCACCGTCGTCAAATCATCGACTGATTCACAGTTGATATTTTTACCGGAGCATGAGTCGCAGCTCGGTGAAGAAGAGTTCATTGTTATTCACTCAGATTCACTTGTAGATCTGCGCCGATAGCTGAACAACGTTACTAGCCGAAAGAATATGTGGCTCATCCACCGATAACTGAGTAGCATTAGTAGCGGCATTACAATGTGTCATCTGGAGAAGCGTGTGAGTGATGAAAGCAGTAGTTCTCGCAGCCGGGAAGGGAACACGACTTCAGCCATTGACTGATGACCTCCCGAAAGCGTTAGTTCAAGTAGATGGAAAACCGCTTCTAACCCACTGCCTTGACGAGCTCGTTTCACTTGATGCAGACGAGTTTGTTATCGCCGTCGGATACCGTCAAAAGCAGATTATTGATCATTACGGTAACTCGTACGATGGTGTCCCAATAACGTACGTCCACCAGGAGGAACCTGCTGGGCTAGCGCACGCCTTGCTACAGGCCGAACCGGAAATTGAGGATGATTTCATGTTGATGCTGGGAGACAATGTATTTCGAGGAAACCTCAGCACAGTTGTGCAACGTCAACGGGAACAACGGGTCGACTGTGCGTTTCTGGTAGAGGAAGTTCCAGAAAAGGAAGCGTCTAGATATGGCGTTTGCGTGACCAATAAATACGGTGAAATAACCGATGTAGTAGAGAAGCCGGACAACCCTCCGTCTAATCTGGTCATGACCGGCTTTTATACGTTTTCGCCGGCAATATTCAAAGCTTGTAGCCTCGTCCAGCCCTCTGATCGCGGCGAGTACGAACTCAGCGATGCTATTGATTTACTGATGGACAGTGGAAGAACAATCGACGCTGTTCGTCTCAACGGGTGGCGTATCGACGTTGGGTATCCTGAAGACAGGGATGCTGCAGAGCAACGTCTTTCAGGAGAAACGGCCACACTAACTTCTGACGGCGGGAACATCCCTCAATAGATCCGGCCAATACAGACGATAGTTGATGTGCTCCAGAAGTTCCGGTCAACTAGCTATATCGCGCTTTCAGCATTGGTTCCTATTCCCCTGCCACATGGTGAGTATACGGGAGAGTCACATTTGTGCCATGCCGCATGTACCGGTTTTTGCCCTGTTATCTCCAATCAACTGCTTTGTTTGGTGGCCGGGAGTCGATGAATCCCAGTGCTATTTGATTCATTGTTTACGGAGTCTACTCTTATCAGCAACAATGTTCCTGTGGCACATCGACGGGGCGCCCAGTTGGAACATTTTGCGCCGGCAATTGCCGATACAGCGACTGTCACAAGCAAAATTACCGCCCAATAGCACTCTAGTAGTAGCATAACAAAACAGGAAGGCGTGTATTGACTTGTCTATGTGCGCTGGATGGGCCCGACAGTTTGTGGGAGTTTTTGTCGTCTGGCTATCGACGACGCTGGGGGGATGATATTTATTGGTCGTTGGAATCCGTTATTGTATTACCTGCTCAGCTACGCGGGCTTTCTCTTTGCGGTCGAACTCAGTAAACCAGATGGTGTCCGGCCAAAAAATCACAGGCGACTACGCTGGATTTCCATGGGCGGGTTTGTGGTCTTTATTTACGGGGTTGTGTCATGGGTCCAGGCAGTCATTGCAACCATGCCGGCGTAGGCCGGGCAAGTGAATGGCTTGCCTAATAATGACAGGGGGGCTATACTAATATCTTGAAAGCGAGAGCAACCTTATAGAAGGAATTTCATGGTATCGGTTAGTGTTGTCATCGCGACATTGAAAACGCGAGATGAGATTGAAGCGATACAGTGCCTCAAAGATCAGGCATTCGATGACTTTGAGGTTATCGTGTGTGACGAAAGCCCAGTGACCAGAGCACGAAATGAGGGAATCAGACGGGCCTCAAGCGACAAAATCGTGTTTCTAGATGACGATTCCCGAACCCGACCGGGGTATCTTCAAAAAGCCAACGAGGTCCTTGAAACAGAGGCGGCATACGCCGGTCGAACTATCCACCCTGCAGATGACGTGTTTGCTCGACATTTCACCACGCATTACGACTGGGGAGACGATGCTTGCTACGTCAAACATTTCTGGGGGTGTAATATGGGCGTTCACAGGGACGTTTTCGAGGCCGTCGGTGGGTGGGACGAAGAAATGGGGTGGGGGCACGAAGAAAAAGAACTCGCCAGGCGAGTCAGAAGCGAGTTTGACATTCGGTACGATCCCGAACTCATTGTCGACCATCCATATGCATCATCCATTACTGACTACTGGAAAAAACAGTATAAACTCGAAACGAAGAGTCCGTACTACTGGTCAAAGTGTAACATCTCGCAAGCGGATCAACTCAAGAATATTTTCTGTGAGGTACTTGACCCGCTGAATTACGTCAGAATAACGCCAGTAGCTACCGTGATAGAAGCGGGTAGTACTGTTGCAAAGACGGTCGGACGTCTTCGAGGAGTCCTCGATCAGACCCACCACGACGGAGACAAAGGCGAGGTGCCGGATATTGATCGGACCTCCCAATCTGCAGAGCTGTCGAGATAACGTTACTCTGGGATCTTCGATGTTGAGAGTTTAGACAGATAGTTGCTTCTGGTCTCAACTCGTTCATTAGAGAAAATTGGAAGAAATTCAGTACTAGTTATTCGCCGAAGCCCTGTTCACCATACCCATCTTCACCGTACCCACGATACAACATCTCCCGCTTCATTAGCACTGCAGCACCAAACGAGAGTCCAGTCGCAACGAGGGTCAGAATGGTCCGCCGGGTCGCCTGCTCCGACTCCACAGTCTTAGTCTCTTCATCTGAAGACATCAGTACAGTGAGATAGTCTCCCTCGGTACCGTAGCTACGCTTTGTCGGCGACGATTTTGGTCCATCGTTATCGAGAATCCAACGACGGAGACCGTTTTAGTAAACAGGCCATACCGTCAATCACGCTACAGTATATCCCCCTATTGACCACTTTGTGATTTGGACACAAGGCCAACTACTACCGATATGGAGGGATCCCAAAACTAGACTGTAGCCGGCTTGGCTGGCTTCGTATGTTCACTCACAGAGTGACTGTGATTCGTCCACGGGTGAACGACCAATTAGTTGGAGAACCGGTTGTCCTCATTGGAATTCACCAAGTTTGGGGTAGTTAAGAGTCATATAACACGCTGTTCGTGATCTAAAACGACACGAGATGGCGCTTACTCCCTTCTCAGATAGAACCGGCCAGAAGTTCATATATATTGTCACGATGGTAGTGAGAAAGCAGGCAGTCGGTGGGGACTGTCTGGGTAAATCAGTACGAGGTTACTACTATTGAGGCTACTAACCCACCTTCCATCGATGACTTACACTGTCGCAGTCATTGGGACTGGTGAAGATCCGGATGACCCGGATACCGACGGGTTCGCAATGGCATACAGACACGCAGGCGCGTACGAACGGCTGGATTCGTGTGAACTCACCGCCTGTGCTGACGTCGTCCCAGAGAACGCGAAAAACTTCGGCGAACGATGGAATCTCCCAGATGGAAACGTCTACACGGACACTGAGAAAATGCTCAATGCTGTCAAGCCCGACATTGTCAGTGTCTGTGTTCCGCCCCATATCCACGCACCTGTCGTGATGACGTGTGCGGAGAGCGGAGTGATGGACGCCATCCACTGCGAAAAGCCGATGGCAACGAGATGGGAGGACTGCCAAAAAATGGCATCGGCCTGTAAGCGGGCCGGCATCCAACTCACATTCAATCATCAACGGCGGTTCGGAAAGCCGTTCCGGAAAGCAAAGTCGCTGCTTGAAAACGGAAAGATAGGCTCGTTAGAGCGAATTGAACTCGGTGGGAAAAATCTATTTGATTACGGGTCGCACCTGTTTGACCTCTGTGGGTACTTCACCGATCAGGCGATGTCGAAATGGGTGATGGCTGGGATCGAATACAGCGAGGAAAACGTGCAGTTTGGGGCCCACAACGAGAACCAAGCCATCGCGCAATGGCGGTACACGAACGGAGTCGACGGACTTGCATCGACAGGCGACGGTGGCATTGTCGACTGTCATATGCGGTTACTGGGCTCAGACGGAACGATAGAAATCGGTGGTGAGGTTCCGCTACGAGTCCGAGCTGGTAAAAGCTGGACGACGATCGATACCGGTGGAGAGGACGTACATGGTCCCAACGAAACAATATTCGACGCTGCAAAACAGAAGATCAGCGCTCGAATACCGGGAGCCACTGTAGAAAACGCGAGACCCGAAAGCTATATCGACCGTGCCATAGCGGACACCGTCGACGCACTTGCCACAGGCCGTGAACCTGAACTTTCAGCTGACAACGCACTGCAGGCAACGGAACTTATATTCGGATGCTGGGAGTCGGCTCGGCGGTGCGGGCGAGTCGATTTCCCGCTGGAGATTGACGACAACCCGCTGGAATCAATGGTCGAAAGCGGACAAGTGCTCACAGCTGACAATCAGTAAATCTAGTGCACTCGAACAGTTGCACACTGAGAGGGTCCGTCAGGATACCCCCTCATAGGTCGGCTGCGTTACAGTTACCCCGCCCATAACAAACAGACGGTATCCGAAGTATGTAGCAACAGAGAGTCTATGCAGGCACAGCAATACAGAGTATTGAGTCGGGAGAGCGAACTGGTGTCCGGTAATCGGCCAGATGTCGTGGCTCGTCACATACGTGACGGGGAGTTCAAGCGACGATGCTAGATAAACTGAAACAGTTGATAAAGCGACTGCTCCCAGCCAGTGATGATATTATGGAGCAGGCTGTGAAGAGTGGCGTTTGGGTCGGCGTAATGAACGTCACTGAGCGGGGGCTAGAGTTGCTATTGCTGGTCATCGTTGCTTCACTGTTGTCTCCGCGTGCATTCGGGTTGATGGGGATTGCGCTGTTAACACTCTCCTCACTCAAGAAGTTCTCTGAGTTGGGTATCAAGTCTGCTCTGATACAGGCCGAGGAGGACAACGTTGACGACGAGCTCAACACGGCCTGGACAATCGAGACAGCCAGGGGGACCGTAATCGCCGTGATCCTGTTCCTTGGAGCCCCGTTTATTGCATCGTTGTTCAACGAACCTGCGGCGACCGACCTGTTTCGGGTCATCGCCCTCTCGCCGTTTATCGTTGGGTTACGAAACCCCGCTGTCGTCTATTTCCAGAAGAGTTTAGATTTCCACAAAGAGTTCGTCTACAGAGTCAGCGGCGCGGTGGCGTACTTCGTCGTCACTGTAGGCATAGCTCTGTATGAGCCAACTGTCTATGCACTGGCAATCGGATACATCGCCGGCGACGCAGCCCGGTTCCTCGTCTCGTATATCGCAGACGGATACCGGCCATGGCCGTCGTTTGACGTCGATGTTGCGAAGAAACGGTACAGTTTCGGGAAATGGGTTACCGCCAACTCGATCCTATACTTCCTGTACAGTAGAGGGGACGATGCATTTGTCGGCTGGGCGCTCATGGCAAGTGCATTGGGATTTTACCAGCTCGCTTACCGGCTCTCGAACGCGCCGGCGACCGAAATCACACAGACAATCTCGAGTGTAACGTTTTCAGCGTATTCGAAGGTACAAAACGATGTCGAGAAGCTACGGTCCGGATACTTCCAGACGCTCAGAATGACCACATTGGCTTCGTTCCCAGCAGCGATGGGGATCGCGGCAATCGCACCCGCGTTCGTCGAGGCGTTTTTTACCCCCGAATGGCAGCCGATGATACCGGTAATGCAGTTGCTAGCTATCTTATGGGCTATTGCGTTCAATGGGAGCAACGATGGGACCGGGTCTGGAAGGCAGTCGGACGGCCTGACTATATTGCTAAGCTCTCCGCTGTACGTGTAGCCCTCATTGCGATATTCATCTACCCAGCCACGATGATGTATGGGATCGAGGGCACCGCAGCCCTCATTACGGGCATCTACATCTTCCCGATGATGCCGATAGACACCTATCTTATTGCCCGGACTGTCGAAGCATCTCCGATTCGAGTCCTCAAGGAGGTCTCGTATCCACTGGTGGCAAGTCTTGGGATGGGGGCCGCAGTGACCTACGTCTATCAGACAGTGACTCTTAATGCGCCGGTATTGGAGTTTATCCTGTTAATTCTCGTGGGTATCGGAGTGTATGTGGCACTGGCTCTGGCCCTCATGTTTAGTTTCAATTGGGAAGTCAAGCAGAACCTCGAATCAATATTCGATGCGTTGGCGTGATCAAAATGAGACAGACAATCCAAATCAATCGACCTGGCGAACAGAGGAGTGAAGCGCGATGAAGCGACGAACAGTGCTTGCTGGCGTCCTCCCGTTTTTACAGGGTACGCGTTGGTTAGATCAGCTGCTGCTTGTCAATCAAGGAGAGGTAGTTCAAAAACGGTTTGTTGGCATCGCTGAAGGGGAGACGACTGAGATCGCCGTCATCGACGATGACGAGACAACTGTTTCGTCCGAGCATGAGGGGCAGCTCGGGCAGTCACCAGGGGAGATACCGCCAGAGGTTGCAACTTCGATACGAAAGACCTACGACTCTATACAGTTCCACGTCACAGTCGATCACCACAACAGCAGTTTCAAACTGTTCAGTCGGACTGGAACAATGGATTACCGGACATCAAGAGCGCTCTACAGCGGTACCACAGTGGGGACCACATTTCGTTTCAGACATCTCTCCTGAGCGGTGATTCCATCATCTCACTGTCGTGTCTGGCAAACGAAAAGGAGTCCCTACAACGTCGGTGTCGAGTCGGAGTCGAAGACCCGACCACGGAATGACCACTCCAGCGTAGAGACTCGTTCAGGAATATTGCGTAGAGCGTGGCCGCATTTTTCACAGAATATTCCTCTGTGAATATACTGCTACATCAGGTCCAGCAGCAGGGTTTGTTTTCGAGTGAATGCATCCCAAACTTGAATACCGAAGTACCGGACGGAGTGGTTCAAGAAATTCAATCAGCACCATATTAGAAGTCAATAGCGCAGTTGCTAAACCGAATATACTTCAAGAGGCCTGACATCCCACAGCTAAAGATGTGAGTGACAGCCATCCGTTAATCACTGCTGAGAATAGCTGGTACATCGGACGGACTGGTAGGAGCTGTGAACCCTATTGCGAATGGCTCGAACATCTTGAATCCACAAGAGAACTTGAGCGGACGACCTCGTTGTCTCTGAAACAAGACCCAGTGATGTAGGTCTATTGAGTTCCAAACAAGACTGATCTGATTGCCACGAGTTAGGGGTCTAGCTGATGGTAGGACGCTCTTAATATTCCAAATATACAGCAACACAACTATACCAGATAAGATATAATTTCTCAATTGCTATTTTCAAACATAAGATTTGCTCGAAATGTGGTATGCAAGAAAGTAACGGATGGAGATCAAGCTATGTAAACGAGATCTAACCGGTAACAACGAATAAAATAGTAAATAGGGATTACCGGAGTGTGACCAACGAAGAACAGAATCGCTCGTGCGACAGTGGTGAGGTGTCGCGAGATGAAAGTAGTACGACGGGATCGACTATCGTAGACCGCCGCACGTACATGAAAATAGCAGGCGTTGCCGCCGCGTCCTTGGCAGGATGTGCCGGTAAAGATGATCCTACCGCAGGGGGAGCGGCAACAAAATTCGGCTACGGTGGTGAGCCTGCAGTTACGACGCAACTCGCCGCAGTCGACGTTTCGAAGGTGGCCGAAGATACCAGCATGGCAAGTTCGGTCAGCAGGCTCAGCATCGATTCACCGCTCTCGACAACACTGTCTCCAGGTTCCTCTGACCTTTTTGCGTTCAGGCCCGACAGCGAAGATGTAGCGGTTAAATTTACGCCAAGTGCAGATACGGGTGCTGCGGCGCTTGGGATGTTCAATCCCGACGGTGAACTACTCTCCCAGGCGTACGCGAGTTCGGATGCCCCGGTGTATCTGCCGGAGTCTCTCTCAGACAGTGGCACGCACTACCTGCAAGTAATGGATATCAGTCGAAGCGGTGGCGATTACTCACTAACCATTTCGACGGACAGCACGACACAGTCTCAGTCACCCTACGAGGGGACTGTCAGAGCAATTCCTGGTCGTATTCAGGCACAGAATTTCGACCTTGGTGGCGAAGGCGAAGCGTACCATGACACGTCTGGTGGAAATATCTACGGTTCATCAAGCCGAGATACAGACGTTGATATCCGGCCAACAGAGGACGAGTCAGGGAAATACAATATCGGCTACTTTCCAGACCGGTGAGTGGCTCGAGTACACACTCGACGTCTCACCCGGAACGTACGATGTTAGGGTCCGAGTGGCCTCGGCACTTTCTGACGGGCGACTCGAACTGTCTCTTGGGGATCGTACCCTCACAACCGTCACTGTCCCTAACACAGGCGACTGGACCTCGTGGGAGACAGTCACCGTAGAGGACATCGAAATCGAGTCCGAGCAGCAATCGACGCTTCGCGTCGAAGCACTAGATTCCGGTGTGGAATTCAATTGGGTCGAATTCGATAGAGTCGATGCACAGAAGCCGTACAATGGAACTCAGCCACGATTCCCGGACGCATCGAGGCACAAAACTACGACACGGGTGGTGAGGGGGTATCATACTCTGATACGACTGCTGGAAACGAATACGACACCAGTTACCGTGACACCGATGTCGACATTAGAGAGACCCAAGACGACTCCGGGGAATACAACATCGGGTACTTCGAAGACGGCGAATGGCTCGAATACTCGGCCGATGTTTCGCCAGGACAATACGACCTCAGGGCTCGTGTTGCAACAACGCGAGACGATAGACAACTCAAGTTCTCTCTCGGCGATCGGGAATTAGGAACCGTTGACGTTCCCAACACGGGCGGATGGACCTCGTGGGAGACTGCAACACTGGAAGACGTGACCATCGATGCCGACGGACAGCGGGTGCTTCGGGTCGAAGCTATCGGGTCCGGCATCGATTTCAACTGGGCCGAGTTTGAGGTCGTCGGGAATCAGCCATTCGATGATATCCCGACGCTTCCCGGCAGGATACAGTCACAAGCATACGACCTTGGCGGAGAAGGCGTGTCGTATCACGATACTACTGCCGGCAGTGAGTATGGTCTTGGCTATCGGGATTCTGATGTCGATATCCGAGAAACGCAGGACAGTTCCGGGACGTACAACGTTGGGTATTTCGAGGACGGTGAATGGCTCGAATACACCGCGGAGGTGCCGGGCGGAACATACGACATCGACGTTCGCGTCGCGACGACACGCGATAACAGGCAATTGCAGTTCAGCCTCGACGGTGAGCAACTTGGGACAGTAGATGTCCCGAACACCGGCGGCTGGACGACCTGGGAAACGGCGACGCTTCCTGACGTGACGGTCCAAGATGATGGCGAGCACGTCATCCAAGTGAAAGCAGTTGGCTCCGGCATTGATTTCAACTGGTTCGAATTCAGCGAAGCGACCGAGACGGAGACACCAACTCAGACGCCAACGGAAACTGAGACACCAACTCAGACACCAACGGAAACTGAGACGCCGACTGAAACCGAGACAGCGACCGAGTCAGGTACTGACGACTTTGGCAGTGAAGGCTACGGGATGGGTGGGTACGGGGGTACCCAGTAACGCGACAAATCAATGGCAGAACGATACAACACGCCCGCAGAGGGCACGCTCGATTGGCACGTACCGCTCAACGAAAACTTCGAAAAACTCGACAGCCACGTCGAACTCCGGGATGCAGAGTCCAATATCAGCCAGTACGAACCGAAGACGGGGTCGAAGTTCTTGGCGACCGATACCGGTACGGTATACATTGGCGACGGCAGCAACTGGAACCGCGTTGGGAGCCTCAGTGCATCCGACGATTCCGTTTCTGAGGCCGACGACGGGTCGCTCATCGCACCGCCGGGCGAAGTACAGTCCGTAATCGATCAGGCGTCTAAGTCACACACCTGGGCACAGGGCCCGAGCCGAACTGTGAAGCTCGTCTCCGGTGAGAACTACTTCCCATCGGATACTATCAGACTGAAGCGGAATGTCCGGCTCGAATGTAACGGCGCTCGGATCATTCCGGAAGGCGACTTCAATGTCATTGAGATGTACCGCGGGACGCAGCTCATCGATCCGTTCATTGACACCCGGTCGGTTAATTGGAATTCGACACAGGTCGTCGTCGGCGCATCGGACGCAGACAAAATTGAGCTGGCGAACCGCGCAACCGTTGAAGACGCCTATCTCTGGGGAACACCCGGCGAGGGCATCGGACTCCAGTTCTTGGGTGGTTCGAAACCCTGCTCGATGCAGGTCGCTAGCGGAACAATACACGGGTTCGATATCGCGATCGACCTCTATGCCAGCGGCAACGATTACAGTGGACAGGGCGACTGGTCGAACGGGAACCAGTTCTACGGCTCACTGGAAGCCTTCCGTGTCGGCGTCAACCAGCGCTCTGAGGGAGCTGAAGTCTCGGGGAACGTCTTCAAGTTGATGGTCCAGCCTGACAACGATGTGAGCGAATGGCTCTGGTACATGGAGGACGATCCCCGCTCCGATAGCGATCGAGACGACAATATGTACCGGAAGTCGGGGAACACCATGATGGTGTATCCGTGGGACAACAACAATTATATGGACAACAATCCGTTCGCTGAGAGTGGCGATCGGAAGCCACCAGTGTGGTATATCGGCGAGGGGATAAACTACGGTAATTCACTCGTTGACCAATCCGGGAAGCTCGGAAACCAGTATATCGTCAATAATTCTGATTACCCAGATCGAAATGGGATCTTCACCTATCATGGTGGGAAGGTCACCGGCACCAGGCAGTTCTCACATCCGCCTGCGTACCAACGGAACAGCGAAAGTCGGATGTGGCACGAAGACTCGAAGAACTAATCCCATTAGGACTACTTAGGCGCTCGTAGCCGACAGGGAAACTATTTACTCAGCCTCATTTCGTGACTGAGGATGCCAATTTCGGCTATCGTTTTGCTGGTATGCTGGTTGTGTCTCAAACTCTGTTGTACCCACGACAAAGCCACCATGTGCAGTGAAGATGCCGTTCCTGTCTGGCGTATCTGAATTGTTGAGCACGTATTGGTTACCACGCACCCCGCTCATATCTAAGAGTGAGTTTCCGTACCGGCGACCACGCCCGATAAACCAGAACGGCGCATCTCGATCGCTCTCCGAATAATATGAGTTATTCCGCTTGAATGACGATACGTCCCAGGGATATGCCATTACCGTATTGCCTTTCATAACGAATTTATTATCATCTCGGGACTCTCGTGGGTCGGCCTCCATTTTCCAGAGCCATTCACTTACCTCTGGTTCGGGCTGCGTCTGTATGCGAACGGTATTCCCACTGACCTCCGCACCGTCCGACCGCATACTAATCCCGATCCGGAAGTCCTGTATCCGTCCCCAGAACTGATTCCCGTTCGACCAGTCACCTTGTGGATCGCGGTTCTCACCAGCAGCGTAGAAGTCTACTGCCCGGTCAAACCCATCAAGGGTCCCGTTTGCGACCTGCATCGAGCAGGGTTTCGAACCACCACGGAACTGTATTCCGATACCCTTGCCTGCGTCTCCAAGAAGGTATGCGTCTTTTACCCAAGCACGGTTGGCTGTATCTAATTTCTGTGCGTTTTGAGGGCCAATAACGACCTGTGTCGAACTCCAACTCTTGCCCCGAGTGTCGACAAAGGGGTCAATTAGAACTGTATCACGGGCGAGTTCGAAGACGTTGAAGTCACCCGTCGGGACTACTTTCGCCCCATTACATTCCAGTCTGACACCTCTCTTTAGACGGACCGTCTCGGATACTTCGTACGTCTCACCGGAGACCAGCTTGACGGTCTGTGCAGGAGCCTGTCCGAACTCAGACCCAGTAGATGCGGTATCGATAACGTCCTGTAGTTGTCCTGGTTGCGCGACGAACGTGCCGTCACTCATTACTGTGGCTCTCTCGCTGCCCTCAGCAAGTGAGACGGAACGCGCGCGCCCTGCCGCGCTGCCAAACTCCAGCCACTCCTCTCCGTTTCCGATAAATATACGTCGCGAATCTGTTGCGAGGAACTTGGCACCCTCCTTTGGTTGATACTGATCTAGGTTTTCAGCAGCATCTTTGATCTCAACTTCCGTGTCGATACGTGAAAAATTCTCGTTCAACGGGACATGCCAGTTCTGTGCTCCGCGATCCGGGCGCTGGTAGCTGTGGTTCGGTGTCTCTTTAGCCATATCGGTCACTTTACACAAGGCAAGTAAAATATACTGTTGCTACTCTCCCGGTGGATTTTCCCAGGGCTATTACTCAATCAGCGGTTGTGCGTAGGCGGTCTCTTCGGGTCTCGTCTCAAGTTCCCGATACACTCGCTCAAAGCCATCCACCATCGATTCAATCGTAAACTCACGTGCCGCCCGCTGCCGTGCAGCGGTTCCAAGCGTTTCAGCAAGTGACCGGTGCTGATGTAGACGGATAGTCGCCCACGCAATTTCGTCAGGTGACTGTACGTCGACGAACAACCCAGTCTGGTAATTCTCCAGCAGATCATTCGTGCCGTCCACAGGTGTCGCGACGATCGGAAGCTCCGCAGCCATCGCCTCGATCACTGCACCGGGAAGCCCCTCGTAATGAGAGGGAAAGGCGAAGATGTCAATCGAACCGAGAAGCGCTGGGACATCTTGCCGCGTTCCGAGGAAATGAACCGAATCAGCACATCCGAGTGAATTGACCCGCTCCATCAACCGCTCCCGATCGGCACCATCACCGACGAATACAAGATGTGCGTCAGGGATCTCAGCGACGATAGTGGGCCACGCATCAAGCAGATCAAAGTGGCCCTTCCGCTCAACAAGACGGCCGACGGTTCCGACTACAGTGGCCTCCGTCGG
The DNA here is from genome assembly GCF_051122755.1 of Haloarcula sp. NS06. Classification (NCBI taxonomy): domain Archaea; kingdom Methanobacteriati; phylum Methanobacteriota; class Halobacteria; order Halobacteriales; family Haloarculaceae; genus Haloarcula; species Haloarcula sp. NS06. The sequence goes on from NZ_CP184846.1 coordinate 268,314, forward strand.
GATGTCCAGCTCTGATCGCAGGTCCGCCGAGTCTGTTGTCCGGTACTGTTCGATGTTCCGGCCGTTGTACACCACCGCCACGTTTTCTTCCTCTGCACCGCGTTCAACAGCGTAGTCCCGTCCCGCTGTGGAGTTCGAAACAATCGCGTTTGAGAGCGGTATCGTCATCCGGTCGATAACGCGGCGTGCAAGCGGTTCGTCGTTAGGCACCTCGCGAACCCCAGTGATAATGGTTGTAGAACAGAATACGCCGGCGATCCTGGCAATTACGTTGTCGTAAAAAAGAAACGACTGTATGATATCGGGTTGCTCACGACGGGCGACGATGCAGAACTTGAGCGGGGCGAACAGATAGACGAGCGGGCTTTCGACTCCGTCTATTGCCCCGTTCGAAATACGACCAGCGTCAGTAAGCGACCGAACGGTGACTTCATCCGAGAGTTCTGATTCGAGTGGGTTCGTCGAGAATATCGTCCAGATAGTGATGTCGTACTCCTTGCCATTAACTTCATTCGCTAAATCAACGAGTGTTCGCTCGGCACCACCGACTACAAGTGCGCCGATAAAGTACCAGAGAGTCGTACGCTCTGCTGTCATTCGGGAATCACTCCGTTGAGTTGTCTGGTATTTATGAGATGAGGTGTGGTCTTCATGTTCATACGAACGGTCATACTCAAAGGTAACCCATGTTTTCGAGCTGTTCTGTCGTCCCGTCGTCAATGTCACGTACTGTCTCCTCACTCTCCCCGGAGAGGCGGTCCGCTATCTCCACCCGCGCTTCGTCCGCAGTAAACTGTGGGTTTCCGTACGACTGATGTCCCGGCAGAAACCGACGGTATGAGTCTCGAACCTTCCGGTTGTGGAAGACCTGTCGTCCGAAGGGTTTCTGCAGTAGTAGTGCCATGTAGATAATCGATGACGTTATTTTGTGTCCATCCACGAACGTGTGACCACCGTGTTCATCCCAGAGACTCTTGATTGTCCGCTCAAACCCACCAGTGAGGCTGACGAACTTCTCGGCGGGCCCTGGTAACGAACCGTATCGAATGTGGTTCAGGTGCGTGTAGCCGGTTGTCCTACCCGCTCCTTCGTTGGTCCCGTCTACCTTCCCGAAATCAGGTTGCGTGGCCATCGCGCTGGCGACTGTCGGTAGGATGTCTACATGGTGTAGGAGCCCGTTCTCACCCGAAGAAGCCAAGTCCGGATGAATGAAGCTCGTCGGAACGTATACGACTTCAGGCGTCGCGAGATGTGTGTGTCCGAAGTACCCGTACTCTCCGAGTACCTCACCGTGGTCACTGGTATAGACGACGAGAGTATCTTCTCTGAGCCCTCTGCGTTCAAGCGTCCGTAGGACACGCTTGAATTCTTCGAACGAGCGGTCTACACCCTCGTAATAATCTCTGCGTGCCGTTTCCGGGTCCGAGGATATGCGCCAGAGGTATTCAAGAGCAGTTTCGTTGCGGTATTCGTAGTCGTCCCAGTCAAATCCGTTGTACGGTGCGTGGCCACCAGGCCGACGCGCAACGTGAACGAAGGGGGGTTCAATATCGTCAATCGATTTCCGTGGGGGATCAGCAAACATCTCCGCAATACTGTGGTTCATGCCGCCTTGAGCAGCTATCGAAGCCTCGTGGTCCGCAATATCGAATACCGAGCGGACGTTCGCAGGTACAGAATGCTTGAAGCTGTGGATGTTACTGTTCGGTGGTAACAGCCCAGTCAATAGACTCCCAAACGATGTGGGGGTGTGCGTTGATGCTGCAATCGTTTTGTGGGTCTGCCCGAGTTCCGCAAGATCATCGTTAACTGCGTTATATCTGACAGCGTCGTCAACGTATATGAGGACGTTCTCTACGTCGATCTCCATGCTACCAGAGGGTGGCTACTACAACAATATAGTAAAGATACCCCTACGAAGTATGAAACAGCAGGTAAAAACGCTACCAAGAGACGAGAGATCTATCGAGAATATCTCATTTCGTAATTGCTTCACTTTTGATTGAGTTGAGCGTCTTCATCGCGTTTTTGGCCGGCATATAACTAAATCTGCCCCCGAGCGAAGCAAGTGCAAACAGCCACCTATCGGTTCGAAACGGCCAGTAATACACTGATTTGAGTAGGTGCGTTCTCGCATCTGAGTATGCTCTGGTACGTAACGCTTCCTGTCCAAGAATGAACAGGAGTGACGCGAGAAAGGCCCGCTCGTATTTTCGTCCGTATCTCGCAGCGAGTTCCCGGTGTTTCTCAACCATCAGCGGATAGGAGATATCCCGTTTCTCAGCATAGTTGTTGCTGATTCGGTCCGCCTCTTCAGGACAGTGCCGATATGTCAGCACTTCTGGAATCACGCGAAACTCGGTATGTAGTGAGAGTCGTATCAGCCACTCTCTATCTTGCCAGCTGGGAAACCGCTCGTCAGGGAGTCCGGCCTGTGGAATGATATCGGCCGCAACCATCAGCGTCGAGAATTCACCGAACGATTCCCCCAATAGGAGATCTTTGGTAACATTTCCTTCCGCCGTGAAGATAACGTCACGTGTGTAGTCTCCGTAATCATACTCGCATCCGGTGTAGACTACGCCGACACCGTCAGCACTATCTTCCAACTCAGCGACCTGTCGAGCAATCTTTTCCGAGTCCCAGGCGTCGTCGTCATCTAGTAACGCGATGTACTCGCCTTCTGCTCGCTCAATACCCGTGTTCCGTGCCTGGTTCGCTCCTCTGTTCTCTTGATGACGGACACAGTTGACCTTAATGCTCTCTAGCGGCTCTCCGGCAAGTGTATCGGCTGCCAGCTGCGGGGAATGATCATCAACGACAATGAGTTCGATGTTCGAGTATGTCTGGTTCGCGACACTCCGTGCTGCACCTCGAAGTTTGTCCGGTCGCTTGTATGTCGGGAGAACAACGCTGACGAGCGGATTTGGCATATGGCTGGTGGTGATTTGCGGTATCGAAGTAAAGTTAGTGTCTGGCTATGCGTGGCTCTGCTGGCTAATTTTGGGGCGCCACGGACCAGCCGGTGAACCCTCCATTAGCGTATACCTTGTTCGCCGTTGGATCGTTGTGCATTCTCGCCAGACTGTCTTCGCCGTATCGGAATAGATAATCCTGTTGGTCTTTTGTATAATATGATGCGGTGTGCTGTTTGACATCGTGTGTCTTCGTGACGACGTAGCTTCGTCCAAATGTGTCAGAGGCAATAATGTCCGGACTGAAATAGCCGAGGTTCCGTGGCAAGTTATTGTCCATACTGAAACTCTGTGGGTAGTAGCGCGGATGGTTTGTGCCCAAGACGAACGCTTCCATCTTGTGTGACGTGTCCATTGCATGAATGGGAACTCCTTCATCAATATTCGCTGCCATGAATTGTGACCCGTCGTACTCGGCGTATGTCATGTGACGGTTTGGCTCGTAAGCAGCATTTGCAGCGAGACAGGCGCTTAAAAGCACGAGTACGGTCAAGGCAACGGTGATGGCCGAATGGCGCCTAGCAGCGGTATGGATCAGTGCCAGCCCTGTAAGGACCGCAGCGAACAGGAGGGCATATCTGTTGACTCTGATTATTCCCTTCACGATGAGATTGCTCAGAAGGAAGGTCGCTGCGATACCGAGTCCTGCAACGAAGTGAACCGAAGCGAAGCCCCAATCGTACCGCATCCCTTCGGAGAGAAACCAGTACAAGGTCAAGAGGACGGCTACCCCGGCGATAGCGAAGTAAATTGTAGTCGACCCGTATAGGGTGATGAATTTCTCGGCGAGTTGTAGAGGTGAAAACTGGACTGAGCCGGCTCGCTGTACCTCTCTGGCCGCTGGATTTACCTCATCTTGCGACGTGGCGATTTTTATTATAGCTTGGCGCGTCTGACCAAAGTTTGTGAGCCAGGCAAATACGGAGCGGAAGGAAGGCCACGCCAAGCCGGGGGCTGAGTTGCGGAGTGGATGATAGGGAAAGCCGTCCGAATACCCCGGAATAGATAGAGGTCAACAGTAAGACACCCAGCATAAACAGAGTTGTCATCGGGTGTGAGTAGATGATGAACAAGCCGACCAAAAGAATCAAAAGAAGGTACTCGGTGTCGTTACTCCGTCGGTAGAGTTCTGTGAGCGTAAGCAGAACCGGAACGATCATGAATGAGTTCATCGCCGGGTGGTTTGAGAGGTGGAAAGTCGTATAAATGAGAGTGCTTCCGGCTGCTAATCCGGCCGCTAGACTCCCCCGTTTGCCAGAGAGCGTCTTCACAAGGACCCCGATGCCGATGATCTGGAGCGTCGTAAACAACAACGCTGCCAGGTATGGCATCGCGTCAATCGGGACACCTAGCATCGTCATCTCGGCCATCAGCACGTGTTCACCAGGATACCAGATTCCGGGAAGTGATCCTGTTTCGAGAATCGCCCTGACATCGCCGAAGTGTTGCAGTGCGTCTGCTGTTCCCTGTCCGTAAAACCGATAGCCGCGAGCTTTCGGGAGGAAGAAATACAGCGCGTAGTTTGAAAGAACGAGGCCAAGGCCATGTCGCCAGTACCTCGTTTGCGTAATAGCTGCTGCTATCAGGGTCAATATTCCACCGACCATGATCGAATAGAAAGTGAACCAGAACATCTGGGACAGTCCATCGACCAGAGAGGTTTCATATCCAGTTACTGGTTGAATGGACAGGAAGAGCGCGCTCTCGAGGACAAGGACCCCGGACAGTAGTATGACCAGATATTCCTGTATATCACGGTTGGCGAACTCAAAGCTGTCGAACGATTCCCGGTCAAGATCAGTCTCAGTGACTCATTTATTACCCTTCTGACCCGCTACGCAGTGTGAGACCCACGTCTTGCCCAACCTTGCGTAGGGTAGATATTAAGTAATCAGCGACTAACGCTTCTGAGGCTATCGCCCTCACCAAGATCATGTTCCGACCAGTGTCAATAGACCGTCTGAACCGCAATGTCGATTGGGCCACAAAACACGGCATGGATGTGGAACTGTGCAACCTGAATCAGTCGAGGCTCGACTCGCCATTCGTTCAAATCTCGTCCTTGATCACGGGGTGTAGGGCTGCTGGTCGACTCCTTCTGGTCTCGAATCACAGAGTCACCGATTTCAGCCACTTGACCCAGTATTTCTGTTGTTTCTTGCACTGTCTCTTCCCAGTTGTAACGTGTCGTTACGATTTCGCGGCCGTGTTTTCCCAGTTCTGAGAGACGGCCCTGATCGCTGAGTAAGTCAGAAATCGCCGTCGCGAATCCCTCGACATTGCCAACTTGGACTGTTTTTCCGGTTTGATTGACTATTTTTGAGGTCTGTTCGAGATCGCTGGCAACTACTGGAGTTTCACAGGCTAAAGCTTCGATAACTGTCCGTGGAAAGCCTTCAGTCCGACTCGGAAGAACGAATAGGTCCGCTGCTCTGAATACCGAAGGCATTGCCTGATAGGGGACCCGTCCGAGGAGATGTTACAGCATCTGTCAGCCCCTTATCAGCGACAGTCGATTCGAGACTGTCGCGGAGCGGGCCATCGCCACAGAAAAACAGCGATGCGTCCGGACAGCGCTCTTGTATCCTATCGAATGCAGCTAACACGTCTTCGGCCGCTTTCCGTCAACTAAGCGGCCAACAAATACGATTGCCTGGCCACTCTGGTGCGCGATATCGGGATGGGCCTGTCCAGCAGGTGAAAAGCGGTTGGTATCGATTCCATTGTTTACAACCGCGATGTCAGCGTCAACACCAAGATTACGGAGTTTGGATTGCTCAACATCTGTGTAGCAAAGCGTAACATCAGCCGAATTATATGTCCACTTACCCAGCGTGCGAAGGTGTGCACGTGAGAACCAGAACGGACCTCGTTGTGAGTTGAGGCCGTGGCACGTGATTGCAATTGGGATGTTAGCCATTCGGCAGTACAGCGCGGCCACGTTACTGGAGAAGAACAGGTGAGAGTGGGTGTGAACCACGTCGTAGTCTTCCATACCACGCAAATCACGGACGGTGTTAGCGAAGATCTGATTGCCGAGGAGCTCTAGCTTTGGCGGTTGTTTGATCAGAGTGTATCCCTCTTGGTTAGTGACCTCTCGCTCTTCCACATCTTCCGAGACAGTCAAGACGGTGACCTCGTGCCCCATCGCGGCCTGATCACGGCTCAGAGCATGTATGTGATATGGCGCACCACCGACGGTTTCAGGGAAGATGCTTTGGGCAACCCGGAGTATGTGCATTTATTTCGCCCGACTCTTACAGGTAGACGGGTATAGTTAATAGTCCGATTTTTTGAGTAATAGGCCTCTATAGAGAGTACAAGAAACCAGATTGTGGTGAGCAGTCACACTAACTCCGGGCTCCGTATGCCTATTCGAGGACTCCCTGTTCTTGCATACGCACAGCCCAATGTTTGAAAACGTATACGGTCCAGAGGAACCGCGAGTGATCATGGTTTCCATCGAGGTGCTCTTCGAATAGGTCTAAAATCGCAGCAGTATCGAGAATACCCAGGTCGGTAGAGCGGACCATCGAGACGAACTCATCAGCAAGTTCGTGTTTGAACCACTCACCGATTGGCATATCGAACCCGTGTTTGTTTCGCTGTAAGATAGACTCCGGCAGCACATCATCAAAGGCTCGTTTCAGCACACGTTTTCGAATCGCGGCCAGTTAGTTTGTGATCCGTCGGGAGACTGAGTGCATACTCAACGACATCAGTATCAAGGAACGGAACACGAACCTCAAGTGAGTTGTACATGCTGGCCTGGTCGACTTTCGTGAGCATCTGATCTGGGAGTGATAAACGGGTATCGACAGCCTGTATCCGTGCCAAACTCTCTCTATCAGTCAGCTCAGGGGATATCGCGGCATGCTGTGTCCGGAGAGTGGTCTGCCCAGCCTCGATTGGGTCAACGTTCGTCACGGACTGGATAGCTTGGTCATCGGATACGCGCATTAAGTCGAAGTGACGTTCCGGAACCGATCGTTCTCCGCTTCGGTTTATGAACCACTGTCCTTTGTATACGGCGTCGCCGATTGCAGTCCCACGTGAGGCTGGTAGTGCATTTACAGCCGGTTCGACGGCGTATTTCCGTATCTGAGATGGAAGCGCCCGATAGTATTTTGACAGGGACTCGACTCGGTACTTATCGTAGCCAGCGAACAGTTCATCGGCACCGTCCCCTGAGAGTGCGACCTTGACGTTATTTCTCGTGGCTCGAGACACAGCGTAGCTCGGCATCAGTGCCGGGTCAGCGAAAGGTTCCCCCAATTTATTCAGGACATCCGGCACGGACTCGCGTACGTCATTCGCTGTGAGCGTGATCTCGTGGTGGTCAGTGTCGTGGAACGAAGCCACCTCTCGTGCCGCCCAAGATTCGTCGAACCGATCCTGATTGAAACCGACGGTAAACGTCTTCACGGGCTCATCAAGCAACTGTGCCATCGTGCCGACAATTATCGTCGAATCGATCCCACCACTGAGGAACGCGCCGAGTTCAACATCGGCCATCAGGCGTTTTTCGACTGCTGATTCGACAAGCGAACGTAGGTGTGAGGCAGCGGTGTCAATATGGGGTCACGGAGCGTGATGGATGGCTCGTGGTATTTCTGGCGGTCAATACCATCGTCAGATATGAGTATCCGCTCGCCGGGTCGCACCTTCGAGACGTTACGGAAGGCCGTTTTCGGTGCTGGAATATAGCCGAATGCGAAGTACTGAGCTATTGCGTCTCGGTCAATGCCACCGAGGTCCATCTCACTCTCAAACAACGCTGGGAGCTCGGATGCGAACGCGAGTGTGTCGTCCGCTTCGGCAAGGACAAGCGGCTTGATACCCATCGGGTCACGCGCCAGTAACAGACGTTCTCGCTTACTGTCCCACAGAGCGAACGCGAACATTCCGTCGAGTTCGTCGACGAAACTGGGACCCTCTTCCTCATAGAGATGAACCAGCACTTCCGTGTCAGTTTGAGTGGTAAATCTATGTCCAACAGACGTGAGTCGTTCCCTGAGAGGACCGTAGTTATAGATCTCTCCGTTGAAAATGACGGTTACGGTACCGTCCTCGTTGTGGATCGGCTGGCCGCCATTCTTGGGGTCTATGATACTGAGTCGGCGGTGTGCGAGTCCAACACTCCCATCTCTGAAAATCCCGTCGTCGTCAGGACCTCTGTGGCACTGACAGTCGTTCATACGTTCAAGAACATCAGTTTCAGGTGAGCCAGATTGTACATACTGACCACAGATTCCACACATTGTTCGCGTAATCGACACCAATGCTCAAAATTATACCCTCCCTACAGTGTGGAGTGAGATTGACTCTCTTTTGCTCACCGCTACCATTATGCAGTCTGACAGTCCGCTGCTGAACGTCCACAGCGTAGCTCTATTCGATTACGCTGCCTGAATAAACGAGTCAAGCTATTCGAATCAACTAAAGCACTGCAGGAAGGTCAGAACCGTGCTCCGAGGGTCGGCGTAGGGTGAGTATAAACAAGCCCTCTCACACAGACTGTGAAACTAATGGAAAACACTGGCCCGATAGCGTTCTTCGTTCCCTCCCTGACAATCGGTGGTGCCGAGCGTGTGACAGTTTCTGTCGCGAACGGACTCTCAGACGCGGATATGACGTAGACCTTGTCGTATCGTACGATGAGGGAGATTTCCGGAGCGATGTCGCCGGAAGCGTGAACGTCGTTGACCTCGGAACACAGAGGATACCAGGGATAGGAATCGGTGCGAGCGTTCCCGCTCTCGTGCGATATCTGCGGCGACAATCTCCCGAAGTACTCTTCTCTCAGATGACGTATGCTAACGATATCCATATAATTTCGCAAATTCTATCGGGCACCGATACTACCGCAATTGCTACAATTCATAATACACTCGGGATGCAGGAGGAATCGAAAGAAGAAACTCGTCCAGTGGCTGCAACGTCGCCTCGCCCATCAGATAGACCAGTTCGTCGCTGTTTCAGAGGGTGTTGCAGAGAGCGTCGTGGAACACGTTGGTATCAACCGGGAGAAGGTATCCGTCCTCCATAACCCGGTCCCCGTCAATGAGGTCCAAGAGCGGGCAGGAGAGTTGGTGGATCATCCCTGGATCGAATCTGCGAACCTTGACGTTGTCCTCGGTGTCGGTCGCCTAGAGAGAGCGAAAAATTTTGAATCGTTCCTCCGCGCTTTCGAAAAGGTCCATTCCGCCCGACCGGACACACGTGCGATCATTGTCGGCCGCGGGTCAAAGCGAACCAAACTCGAAACCCTCGCTGCCGAGTTAGGTATCGACGACGTGGTTTCGTTTCCCGGCTTTGTCGACAACCCCTACGGCTACATGGCGGGTGTGGATGTCCTCGCAATGTCTTCGGTCCACGAGGGGCTGCCGACCGTACTCATCGAGGCACTTGCCTGCGGATGTCCAGTCGTCTCGACCAATTGTCCCAGCGGCCCGGCAGAGATCCTCAAAGATGGTGAGTACGGCCCACTCGTGAATGTCAATGACGACGAGGGACTCGCAACGGCAATCCAGACGGCACTTGACGATCCACTCCCGAGCGACGTGCTAGTTGAACGTGCGAACGATTTCGCCCCGACAGCCGTAATCGACGAGTACGAAGCGTTTATTCGAAGTTTCGCATCAGTGGATATCGCCGATGGTGCCGGTAAATCGATCCGAGCCGCTCACCCCTTCGTGAGCGGCGCAGCCTACAACAGCCATCAGAACTGTGCAAAATCTACCCCAGACTCCTGTCGTCGATAGCTTACGTTACGTCGATCCAGATATGCGTCTCACGGTACGCGTTCTCAGCCGTGGGTTGATCCGGAAGACCTCCCCTGTACAACAAGTACGTTAACCGCAGGCGTTCGCCCTCCAGTACCGGCGTAACCGTGTGACGCTGCAGCCAACGGTCTCCAGCCGCTGTCCGGTTATTATAAGTATCGAGACGTGTGCGCTCAATCACCTCTCCAGTCGGCGCCGTTCTGGCCAACTGCACGGTGACGACGTACTCAGTTGTTGCCATCTCGTGATTCGTGACAGTGAAGTACATCTGTTCGGACTCGCCCATCGTGATCTGTTCCGGATAGCCGCTCGCCTCCAGATCACCAGTCTCATTCTCGGTCAACAGTCCGAACTCTGTGTACGCTTCGCCACGCTGTGGCTGCGCCGCGACCAATGTTACGCTGGCAAGCGCGACGAGGATTGCCACACCAACGACTATAGTCCCCAGCTGGACCCCCTCCCCTTCGGAGCCTCCGCTCGCCGCTCGTGAGTTTCCGAAGGGCATTGAGGTCTGGCCCAGACCCGTCGGTGTCCTTTGGTGGCGGCGATACCACGCGATTCCAGTTGCCACCACAGTTACGATAGCAAGGGTAGTGACAACTGGTGTTGGACGAATCGACCACGGTGTGAACTCAAGATTGACGCCAACGATGATTGCCAAGCAAATACTTGCCGCAACCGAGTATAGTATCCGTTCCGTGGCGATCAACCGGTGGCTCTCGTACTCTGGGTTCCGAGTCGGAAAAAGCGACGCGACCACGGCGTAACCTGGGACAAATAGCAAGAACGGCAGCGCGATGGCAGCGAGGAAAATTCCTTCAAGAGACGACAGTGTTGTGAGGAGCACAACCGCTGTGTACCCCACGACAGCAAGCAAATCGACAGTCGCTAGCGAAGTATCCGACCACCTTCCCATACGTTCCGCTCGCGCCTACGTCATAATAAGTAGCAGCCGCATAACGGTCTTTGAGTATGCCGATCGCGGTATCAAACGACTACAACCGTCCGGAATGAGTCCTACGACTCGGTTCGGGAGAGGTATTTTTGCTGTAACCGCCGGACGCACCCACGAAGTAACAGAAGCGATAGCTTCGGAACGAATGAGTTGTATCTGATTCCGCTCGATTCGTCACCATAAAGCGCCTCCATCGGCACATCCCGAACAGTCATTCCATTGGCGTCTAACTGAATTAGCATATCGTTCAGGAACCCGTAGTCGTCGAACAGGTCGTTCAGAGAGAGTTGTTCGAGCGCCGTCGCGGAAATCGCGGTGTATCCGTTCTGTGGGTCGCGCATTTTCCAGTGTCCGCTCGCGATTTTTGTCAGCATCGTGAGCAGCGCATTCCCAAATAACCGCCAGTTAGACATCTGAGTACAGTGGCGACGCGATATCAGGCGGTTACCTTTCGCGTAATCTGCTTCTCCCTCGACGACTGGGTCAAGTATCTCATCAAGGATGTTCGGGTCCATCTGACCGTCGCCATCAAGGACTGCAACCGCGTCCATGCCGCTCATAAGCGCTAACTCATATCCAGTTTGTACGGCGGCCCCCCGACCACCGTTGGTCTGATGACGGACCGGGACGATCCGCTTGTCGAGGAAGGTCTGGCTTTCAGAAACCGTTTTTCCGGCCCCGTCGGCGACAACTATTTGTTCTGCGGAATCACTGGTTACACCTGCCTGTTTTACCTCGGTATCGACGTATTCTTTGATCTCGGTCCATGTACCATCTGTCGAGCAATCGTCAATAACAAAGACCTGATCAACGTACGCCGGGAGTGAGTCGATGACATCACCGATGAACCCCTCTTCGTTGTATGCAGGGACAACAACACCAATCGTCGAACCCTTATACACGCTCTGTCCCCCCTGAGAATGAGCCGTGTCGCTTCGCGTCTGTGAGTTGCACGGCATGGTTGCATTGCTGGAGTGAATCCGCTACGAGACACACAGAGTTACCGGAAAGTGAGCTACTCATCTCGGGTCTGCTTTCATGCCAGACCCACGCGCCAATAGCAACCTCTGATTCAGTGATAGTCATGGTAGGTTCGTAGGGCCACTCACCGGCCACCAATAGGGCCCTCTCTGTCGCCATGTTGGAGAAATCAATCTATTGTTATTCCTTACTTTCCAGGGTTAGCGGTTATATACAGTGAACTGTTGGGTCGATAAATATCGCGTTAGATTAATTCTGAAAAGCACCCATGTACGGCGATTACTCCTGTGAGAAGGAGTGGTTACTCGAATTGGTCCTGATACGTCGTCCTGATGTCCGCCTGGCGACTAGCGGTTAGATTTTCGTATGACGACCCATATGTATCGTTGGCCAGTTCGTCCCATGACTCAATTCGGTCGCCAGAATCGGTCTGGAACTGTGCATCGAAGTCCGCTTCGACATTCTGTTGAGTTTCGATTTCTAATTTAGTGAAATTAAACTTCTCGCCGGCTTTCACATCGGCATCATACTCTTGCCGAGCTATTTCCTCACGCGTCCGCACCTCTGCGGCTGCAAGACCGTCTGCGAACGGTTGGCGTTCGTGGATCTCTTCGACTTGGCGCTTCGTTTCACTACTCACCTCATCATAGTAGAGTCCGTACTTGTCTTGAGTTATTTCGTCAAGCGAAGCACGATCACCCTCAGAGACACTGGTACTTCCACCGGAACCGCTTGACCCTCCGTCTTTTGCCCAAGACGGCTTGACCGACATAGCTGTGGACGCACGCGCGTCTTCTGAATAAATTCCATAGACGTACGTCTGCAGCCTCAAGGGTTCTACGGGGTACTCTGTCGAGTCAGTTACCGTATATTCGATCTCGAACTGAACGCGAGTCGACTCGCCGGGTGCAAGCGTGACGTTTCTATCGACTCCATAGGCCTCCGGTCGATCATCGTCATCGCTGTCGATCCGATGCTGGATCGATTGGGCTCCAGTTATGTTACCGGTATTCGTTACGTCCGCGGAGAACACAGCCACATCGCCGACGTACAGAACATTTGGTCCATCCAGATCCGACACCTCAAAATGACTATCTTCGACTGTCATGGAGACAGCTTCTGTGTCGGTACCAGTTCCGAGAGAATGGTTGTGTGTCCCACGGCTCAAATTTGTCGTATTCACGCCAATAGACACCGTTGTCGTTTCGTTGGCAGCAAGTGAAACGGAGCGTGAATAGGTGGTATTTAGCGCATCACTGCGGATTGTGACGTTGTCGGTGCCGTCCACATCACCAACGTTCTTGACGACTACGGAGACATTGGCGGTTTCGCCTTTTGTCACGTTGGCCGGTGTGGTCGTGTTCTGCACTTTGAACGTCGCCGGTTGCTGGACAGAGAGTGTGCCAGTCGTTGTTGTGTTTTCCGTGGTGATCTTGTACTGATATTGCCCAGGAGACATATCAGTGGTGTGGACCGTGGTAGTACTCACCTGACTCTGGCCGCCCGCAAGCGAGTATACGCTCTCGTTCAGCGTTTCAGCATCGGTGTATTGGCCGTTTTGGTCCTCGTCGATAGCGATTCGAACGGTTTGGACGCCACGATATGCACCGACATTGGTCAGGTTTGCTCGGACTGAAGCGTTCGTTCCACGGACGATAGTCGCGTTTTCAGTGGTATCCTCGAGTACAAACGTAGGAGGGGTGAGGACAGCCACATTCCCAGTTGCCTTCGGGGACGATGATTCACCGACAGCAACACCGTACGTGTACTCTCCGGAACTGAGTTGCTCAGGCTCGACAGCCAGAGTCACGTTCGTCAGTTCAGCTGCCGAAGCCTCTACTTGTTTTGTTGCTACTGTTTCGGGAGGCTGTTGATCTCCGTCCCCGTTCAATCGTAGTCTTACTTGTTTCGTTGTCGGTTCCGACCCCGTGTTTGTAATCCGAAGTTGTACATGCAGTGGCTCGTCCGGCCGAATTTCGGTCGGAGTCTGCACAGCACGTATTTCCAGTTCGTCCTCGTCCACAGTGGTCGCCGAATCTGCCGGCACATCGGCGAAGCCACCGATTCCAAGCCCTAGCGTAGCGCCTCCAAGGACTAACAGTCCAGCGACGCACCCAATCAGTAATTTTCCATAACCTATTGACAACATGCGTACGCAGGTAGGTTACAAATCATTATTGTTACGACCGCTATACCCGCCGGTAGAGACCCTTTGCATTCAAGATCGAAGAGCGGCTTTCGTTCGGCGATATCTTGGAATGGGTAGCATTCGTTTACCACCAGACGCATCCGTCAAAATGCGAACTGACAGCCACAGTCGTAGTGAATCGATATCGTTCGTTGGCGTCTCAATTAACCGACGGTCGTTAGCTGGACCTGTGGAAATCACACCAAGTTGTGACTCAATACCGGAATTGATCTCACAGAGTCGCGTGTACTCGGGCTATCCAGCTCCGGCTACAGTTACAATCTCAATTCGAACCGAAGAAGGACAGAGATGATTCTAAGTCGGCGCACCTGTACGATCATATCGGTATGAGTCCGAGCCGCGACGGTTATGCCATATTCTTCCGTTCGATTGTTTCCCAAATATCGACACCCTTCTCAGTAATGTCGTACACACGGCCTTTCTTCCGATCTTCCGAAACTAGTAGATCAACCAGTTCCGACTCACGAAGCTCTTGCAAGGCGCGTGAAACGTGAGCAATACTCATTTCTCTATCGTCCGCGATTAACGACGGTGTCGCAGGGCCTTCTGACAACCGTCGGAGAGTCTCGACTCGATACCGTGAGCTGATTACGTAGCTCACTTCGTCCCACTGATCAAAGTCTGCCATCGTATCTATTCGTATGCACGAGTGTACCAACTACTTTTCTTGGACACAAACTCGTGTACAGTGATATTCCATGTGCCTGTGGTTAATTGTTTCGCTCGTGTCGCTTGGTATCGCTTCGTAGCCATACACCATTTCGGTTGATTACCCTGCATACTGAGTATATGGTGAGTAATGTCTCCCTCCCCTCTGGTTCACAGATCGCGCGTTTCACCTGCGTATTCGGCAACCAGTCAACAACCGATCTACAGCAGACACTGCAGAGTTCGTGAGGTTCCAATTGCTGACGACCAGCCAAGTAAAGTTCCATCAAGGGTTCGTACGTAGAAGGCATTTAGCGGTGGAGGTAGCCGTTCAATTGCGATGCATAGGATTACGTTACTTGAACAGCCGACAGCAATAGACGGTATACGCGATGATTTATCCTGTACAATCATAGACAGAGTGATAGCGTATAACGGTAATATATCCGCCCCTCAGGAATTGAAACGTCCATTCTATATCTCTATTGTGTCTCAACACATTCCGAAACGGCGTCTTACCGTGGATCACCGGAGATTGATTCCAAGAACACTGTTACTCCCAGAATACCAACGCAGCTACTGACTATCCCCGATGGTAATCAGAGAAAAACTATTCAATATATTACATAACAAAGTATTAAGTGGCAAGGTGATGTTGATTTGAAATGCTGGCAGACAGCGTAACGCTCCGTCGATACAGCCGGGGGGCTGTGTGAGCGCAATTCCAGACGGGTGGACGATGTCGCAGCACACAGGAAGTGGGTAAATATGGGAGTCAAAGACACCGCACAAACGAAAGCAGAACCGAATAATGAACTAAGCGATGATTCCGTCCCAGCGCCAAAGGAGAACGAAAACAGTGCCGACCAAGCAGCATCACAAAAGCAGGACGACCCTAGTGCATCTCTGGACGTTATCTTTGAGATACTGAAAAACAGCCGCCGTAGAGAGGTCCTCCATTTTCTTCGAGAACGAGATGAACAGGTCTCTCTTGGAGAACTTGCAGAACACGTCGCGGCCATCGAGAACGAGACCACAACTGATGCGCTGACATCGAGCGAGCGCAAGCGCGTGTACGTAGGGCTTTACCAGTGCCATCTCCCGAAGATGGACGATATCGGTGTCGTCGATTTTAACCAAGACCGTGGGCATATTACCCTTACCGAGAAGGCCAACGACTTCGAAAAGTACCTCGACCGCTCTGAGGGGGAGGAGGTAGATAATCGACCGTGGTATCAGTATTATGCAGCTGTCTCGGTGCTGGGTGCAATGGTCCTCGCTGCCTCTATCGCGTTCTCACTTTCCGGGAGCATGGTTTTAGGACTGTTCTCCCTAGTTGTGGGTGTTGCAGGCGCGTGTTCCGTGTATCACTGGTCAGTTGAGCGGGAAGCGCCGGACAGCGGGTAGCTCAAATAACAACGTTTTGGTTCCGAACCTAATTTTCACGCAGTACGCGTACCGATTAGCTATGCCGAATAATACACTTCGTCGCCGGCAACATATGTTCGTACTATGGATGGAGACGGATCTGGATCAGCGATAATAATATCTGCCCTTGCCCCGCACTCCAACCGTCCTCTGTCGTACAGGCCGGCAGCAGCAGCTGGCGCAGTAGAAACACGTAACACCCGGTCTTTGAGCGGCTCATCGTTTTCAATGAAAACAGAGCTGAGCAGTGACTGCGGACGAAAGTCGCTACAAAGGATGTCGACGACGTCGTCTTTGATTGCCTGAGACGCATCGGGCCCGTCACACAGGCTCCCACCGCGAACCACATTCGGCGCACCCATCGCAACGGTCAGATTTAGCTCGGTTGCACGCTGCGCAACACGGTGAGATGGCGGGTATTCACTGATGTCGACCCCGATGGCAGCGACGTTATCTACACTCGCAGCAGTTCCATCGTCGTGTGAGGCGACCGGCATGTTTCTACTCCGTGCTAATTCTGTGATCCCTCGTGCGCGCGATATCAGTTCTGCCTCGGAGACACCACTACGGCGTGTTTTGAGGGCTTGAAGGCTGGTTTCTAATTCCCCGTCAGGGTGGTCATAGCGTTGCGCAAGTGTATTTTCGCTAGCGAGCGGACCTGTTCCGGGAACATGTGAGACCAAGGAAACGAGGTCGCCCCCTGATTTGATTTCTTGCGAAACAGCCTCAACTGCCGTTTCATTAGTTATCTCACACCGCATATGGAGTCTATTATCGACTCGGGCGCCAGTTTCGGAGTTGAAATTTCGTATCTGCTCTGCGAGGCGGCGGGCTAATTCGATACTCCGGTTATCATCTGGAACGTCTTCGAACGAGATAGCGTGATATTTTGTCGTAACGCCAGCGCTGGCATTAGCAATATCACATCGATCTAGAGCGATAGCTGTATCGACGCGCTCCCCTTCTCTTGGAAAAAGGTGCCGTTCGATGTCATCACCATGGAGATCTACCAATCCAGGTAGAATATATTTACCCGTCGCATCAATATCGGGGTTGGCATGAGATTCTGCTTCCACTGAGACTATTTTTCCGTCAGAGAACGTCACTGTCCCGTTCTCTACTACAGCTGTTGGCGTAACAACATTTCCTCCTGAGATCGATGTTTGGTTTGCGTTGTCGTTCATTCACTGTGGCTCCCTGTCAGATGTATCAGTGTGGTAATGATCCACTTCCTCGAAACATGAATATGAGCTTGCTACGGCTACACCACGGTCGAATATAGAGTTTATATTTATATGTGAGAGACGGTTGTAGCTGAGAGTTATGCGGAATAAAATAATCGGAGACCTTCGTCAAGCCCACTATTAATTCGTGGAGATGCGATCCACAGAATTCGACACCACGTAACATACCAGGTATTAATTCATATGTCAGTCGAGCACATGTTCTAAGTTATATTTATATAATACCTTCACAGAGTGAACAAGATACGGATGATTTTGGCAGATTCATATTTATTAGGTTACACCTACTCACATAATACCACCTTAACTGTCTGAACGAGAGTGTTTGACCAGTGATTTCTCCCTACTTTTCCCGTAGTGAGAAAGAGTATAATGGCACCTGAGTAAAGGACAGAGTCGCTTGTAACGACATCACAGTACCGAGTAGTGATTGACTCCGGCGGCATCAATTCACTCGCCAGCAGATCAAACGCGGAATCGATCAAAACCAGGAACACCATCAAGTATCGCCATCAAGAAGGACTCGGTCGGTCGGAGTTGTACCGAAAGTCTACGTGTTTCTACTGCCAGCGTGGTGTTTGCGTGTCCGGAATCCGAAGTTTTTAGCGCTGAGCGTTTAAAACAAATTCGTATGAAAGATTGGGTTGACACCTATAACGAGCGTGACTGGGAAACTACAACGGACGGAACGGTCCGGTACGCACTATTGGGCCTCGGCTGGTGGACAATCGATCTAGCGTTCCCCGCAATCCAAGACTCTGATCTGGGTGAAGTCACGACGTTTGTGAGTAGTTCCTCGGAGAAAGCTAAACGTCTCGCCAACGAGAACGGTGTGGACCATGGGATCAGTTACGAAGAGTTCCATGACGGGGAGGTGTCCGACGCGTTTGATGCCATCTACATTGGGACACCGAACGCTTTGCACCTAGAATACGCAAAGACAGCCGCGGAGTTAGACAAGGCAGTCCTATGTGAGAAACCGATGGAGTCAACAGTCGAACGGGCGGAGGAAATGGTTGAAGTATGTGAGGACGCCGCTGTGCCGCTGATGATTGCCTATCGAATGCAGACTGACCCCGCGGTCAGGCGTGCAAAAGAACTCATCGAAGACGGATTCATCGGCGAGCCAGTATCCGTCTACGGCAACAACAGCCAGCCATTGCTTGAAATGAATCCGGACACAGACCAGTGGCGGCTCGATCCGGACCTGTCAGGATATGGCACCTCAGTGATGGACCTAGGGATTTACTCGATTAATACGACTCGCTTCTTGCTCGAACGAGAACCACTGGCGGTGCAGTCACAGATGGAATCTCATGGAGAGGCCTTCGAAGACGTGCCTGATGAGCGCTCTGGGGCATTGCTTGTGCTCGAAGACGGTGTGAAGATGGTTACGACCGATAGCCAGAACGCCCACAGTGATACGCAATTGAAGATAACTGGAACGGACGGGCAGATTGAGCTCCGTCCAGCATTCCACGGGAAAGTAAACCTCCACCTGTCTCGGAACGAGACCACAGTAACTGTCGAACACGAGAACGTTGACGCAGAGGACGAAATGCGGGAGGAGTTCGATTACTTCGCTGATCGCGTTCTGACTGGCGCTGACATTGTCCCGGACGGCCGCCATGGGCTCCAAGATATGCGAGTTATCCGAGCAATTCACGAAGCCGCGGAGAGCGGCGATATCGTCGAGCTGTAACAGAATCGTTCGGATTTATCTAATCCCACCGCTGGCTCATTGTCTTGAGACTGAGTTATGTGCCGATAACGGTTGTTATGTCATCCCAGTCAGGACTGAGTACAGCGTGATCACAGATAGTATTTCGAATGGATTTCCAGAAGAGGCACCACTCCGCTCACCTATCCGGGATTGAAGATCTGTTTTTGCGAGCCATAGTTAGCTGAGAGGCCTAACGAAGATTTACAATACAGCGCACCAGGTGTCATTTAAAAAGCTGTGGCCTAGGCATAAAGCCGGAGCGTAATAACATCTGTACAGATGTTATATATATCCCAGCGAGCTCGACAAACCCTCGAAAGCCGTGTATTGACAATTGTGTTTGATATAGAGCCTTACTGATTTGATTCTACAGGCACCATATAGGGTTGAATTTACCTATCTGTTATCATCTAAGTCAACCTATCTTCAAGATATTACTATCTGTAGATATAAATGACGAGTATGGTTTCAAAGTTATCTATTCCAGCCTGATATTTTGACCCCCGCATACTCATTTTTTGCCGTTACCACTGTTATGATCGTATTTGTCCTATAGAGATTATGCGGTGGTATGTTTACAAGTAAAAAGTGGGGAGATATAGTAGGCACAGCAAAATACCGAGGAATTCTGTCACAGATTGAAATTGATCAACATCTACTGCAGTAATAACGTGGTCAGTCACTCGTACTGCAAGCAAGGCACAGAACATCCACAGTGGAACCGATTACCTGTCGGAGGCTAACTGGAGCTGACGATGCGTAACCCGCCGTTCGGGAGTCATCATGGAACGTCCTCGGTGAGTAGTGGTGCTGTCTGGGTGTTCTGGGTCGCCCTGTCAGTAATCAACGTTGTCGTCGGGAGCGTGGTTGTATCTCACCGCATTCGGACTTGGTTTCTTCCTCACCGTCAAGATCCTTTCGTATACCTAGCTGCAGATGTCCGATTAATTCGAAAGTCATATACACAGGATTAGGACAACCTAAAATATGGATAAGACAGGCGACACGGGTAGTCTCACACGGCGCGACTACCTTTCCGGCAGTAGTGTGCTGCTTGGCACGTCGATACTCGCTGGCTGTTCCAGTGACGGTGGCGAACCATCCAGTACAGCTACATCGGACAGTGGTGAAACGGGCACATCAACCCCATCAGATAGCGGCCTCTACACTGCCTCACTTTCTCCTGTCGGGGAAGTCGAATTCGACTCCGTCCCGGAGAACGTCTTCACGATGTACAATCAGTATGCAGATATGTTAGTTGCGCTCAATCACGGTAACGCGGTCAATTCGATGTTCGTACCGGATATGGCTGGGCCAGCAATGAACCACTACTACGAGAGACTTTCTGGTGTCTCTTTTGAGTGGGAAGACCTTCCGAATCCCTACGATAATTTCAGCAAGGAGTTCTTCTACAGCCTCGGTAGCGACGTTCACTTCCTCGATCCTGCATGGGCGATTACCCAAGAGAACTGGAATATGGGCGATATCGAGGAAATTGTCGACAACATTGGACCCTTTTTCGGAAATTTCTACAGCGGAACACACGGTGACCCGCAGGAACCCTACAGTGGGAACTACCAGTATTACACGCTGTGGGAACTTTTCGGTCGTGTTGCCACCGTGTTTCGGGAGCGAAAGCGTTACCAACAGCTCAGAGCCGTTCACAATGAGCTCATAAATACCATCCAGATGGACCTTCCACCCGAAGAAGACCGACCGACAGCGGTTCGGGTTACACTTGGCGACGGCCAGTTTTGGACGTATCACCTGAACCGCCCTGGCTTCTGGCTCGCCGACACGCGTCCGCTCGGAGCCAACGATGCTTTCGAGGATGCAACGTGGGACGGTCTCTGGGGTTCGGTCGGCTATGAAACAATGCTGGCGGCAGACCCTGATGTAATCCTCCACCTCTGGGGAATGACACCGCGCTACAACATGGACGATGTCCGTGAAAGCCTCACATCACACAGCGTTGGGAAAGAGCTCGCCGCAGTCCAAGCCGACCGTGTGTACGCACACGGAATGCGATACCACGGCCCGATCATGAATCTGTTCCAGATCGAGATGACCGCGAAACAACTCTACCCAGAGATCTTTGGTGAGTGGCCAACCTATGAAAACGGAGATCACTACCCGGAGATCCCGACGGATGAACAGCTTTTCAGCCGTGACCGGGTTGCCAAGATCATTACTGACGGATAGTGTAGTCAAGCCGGCGTCCGAAGCCTATGGCGCATTCCAGTCGTACCGCATGACAAGGTCGTCCTCGTCGATTTCACTTGCGAGTTTATCTACGATTTCATCCCGTTCGAGATTGTCGAACCGCTCCAGTTCGTATGGCTTGACCGTTACCGGCGAGGACTCACCCTCAGCGATTCGCTCTTGCAGTTTGGCGACGCCGTAGATGAGTGCCTCGGGACGTGGCGGACAGCCCGGCACGTGGATATCGACCGGGATGACCTGCTCTACACCTTTGATCACGTTGTATCCTTCCTGAAACGGGCCACCGGAAATAGTACAGGATCCCATCGAAACGACGAACTTCGGCTCGGGCATCTGGTCGTAGACGCGCTTCATCCGCGGCGCGAACTTCGAAACAATGGTCCCCGGGACGATAATCAGATCCGCCTGTCGCGGTGACGCCCGAGGGACTCCGGCAGCAAAGCGGTCAAGGTCATGTTTCATTGCGAGAGTGCCCATCATTTCAATGGTGCAACAGGCGATGCCGAACTGCAGCACGAACATGGAAGACCCCCGAACCCAGTTCATGAACGAGTCAAATTTCGTGAGTATGAACGGGGATGAACCAAGCACCTCTCGAAGTGTAGAATTAAATCGGTTGTTCGTGTTTCTGCCGCAGCGTGCCCGCTCAGCAGACTGTGCATCGTCCACATTTCGCCGATCACTACTCATGACCAGATGGTGATAGATAGTGGAGGCGAATACGCGAACTGTCGTACACACTAGTGTCTTTATTTAGAAGCCACCTCCAAGACTCGCCTGTGAGATATCTCCGCTTGGAGATTCAGTATGCACCGGAGTATCAGCGTCCGATGCACCGCTTTATAACCGAAAGTGAGGCAATCAAGCGCGAATGGCTCGTTACATGGAAAGTCGGCGTCGAAGACGGAATTGCCTATACGTTGTTCTATGTCGTCGGCGATCGCGATCCCTACGAATCGGCGCTTTCTGCTGTCGAAACCATGGAAAGCTACGATATTACACCCGTTCGCGACGAGGCGTTCTACGCATTTGTCCGTGGCCAAGAGACCGACCAATCACAGCAGTTCTACACGGCGTTCGAACAGCCGACGCTAATGGTGGTCCCGCCGATTGCCTACCGACCGCATGGGGTAGTGTTATTCGATGTCGTCGGGGAGCCTGCCGCTCTCGAACAGGTCCGAAATGCACTCCCCGACGGAATTACGGTAACTGTCCGGAAAGTCGGCGAATACGATGCCAGTCCCGGAACATTCGCCAGCGGCCTTACTTCACGCCAGCGCGAGGCACTCGCCGCAGGACAGGAAGTTGGTTACTACGACGTCCCACGAAACGGGAGCGTCAAGGACGTTGCCGAAGAACTCGGTTGTGCCCCAAGTACTGCATCGAATCATCTCAGAAAAGCGGAGGCACAGCTTGTTGAACGCGTGTTCAGATGACAGCTACCACAGAGGCAGTTAGATATCAGTGCGCCACTCCCGTGTTTGAATTGCTTGAACGGATGGAAAGCAGTAGAACGTAGCGAGTGGATTGTTGGTCATTGAGAACACCACAGTGTCTGCAGTAACACCGTATTAGATAGTATCTACTGCCGAATTACTGCGGACATTGTGGCGTCTGACCGAAGAAGACAGCGCATAACTCTAAGTGGACGCCACGATGTCCGCTGTTCTACTGAGCGCTTGAGAAGTCGGGGTCAGTTACTGCGGACATCGTGGTGTGGCTACGACGGAATAACGCCACGATGTCCGCTGTTCTGGTGGGTTAGAGAGGAGAACAGCGGACACAGCGGTGTGTGCTTAGACAATAGAAATGCTATGAATCGCTTAAAGGGAGTCTGAGAGTCGCAAACTCGGTCAGTAATTGGAGAGAACACTCCCACCCCACTTTGTCCGCTGTTCTTCGCGATGAGGCGAGAGGGGGAGAGAGAAACAGCAATTTTTGGGGTGAAATATGGTTTGCCTAGGCTAGGAATGCTCTAGAGTAATACTATAGTGCTGTCGCTTACAGCTATCAAATTGCATTACGGTCTAGTTCTTCATAGACTGTAATAAACCCTTCTATAATTTATGCTTCCTTTCTTTCACCCCCTCCCACCCTTCTCTGGTTACTGCGGACATAGTGGGGTGGGAGAGTCTCGCCAATTCTTTATAAAGAAAAGAACAGCGGACGCTCCGGACACTGCGGATGGGGGTGGTTTTATATATGTTCCTTCCAATACGTCAAGCAACGACTATGGGGATGTTCGAACGCGACACCGAGATCTACTTGGATCGGGACGCTCTTCGAGAAGATTACCAGCCTGATAATCTCGTCGGGCGTGATACCGAGCTAAACCGGTATCGAGCCGCTCTCCAGCCCGTAATCAACGGTGAGCAGCCCAACAATATCTTCTTATACGGTAAGACGGGGGTTGGGAAGACTGCTGGCACGCGGTATCTAATCGATCATCTCGAAGAAGACGCAGCAAAGTACGAGGATATCGATCTCACGGTGAAGATGTTAAACTGTGATGGCCTCTCCAGTAGTTATCAAATCGCTACCCGACTCGTCAACGAATTCAGGGACGAAACGAGCCAGATCAGTACGACAGGATATCCCCGCGCGACGGTGTATGATATGCTGTGGACCGAACTCGATTCCTGTGGTGGTACTATTTATATTGTTCTCGACGAAGTTGATCACATCGAAGACGACAGTATCCTCTATCAACTCCCGCGTGCGCGAGCAAATGAAAACCTTAGTTCTGCGAAGATTGGGATCATCGGCATCTCGAACGACTTCTCTTTCCGTGATGACCTCTCCCCAAAAGTCAAGAGCTCACTCTGTGAAGAGGAAATCCAGTTCCCTGCATACGACGCGAAGGAGTTGATACAGATCCTACAACAACGCGCTGACGTAGCGTTCCATGACGGTGTCCTCGAAGACGGCGTCATCGAGTTGTGCGCTGCGTACGGTGCGAAAGACGCTGGTGACGCACGACAGTCACTTGACTTGCTTATGAAAACGGGCGATCTGGCCCGGGATAAGACACAGACACGATTTCAGAAGACCTTGTTCGGGAGGCACGCGACGTTCTGGAACGGGGCCGGATTCAGGAAGGTATTTCGGGACTGACCCAACACGGTCATCTGGTCGTATACGCGATGGTGACACTTGATCAGGAAGGGAAGACGCCGGCCCGAACACGGGATATCAGACCTCGATACACGAACTTCGCGGAAAAAGCAGGGATCGACCCCCTTGTTCCACGCCGGATGCGTGACCACCTCGGTGAGTTGTCGATGTTGGGTATCATCTCGGCAATCGAGCGGAACGAGGGACGGCGTGGAGGGACCTGCCGTGAGTACTCTCTCGAGATGGATCCGGAAATGATTCTCGCGGCGCTTGAGAAGACTGTTGATGATGTTGGAATCCACAAATCCGTCACTAACCTTGTTGACAGCGAAGCGACACTCTCGGACTTCCAGTCCACGTAGGAACAGCGGACATGGTGGTGTCGAAACCGACTAATACGGAGTGGTTTTCAGGATATAGAACAGCGGACACAGTGGTGTCGTCGCCGACAATTGGAATCGTCTATTTTTACTTTAGTAGCGCGAATAACTCCGGACACGGTGGTGTCTCATAGTGACGATTCTCCCGTTGCTGCGACTATACTTCCTGTGAAATCTACTGATATTGCTTTTGAGAATCAAATACGTGTGATGTGTGTATTCAAAACCATCTTTCAGGAAGGAATGGCTGGATAGTAGTTTTCCCCGTCAAATGATTGCTTGTTCGAAAATTCAAAACGATCTCGCCTACTACATGAATCGGATCTTTCATCTGGTCATCCCGTAAATCCTCTGTCTGCACAGTTTTACAGGCCTGATTACTGCAGCCTGTCGTGGTGTTCCCGTTTGATGATGTGAGATTCTCCAACTCAGTAAGTGAAGACTCTGAGATTGATCGTCAGTGAGGTATACACACAGAGAAGCTATCAGACCGGCTAAGATGTCCTATAGCCCTGCGATTAGTTCCGTCTTGGACTGCAACTGTCAGTGCCCGACAACTGGATTACTCCGTCAGCGCGAACTGTCACCAGAAAGTTTCGGTATTGAAACGTGATGGTCTGGGTCGCTGATCCGGTTAACTCGTTTGGCTGCGTGCCGAACAGTAGTGTCTCAATTGCACCGACATCAATGTAGTCGTGCAGTGGAGACTCATGATACGTTTCTGTTCTCGTCTGGTCGGCGATGGCTTGAACAATAACTGCAGCAAGCTCTTGATCGCCAGTTGGGTCGTACCGAACTTCAGTTGGGGTGCCGCTTGTCGCCGCGAATAGGCCCGCATCCTGGTCAGCCTCATGATTCTGGCTGTTGTCGGCCATCCATCTAGCAAACAACTGGAATGCATATATAATACATGTATGAATATTCGGGTACGATATTTACCTTCTCCAATCTGACTGGGTTGAATTCATATCTACTCGAATCAGCTATACTATATAGCTATACAGCCTTCAGCAGTCAGCCCATACACATACGCCGATCCGACTTACAGCCAGATTGGCACACAAATGGTAACAATAAACATGGTATTTTGTGTGGTACACGTCAGTTGAGGATGTCTGTATCCATGCACCAACTACACAGGCGGCAGCTACTCGGAGCCGTGTGTTCGGGCTTGACTGTACTTGCCGGTTGTGGCAGCAGTCAAAGCGGTGGCCCTGGTGAAACCGAGAGTGGTGGCGGTGCCGAACCAACGCCTGACTCAGCCTCGACAACCACTACAGATAAATCAACGGCTCGCGGTAACGACGACAGATCGACACAGTTCGGTCAGGTTACACGATTCCCCGATTCGTATGCGATGATAGCCACAGTCCAGTCTGGAGGGCGGACCGTCGAGATGTCTGGCCGTTTCTATCAAGGGGATATGTACTGGTCGTTCGACCAGCAGGGACAACAGATGGAGATGTATTACATTGGGAACAGCACGTACACTGTTACTGGAGGGCAGTGTCTCCAGGGAACGATGCAACAGGGGATGAATCGTGACGCGGTCGATCCAGGCCGTTTCTCCGATCAGCCGGAGGAAAACCCGGAAATCACGCCGGCCGGTCGGGATACTATCGATGGTGAGGCAGTGCTGGTGTATGAAATCTCTCAGGGAGGCTCTCAGGAGCCGCTGACATACTATATCCTCGCGGACTCCGGATATCCGCGACGCATTGAAGGCGAGTCAATGCGGTGGGACTTCCATTCATGGGGTACGGTTGACCCGATCCAGAAACCCGAAGAAGACTGCCAGTCGATGCCCGGTGGCGGCACGATGGCTGACGGTGGCAGTTAATCGTTCAGCTAGACGTGACTTGGCGGGGCTACTCGGAGAGTAGACAGTTCTCGATATACCGCCGAAATTCGGCTCTCACGTCGTCGATTGTGTCCTCGTCGCTGGTAATCCGCTCCGCCTGGATCCCAACTAAAACCGTGTGGAACAGTGCGGCTGTCTGCGATGGGTCTTCGACAGCAAATGCGCCGGCATCAACACCCGCTTGGATGACACGGGCGATCTGCTTTCGAATAAAGTCATCACTCCTGCGAAAGAGACGGTTGTAATCCTCGTCGTGTGCTGCCTGCGCTCGCAGCTCAATCACAGCCTGGGAAAACTCGATATCACTGTTGCTGCTGGTCCCAAATATTTCGTCGACGATTACGTCAATGTACGCTTCAGGGGACTGGTTGGGAAGCGGAACCTGGTTTTCGACCTGCTCAAGCATGTAATCAAGAAGATCTACCAGCAACTCGTCTTTATTATCGTAGTGGTGGTATATCAGCGACTGACTCTTCCCGAACTCATCGCCTATCTTTGAGATAGTCAAATCCGCGTATCCGTGTCGACGCAGTGCATAGAAAGTAGCCTCGAGGATCTCCTCGCGGGTTCCATCCGGGTTCCTGAAAAAGGATATCTCGTTAGTCATCGTTACATCGACCGTTCCCTGCTTGAGCGGTACGGTTCAAATGACTCACGGTTTTACTGTTTCCTCGTTGTCGGCCACGTGGCCAGTCTGGGATCTCGTTTTTATCACTGGATTGAGTCGGGGCAGCTGTTCGTAGATAGCTATACTGTTGACTATACATTCAATAAACTTAAGCGTACTGTTGCCTCCTACATCAAGGGGTAAACTGGACTGCATTCCAGTTCTCCGTGTTCGTATATCGATTTGTGTATCGTCTCTCTAAGTCCACTTGGGGCCTTTACGGCCGTTCTGAGGCAAATAGACCGAAGAACCGAAATCGAGCAGCGCGGACTGTGATTGATTGGATGTTCCGATCCGACCCCGGGAGATACGAAAGCACTATATGTGATTGAACGTTTAGTCAACTACAGGAACATGACGACTGGTAACCGAAGAATTTCGAAGCCGTTTACGACTACTAACGAACCGCGGATTGAATGGAAGTCTTACTAATATGGCATCTAACGCACAGAAGCTGCTACTCCTGGCCGTAGTTGGCGTTGTCGTAACTAGCGGAACGGCAACCGCTGCGATTGTTGGGAGCCCCGATATCGTTGCAACGCTTGAAGACGACACTGTCTCCCTTGGTGAGCAAAAGACAATAGAAATTTCGCTGGTCAACACTGGTGATCTTGACAGCGGCTCCACCCAGAACCCGGCGTTAAACAGTGAGGTAACCACGGCAAAAGGACTCACTGTGAAACTTATTTCTGGCGACGCGCCGATATCGGTCAAGAACTCGAAGCGAAGTATTGGCACGCTCCAAACCGGACCGCAGGCGACAGTGCCGTTTGATATCAGCGTGGATGACGACGCTTCCTCTGAAACGTACGAGGCACAACTGAAACTAAACTACAAGCACACGAGCTACATTTCCGAAGGAACAGGATCACGGGACGAAGAGACGAAGACCCGAACTATTGACATTGAAATCGATGTCACCGATGACGCCACATTCAATGTGACTGATGTTGAATCAAATGCCCGTGTTGACTCTACAGGCACGGTGGCGGTTAGCGTCGAGAATACTGGAGACGGCTCTGCACGGGACGCCGCGGTAACGCTGGCATCTCAGAATCAAGACCTCGAAGTAAGTGGTGGCGAGGCGACTTCACGGTTTGTTGATAAGTGGGAGCCGGGTGAAGTCCGAACGTTCAACTATCGTGTAAGTTCCGCTGAATCCGCAGAGCCGGAGCCATACGGGTTTGAGCTGTCGGTCGCATTTGACAACGAGGACGGCCTCCGAACACAATCAGTCGGACAATCTGTCGCGGTCGAACCTGATCCGGAACAGCGGTTTTCGGTCGTCAATTCAAGCAGTTCTGTCGCCGTCAGCAACACGGGAACGTACGAGGTTCAACTCCGCAACACGGGCCCGTTGACCGTTGATGACGCATCTGTCACGTTTGTCTCACAGAACGCCGATATAACGTTCGGCAAGAGCTCCTCAACAATAGCCTATGTGGGCGACTGGGAACCCGGTGAAGTTCGGACCGTTCGAGTCGATACAACAGCGAGCCCCGATGCTGAGGAACGAAGCTACGCGCTATCGGCCAACGTCCAGTACGATGATCAAGAGGGCGATACCAGCACCTATGACGATGTACAGTTGAGCCTCAGCCCGGCACCTGAACAGAACTTCGACGTGTCTAATATTGATACCTCACTTCAGGCCGGCGAAGACGGATCACTGAGTGCAACCCTCACAAACACCGGAACGCGTGATGTCGAGAACGTTGTCATCGCGTGGGAAAGCCAGCAATCGACGCTATCGCCAAAAGAGACGCAGTACGCTGTCGGAAATCTCGATGCGGGCGAATCAGCCAACTTCAGCTTTGGCGTTGACGTGTCTAACAGCGCGGAGGCAGGCGCTCGGCAGTTTGACTTCGGCGTGAGCTATCGCGACGATAACGGTGACAGGGTTGACGCAGACACACTTGAGGTTCGTTCAACAGTCGATGGCAGTCAGGACGAATTCGACATCGAAGTGCAGAATTCAACGCTCGGTGTGGGACAAGACCGCTCAATTACGTTTACGATAACGAATACGAAAGACAAGACGCTGAGCAGCATTGAGGGGAAGGCGTTCGTCAATGACCCGCTCAGCAGCAGTGACGATGAAACGTTTATCGCTGAGTTGGAGCCCGGTGAGTCAGAAACGGTCTCCATCCAGCTCTCAGCGGGAAGTAATGCGCTGGACAAGACGTATCCGCTCAATCTTGACTTCCAGTATGAGACGCCTGACGGGGACAAACGGGTTTCAGACACCTACAGTCTCCCGATAGAAGTCACGGACCAGTCTGGAGGCGGCGGGACACCACTGTGGCTGATCGGTGGTGTTGGACTCCTCGTAGTCGTTGGCGGTGCGGTCTGGTACAGCCGACAGTAAGTCTCCGAGGCTAACGTATATGTCACAATGTTAGACTACCAGAAATATATCGACGTCCTAGACGATTGGATTGTCAACCGTGACAAGACAGTCGTTGCTGCGTTCATCGTGATGACCCTCATTCTGTCGGCAGGGTTCGGCATGACCGCAACCGACTCTGGGACATCACAGTTCACCGACGGCGTTCCTGCACAGGAAGCCTTCGACGAGGTCAACGACAACTTCGAGCGCGAACCGTTCGGTGAAGGGACCGGCTCTACGACGCTAATTCAGAAGGACCAGAACGTCCTCTCGAAGCCAGCGATCCTCAATATGCTGGAGGCCCAGAATCGGCTGACACAGCGCGAATCACAGGACGTTGTCGGAACGACGAGTGTCGCACAGGCCGTCGCACAGACGCTTGACCCGGAGGCGGAGACACTGCCTGAACAGATCGATGCCGTAGAAGCAGCCTCACAGTCGGAAATCAAATCGGCCACTCGAACGACGCTCGAGCGCCAGCCGGCAGTTGCAGGACTTCTCAGCAACGACCTAAACACGGAAGATCCGTCGGCATCGGCAACACTGACGACTGTGACACACGAGGTGCCAGGTGTCTCAAGCAGTGCCGGGACAGAGGGGACATCACCACTGACGCCCATTCAGCAGGAAGCTGAGTTTATCGTCAGCTCGGTCGACGGTGATATCTCTGTCTTCGGCAGTGGGATCATCTCTGCAGAACTGAGCAGTGTCATCTCTGATTCGCTGGGACTCGTCGTCCCAGCTGCCGTGGTCCTGATTCTGTTCTTCCTCATTATCGCGTACCGGGACCCGTTTGATCTACTCATTGGCCTCATCTCCCTAGCGATGGCAATTATATGGACATTCGGGTTCATGGGATGGGCCGGTATCCCCTTCACGCAGATGTTGATCACAGTCCCGCCGTTGCTTCTCGCCGTTGGAATCGACTTCGGGATTCACGCCGTGAATCGATATCGTGAGGAACGCGTCGAGGGCATTGAACCGACGCCTGCAATGCGGACCGCGACAGACCAGTTACTCCCGGCGTTTTTCATCGTGACTGGCACGACAGTGCTGGGATTCGCCGCCAACGGGACCAGTCAGCTCGGTCCGATCCGCGACCTCGGGTTTGTCGCCAGCGTCGGAATCCTATTTACGTTTCTCATCTTCGGTATCTTCCTGCCGGCGTTGAAGCACTTCATGGACCAGCAGCGGGTGCGATATGATCTCCCCGAATTCAGTACCGCTCCCATTGGCTCTGAGGACTCCGCAGTCGGTAAATCGCTGACTGTCGGTGTCACAGTCGCTCGCCGAGCCCCGTATGTATTCTTTGCCCTCGTACTGGTCTCTACGGCGGCTATGGGGGCGTATGGAACTGGAATCGATACCCGGTTTACCACTGAGGACTTCCTCCCACCGGAGGAGAACCCCGGATACGTCGAGGTCCTGCCGGAAGCTGTGGCTCCGAGTGAGTACACAGTCACGAAACAGATAAACTATCTTGAGGACAACTTCGAGAGCGGCGAGAGTGATACAGTAACGATATACGTCGAAGGATCGATGCAGGACGGAACAGCGCTAGAGGAGATATACCGAGCGAATCGGGACCCACCGGGCTCCTTTGTCACAGCCGGTGGGAGTGCAGATTCGACAAGCATCCTTACGGTGATTAACCGTTACGAGCGTGATTCACCGGAGTTCCGACAACTCGTCGCACAGAACGATCAGAACGGTAACGGCGTCCCCGACCAGAACCTTCCGACCATTTACAACGCGCTGTATGACTCACCGTACGGTGACCGCGCGGCATCGTACATGACTGACGACTATACGCGCACGCGAATCGTGTACTCTGTTGAGTCCGATGCGAGTCAACAGGAAGTGACAGACGACACAAGGGCCGTTGCTGATGAGTTCCGGATGGAGGCGACCGCAACCGGCAGCGTTGTGGTACTCAAAGCCGTCTCGGATGTAATCGCAGAATCGGCGTACATGAGCCTGGGTCTCGCCATCCTCGCGTCTGCAGTGTTCCTGTTGTTCGCGTACTGGCTCCTCGAACGCCGTCCCGGACTTGGGATTGCGAACCTCATCCCGATACTGCTCACCATTGCCGCCTTGGCTGCGACAATGCGATATCTGGATATCCCATTTAATGTCCTCACCGGAACGACGTTATCGATCGGAATCGGGCTCGGTATCGATTACTCCGCCCACCTCGTCCATCGGTTCTCTGAGGAGTACCGTGGCGACACCCAGCTGCTTGAAGCACTCGACATTAGCGTCCGGGGAACAGGTGGCGCGTTGGCGGGCAGTATGGTCACCACGACCTCCGGCACTGGAGTGCTCGTCCTCGCGGTCGTCCCGATCTTGGGTCAGTTCGGGTTGTTGATCGCCCTCAGTGTCCTCTACTCGTTCACAGCGTCCATACTGGTGCTTCCGACCTCGATCGTCATCTGGGACCGCAGCCGGGGACCGCTTGGGGAACTGCTCTCGTCGCGCCAATCGCGGAGCGCAAACTAATGCGGTCCACTCACTTCGGCTCCTGCTCACCTGAGGCCCGCCGTGACCAAACTGAACGAGTTGGTCAGAATCGTTCGGGTACTGCCTTCGAGCAAGCGATACCGTACCGCCAGCCCAGCTACAGTCAGGGGGGACGACTGTCTCTATGACTAAAGAGAGCGACGCACTGTGCGCAACTGAAAAGGAAATTATGCACGCAACTCACAGAGCGCTTGTTAACAGCGGGTACGCTGAGCTCTCGATATCGCGTATTTCTGATGAATTTGACAAGGCTAAGTCGACGATATACCACTATTACGACTCAAAAGACGAACTGCTACTTCGGTTTCTCAGATTCACCGTTGACCGATTCGAGGCGACAATCACGACCAGCATCGGTGACGACCCGAAAGAAGACCTCAACCACATCATCAGAACACTCCTCCCGTGCCAGCTAACGGAGGAGAAACGCCAGCTACACAGCGTTTTAGTCACGCTCTCCCCACAAGCGCTGGAACGGGCGGTATTTCGCGAGCAGTTCACCGAAATCGATACTCGACTCGTTACAATCATCGAAAAAATTGTTCGCCGGGGCGTTGATGCGGATGTGTTTCGCGATGTCGATCCGACGCACGCGGCCGAGCATATTCTAGCAACGATTAAAGGAACCATGTATAGCCGCCTCACGACCAACCGTGAAGCCGCGACGACCGCAGCGAAAGCGTCTCTGTTCTCGTATATCGATTCGCATCTGGTTTCGTAGCTCCTGTCAGTTATCAACTATTTCTGCTACACAATTTTATCAAGCTGATTAACAGGATGTCCTCCCGGAGACTACGAAGGCTGGGAAAGTATCGACAACTGCTGTTTCTCGATAGTGTATTTCTAACCTGAAAGGAAGGGTAGCGGAGCCGACACCGTTCAGCCCCGAATTACTGCAGCTAGTAGCCGAGGTGTTCGCGGATGAGAACAACGGTCGTGCGATCCTCTTCGAGCTCCTGGCGGAGGATGAGTTGCTTGGCGATCGCGGAGTCGACGCCGTAGGCCTCCTTCGCACGCTCGTTTTCCAGAGGGTACGCGACAGTTTCCAGTCGGTCGAGCGCGTCCTCGAGCGTCGGCACGATCTTGTTCGCGCCACTGACGATGACGACGTTACTGGCCGCGAACGGATACGCACCGATGCGGCTTCCCGAACGATCCGCCGCGACGAGTTCACCGGTCTGGGAAATGCCGTTGATGCCCCCGAGGAAGTAGTCGGCCGTTTGTGACTCCCGCCGGGCAGCTTGGCGCTTTGCGTCGTCGTCGATACTCCAGATCTTGTCGGGAAGACTCTCCCAATCGTGGTCCCCATCACTCAGGTACTCGTCGAACCCGATCTCTTCGAGTGTCGTTGAGTGGCCGTTCATGACAGACGCTTCTGCCGGAATGAGTGATTGCAGTTCCGCGAGCGCATCATCGGCCGAGTCAACGACGATGACTTCGAACCCGTTTGCCTCCAAGTTCTCGACGGTCTCCTCGATGGTTTCTTCGGAGGGCAGTTCGTCCAGTGATTCGTCGATATCCGCGTCGTCTACGTAATCTGATTTCTGTTGAGACATATTCTTTGGCGGTAGGTGTATCAGCATCAACACGAAGGCGTACCTAGCCCAAAAATCCTCGCGGACACCGGTGTCAGGTAGTTACATCGGTGATACTCCATCCTCAGACAGGCTGTAATATGCGGCTGGAACCTCTGTGAACACCGTTCTCTGGATTCAAATCGTTCCTTCCCCGATGCGGTCGGACTCGACTCTGTCCGTACACAGCAGGGGTGGCTGTGATATCAATTGCTGAAAACCGGGGGGTAGCATATATTGCTCTCCATTCATCATGTTACACTATCAATGCAAATGGCACGGAAGGAAACTACAGACACTACTGGGACACTCTCGAAGATGGTACTGTTCTGTCCGGACTGTGATTTTGAGAGCGGGATGGTCGGTGGAGACTGGGATGTTTCGAGCACCGAACGAACGACCCGCTATCACTGCCCACGATGTCAGCACTCGTTCGGCGTTTCCAACCGCCGATAATCCTGAGCAGAGAACGGACGACGTATAGCGACTCGAACGTTCACGTTCGAAGAAATTCCGAGACGTACACTGTCATTCCCAGCGTATACCTCGATATTGGGATGGTACTCGGCACCCCGCCCACCGCCGCGACCGATATGGCACGCGCGCCACCGAAGTTCTACGATACTCTCCCGGTTGTACGTTTCAACGAGGACGACATCATGGCACTGGCGGCGGCTCCGAGTCCGGCTACGACAAGGCGAACTTCTACGCTGCCGACCCCGATGTCAATCTCACCGACCCTTGGAGATTAAAACGGTACACTGACTGGGCGGACTCCGACATCTTGGAGATTGAAACAGCCACCGGCCCGCTTGTTGCGTCGGCGATCCGTTTCGGCCTTGAACACCCTCTGGGAATGAACAGGATACCTACTACGAACTCTACGACGTTTTCGAGAAAATGGCGGCAACCTTCCAGCGCCAGGTACGGCATCAGGCCTGGAGTCGCTGCACGACAAATTTACCAGACCATCCGGTCTTATTTTCTGCCGGAAGATGAGCGCCTCCGTCATTGCGGTGTGGCGCGGCGTCGACCCGACTACCGAGTGGTCCCGTTCGAATTTCAGCGAGTTGCTAACGAGCTGCTGGTCTTTGAGTAGGTAGTTGCTCTCTTAGTCGTCGCTCGGCACAGCGTCAACGGATCTCTGCCCCTCGTCCTGCCAGCTGAAGAAGCTTGCCAGCGCCGGTCCCGTGATGTTGTGCCAGACGCTGAACAGTGCGGGAATGAGTGCGGCCGCAGGATCAAACAGGGTCGTCGCCAGCGCAACGGCCAGCCCGCTGTTCTGGAGCCCGACCTCGAACGCACAGGTCCGAACGCGGTCTTTCGGCATCCCGGCTGCCCGACCGACACCGTATCCCGAGCCGAGTCCGATAGCGTTGTGAGTAACGACTGCCACCAGCACAAGCAGACCAGCAGTGAGAATATTGTCCACGTTCGCACCAACGACGCCAGCGACGATCGCGACGATGGCGGCGACACTGATAACGGGGAACACATCGGTACCGATTTCAGCGGCTTTGGGCGAATAGCGGTCCAGCAGATACCGGATCGTGAACCCGAACAACACCGGAATAATGACGATCTGAATGATGCTCTGAAACATCTCCGCGAAAGTGACGTTGATCTGTTCACCGAGAGTAAGCACCACCCAGGCCGGCATCACGATCGGTGCTGCAAGGGTTGTGAGAGTCGTGATCGCGACGGAAAGGGCCACATCGCCCCGACCGAGATACGTCATCACGTTCGATGCAGTCCCACCGGGGGCGGCACCAACCAGAATGAGGCCGACACCGACCGCATCTGGAAGATCGAGCAGGACATACAGCCCGTACGCAGCGGCAGGCATCACCAGCCACTGCGTGGCAGCGCCGATACCAATATCCACTGGTTCCTCAATTAGCCGGCGAAAGTCCGCCGGCTGGAGCGTCAAACCCATCCCAAGCATAATTAGCCCGAGTAGCGGGGACACGTAGTTTAGAACTGGGACAAACGGGTCCGGCCTGACAAGAGCGAGTCCTGCCAGAATGATTACCCAGACAACGAAGTATTTGCTCGCAGCGCGACTCACCGCTCGAAGCGTCGATATCGAAGTCACATATCTGGATGATGAACAACATAGAAAAAGTTTACTCTGGACCGTCATAATGCTGAATTCCGACCCGTGGTGAGGGGCGGCAAGTGGTTCGTCGGTAAGCTATGCGATTGTTGGTACCAAGGTCGGTACCGACCTTCGACAAAATGTTCGAGCGAATAAGTACTCCTGTTGCTGTACTGCGAAAGAGATCTTGTTGCTCAATTTTCCATCGTATTCCACCCCATACTTCTATTTGAAGACTTCCGCCAGCAGCGTAGTAACCGAAATTCATCAAAACCGCGCAGCAACGTGACGGAAATAAATCATGTTGCTATCGGATGTGGTATAACTGGTTATTTCAATTACATTCTATGTCCGTACTAGCTTACTATTAGATATCTATCGCTATTCAAACGTAATCAACTGGAAACTACTATTAGTAGCACATACCAATCAAGCTGGAACATGATGACTCAACCCTCAATTCTGCTGCACCGGGGCAGACACCCGTACAGTACTCCGGCTACGCCAGAGGTGGCTCACCGGTGAGCACTCTTGCACGTAACATCAGTTCCTGGCTACTCATCGTCACTGTGGTCGCTACTAGTGGGACAGTCGGGACAACGGTTGCATTTCAGGATTCTGCACAGGACATACAGACAGAGAACGAAGCCCTCCGCGCTGAAAACGAGGAATTGCGTGAACAACTGAACGAGACTCAGGAAGACCAACAAGCCGCAAAAGCCCGCGCTGAAGAGCTCAACAGACAGTTAGAAACCCGTAACGAGGACGTAGACACACTTGTTTCGGAACTAGAAACGAAAGAAAAGATGCTAAACGCCAGTCAAGCCCGGCTCGCAGAGTCCCGAGAAGATCAAGCGGGTATGTCGCGATCCGAAATGGAAAAACGGCTTGATTACCTCTGCGCACAGCCAGAGAACAGGGATCGGTTCGGCTGTCAAGAGTTTGGTCCCGGTGAATGACAACGGGCTGGGTCCCAAGCAAATCCGTCCTTCAGAACTGCTGAATCCTCTTCTGTGCTGTTAGATGTGGCCACTGCATAAGACTTCCATTCCGGGTGGCGAAATTCCTCATGGACTCACGACAGTCGCAGTCGCAGGAGCTACTGTGCGTACTCGGAATATGATATCACTGTTGCGGGTTCCTGCCCACCAGTGCTCTGTGAAAGACGATGGAGAGTGGTTGTCCTCAGCATGGGTGTGTCGGGAGATAGTGCCTGACTCTTCGCACGGTATGCGGAATCTGCATGCAAATGAACCATATCGCATAAAATCGGACTTTCTCCGGACTGGCTCCGCTGAGATTTTGATATAGCCACATACAGTTTATGTGTTATGGTAATACAACCACCAGTGCTTGTCTTGTTGTGGGTTTCTGCATGAGAAAACAATACAAGACAAATTATTAGTGGTACGACGGAAACACGCTACATACGAAATTCCGGAGACTCAGAGTACCAGTAAGGACAGTACGTCGGTTACGCTGTCCACATACTCAGATCAATGACTGAAACCCGCTACTCAACGATGGACTTGGCCGACTGCAAAGCATTCTACCATGAGACCGTTGTGCCGGCGATGAAAGACGACGGCCTCAATCCAACCACTGAAACCCCCACATATGCGTGGCTGAACGGACAGTTTCCGGGATTCGTCAAGCATCTCCAGCGGCGATTTGATCTGTCCCCCGGGCAGTTCTACGACGAGATCGAAGCGATAGAAGATAAGCAGACACCGGAGCCATTCGATTTCCTCTCTGATAACACGCAGCGCGCCATTGAGGATTACCTCATCGAACTTTCGACCCGGCGTGGGCGTGCTGATGCGACAATCGACACACGTCGGTCGATTTTGCGACGCTACGCGAAAGTATATACCAATATCCACGATACAAAAGATTTGCTCGCACCACTGGAGAAGCCTAGTGAACGCGTTGCAGAAATGGATCGGGTTGCAGCGACATTCGACGCACTTGACCAGTTGGACGAGGCCCTGACGACGCTTGCGTCCCGGCGTAAATACGTTCAGGACACACGGCAGTTCTACAAGCACCTGGTGATGTTCGGTAATGCCGCGTACAACCCACTCGCCGACCTTGAAACTCGATTTGGGTGGGATAAGACTCCATCTTGGGACAACAAAGCACTCGACAGAGATGCCGTCCAGCGCCTCTATGCAGCGGCGACTGAGCTACGCGACCGATTCATCGTGGTCGCATGTTGTGGATGGGGACTGCGACCGAGCGAAGTCGCATCGCTCCATGTCCGACAGCTCAATCTTGATCCGGATGATGACTCCCATCCGTATATAGAGTTCGGCGATGGCGAGCGGAAAAACGGCCCTGGGACTGTGGCTCTACTGGCCGGTCTGGAAACAGTCTCTGAGCGTATTGAAAGGCTCTCTGATCCGGATTGGAATGGTTATCTGCTCCCTTCCTCGGCCGCAGTCTCTGGCCACCTGACCGCTGAAACCGTTCGCCGTCGGTTCAAATCAGTGGCCGAAACCGCGGATGTTACCGTTGATGATGCTAGACCAACGCCGAAGACGGGTCGCCGATTCTGGTATACGACGTATGGTGCTGCTGTCAGGCGGGTCGCGGAACGGTTTGAAGATGTCGCAGCTGAGCAGGGATCAGCGTCTGCGCAAGTCGTGCTTGATAACTACCTCTCGGAGTCTGAGGCCCGGTCGCACCGCCGGGCAGAGATGCGGGAAACGCTCGCAAGGTTGTTTGACGAGTAGCTGGCTTCGCCGGGCTACGTAGTTAGCTGAAATAATGTGGCTATACTGTATAGCTATACCGTCTGACTAATCCTTATATCTGTGCAGTGTATTCGGTAGAGTATGCTGACCTACACCGTGTACAGCGAGGCCGGCGGTGTCGGCAAGACAACGATGGCGGCGAACCTCGCCGTCGCCGACGCCCGCGCTGGTCACGACGTACTCGCAATCGACATGGACCCACAGGAGGGGAGCCTCTCGTTCCTGTTTGACGTTGCGGACCACCGAACTGACTCAGAGGCCGATAGTTTGGTTCGACATCTCGTCGAGCGGCCACGGGGTCCTTTCGCCGACCTCATTGAGACCGCCGAAGGTGTCGATGTCCTTCCCGCACACAACTCTCTGGAAGTGCTCTCGAAACACCTTCGTCGCCGCGAGGAGGAAGCAGCGGACTTCGGCGAGAATTGGAACCCGAATGTCCAGCTCTTGCGTGTGCTAAAAGACGCGGGCGTTCCGTCCGAGTATGACACTGTCATTATCGATCCACCGGCAACCGCGGATGTGAAACTGTACAATGCGTTGCACGCGACGCGAAACCTCGTCATCCCGTTCGAGCCGAGCGGGAAGGGCCAGCAGTCCGTTGCGGGACTTGCGGATCTCGTTACTGGCCTCGAAGACACACTGGACATCAACGTGGGCGTGTTAGCCGCAGTACCGAACCGATTCAAAGGAACGAACGATCAGGAAGAGATGCTTAAACGGCTTCAGGCGGAATCGTACGATATCCCGGTGGTGTTCCGTGAGCGAACGTCCTTGCTTGAAGGGTGTTGGCGCAAGCAGTGTTCGGCGTTCAAATATATCGAAGAACATCGGAGTCGGGAACGTGACTACGAAATCGAAACGCTGGAGCAGTTCGAGGAATTGGCGGCACACCTCCGACAGACCCGCGAACAGGAGGCAACAGCATGAAATCCGGCTCCGGTGACGATCCGTTTGCAGAGACGGATGCAGATCCAGAGCCAGAACCGGACGACCAACAGGATGAGATGGCTGTCGAAACTGAATCCGCCGACGTAGAAACTTCGACCCAACCCGATATCCCATACAAATTTCGTCGGGACTCTGTCAAACAGAATCGCAAGCAACGGCCAATTTTCATTCGGCCCGAAGTTGAGGAGCGCGAGTCTACATTTCTCCGTAACTTGGAAGATGAAGTCGGTGAAGACGTGTATAAGACCGACGCGCTGGAGGCTGCCCTCGTCGTCGCTATGGACAATCCGGACCTTGTCGCGGAAAAGCTCCGCGAGTGGGGCTACGACTGGGAGCAGTCAACCGCTTCTCCATAAGCTCTTTTTGCTTTCTGAGTCGCTGTTGACGAGGTCCTTCCTTCGTGTTCCGCTAATGGTTCTGTCTGGTGTGCCTGTACCGATGATTCACTAGGTTGCCGAACAGAACTGGAATTGATAGTTGTGTCCACTGACTGCTCTTGGCCGCTGGACCATTCGGCTACTTGTTCTAGCTACAATGGCTAGCTATACTGTCTAGACATACTAAATAGCTATTCTACTTAGCTATTCTTTATGGCTATGGAGACAAGTCAAATCTAATAGCTGAAGGGCTTTATTAGCCCTTGTAGGTGTTACGGCGAGCTAATACAAATAATCCCTATCCGAACCACCCAACTACTCAGACGGTTGCTGCCGACAGGCTGAAGCAGGTTGCGCCAATTGTCGATGCAAGTGCAGACTACTGGTAGCGGGTATCGACTCCCTGGTAAAGTAACCCACAATATGTCGAATTCTGTATCCACGGCTCCTGACCGTACACCTGTCTCTGGCCAACCGAGTGTCTAATCTGATTGGAGACGCTAGACGAAGGTCCGAACAGCGCTCAGAATATCTGTTGGCTGCTGTGGTTCGAAGCTCTCCTGATACTCAATATCGGACTTTGCCAGACGAGCGATTCCGTCTAACCCGATGGTGTGATGGATGGGGGACGCCGCACTGGTGACCGCTTTTGTCCAGAAGTTCTGGCACAGTAACCTGCGTTTATACGACTCTCCTTGCACGAAGGAACTCACAGCAGCTCGGCCAGATTGTGCCGCATGCACCATCCCAAAGCCCGTCAGGCGGTTCGCCAGCCCGATAGCATCGCCAGCGATATGAACTGCACAATCGTTTAGCTCGTACGAGCAGTCTGAGAGACTTCGCAGGCCGTTTGAAACGTCGGTTCCGCTGTATAAGGTCTCACGTTCGGGGGGCTCAATATCGACTTCTGCAAGTAATCGTCGCATATCTTCGTACAGTTCGTCAGGAGACTTGTCCTCCCGGCAGCCGAGCCCGACAGTTGCTTCCGCTGGTGATTGTGGGACGATCCAGAGGAAGTAATTCTCGTACGCAAGCGCTCTCGGCTCCGGATACAGGTGTGAAAAGTCGGCCTCGATTCTCCCGCTCAGTGTCGGACATGCCACGTCATATGACAGGGACGTGAACCGGCTTGAAATCGGGAACTGACCGGTAGCATCAATTAGCAGATCTGATTCCGTAGATAGCCGCCGAAACTCCGCTTCGTCGACTTCTGCGTCCTCTACAATCTCTGTTTCTTCGAGTGTGCCTGCCCAGTGTTTCTCTAATTCCCCTCTATTCAGTATCACACCATCAGGGACATTTATCGCAGTCTTCCCGTCGGCACCGACAAATATCCCGGTTGTAGCTTCCCTGACGTAGCCCGGAACGTGCCGATCTAGTGGCACTTGTGAGTAGTCCCAAACCATCTCCCCCCAAGCGCCTCTTCGGTCACCAGTATATGCGCCCTTATCGTAAAGTTGCACGTCTGACGTTACCTCTTCAGCCAGTTGTGCTGCCGCTAATCCGGCGAATCCCCCTCCGACAATAGAAACCCTCATAGTGTCTCCTTTGGTGGTAGCTATTTCAAACATACCCTCTTGCCCGCATGCATTTCGCGCCGTTTTGTGAACTCCGTGAGCGGCTGATCTGACCGTTGAACAACGGTACTCGCGTGTTACCCCCGGCTTCGACAGCACTATCTGCGTATTAGAACTGTAGACTCGATATCTACCAATAGGGCTGCTAGGGTGATGAAGGGGAACCCGTTGGTCGATGTCTGACAAACCCTGTAATAAGCTTAGCCGCAGATCGAATTAGAAACACAGTCATTCTTTCTACCTGTAAGACTCTAGAAATGGACTTAAATGTCCTATGTATGTACCTATTTTCGAAAGTAAAGACAAAAAATCGAAATATGGTAACAGAATACCTATACATAGTCATATGAGAAGAAGTATAGTTTTAACCTCCCAGCCATTGCCTGGAATATAGCGACCGATATTGAAATGTGGCAAGGACTTCGAATTGCCATCTTCGTTCAAATTGTACCGTGCGAGAGTATAACGAATGTACCACTGTTATTGGCTTGCGGACATACCAATCCCGCTGGTTCCGAACGCTTAGTTCCCACTACAGCACGCTCCTCCGATCTGACCACGTGAACCGACTGAGGGGTCAGAGATGTAGTTGCTGGCGAGCGGAACAGAAGCCACTGGTGTCGTCTGTGGGTAGTATCTGCCCGATCAGGTCACGACTGGTGGCGGCGAGTGGATTGGGGACAAGCTGCCCACTATATACCCAGCAAAGGTCTGATTCC
The DNA here is from genome assembly GCF_051122755.1 of Haloarcula sp. NS06. Taxonomy (NCBI): domain Archaea; kingdom Methanobacteriati; phylum Methanobacteriota; class Halobacteria; order Halobacteriales; family Haloarculaceae; genus Haloarcula; species Haloarcula sp. NS06. The sequence continues at coordinate 310,465 of NZ_CP184846.1, forward strand.
CCGCTGCCCTCTGCTGTATATGACTATACCGAACAAAACCTCGGTTGCTCCGGTCCCTGACGCGCTGGCTGACGTGTGGCTGAGCCCCCTCTATGGCCCACAAGACGTGTCGTTGTCGGCACTGGGGTTCCCTGCGTTAGCACGCAACCCCAGTTCGGAATTACCGAAGACAGCTAAAATTCAAGCTGCTTGACGTGGTTTCAGGAAGATTCACAGTACTCGCTACGACCTGTTAACTCATATAGAGAGCGTCTGAAATACGACTCTACACGGGGCCTCCTGTGCTGTCTCTGAGCCAAATAACTGTAGTACCGGTCTGCTAAGTACCCGTAATTATTTGACATACGTGAATACTACTCGCTGCTGGCGGCTGCGGACTCCAAATTGATCTCGATGATGTTTGCTGCCTGCATCACCAATTCCGGGAGGTCACTACAGAGGTATTCACCGGAGAGTCGCGTTTTCGGTGCGGTCACACTGATCGCACCACAGACCGTGCCGTCCACGTCCTGTATCGGAGCGCCTACGGATCGCATCCCCCGGATTTCTTCCTCATCGTTTACCGCGTACCCCCTGCTTTGAATTTCTGCGAGTTCTTCCCGCAGCTTGTCGGGTTCGGTGATCGTCTTCTCAGTCTGCTGCACAAGTCCTTCAGTAGCCACTGTTTCAGTGATTTGATCGTCATCGAAATATGCCAGCAGCGCTTTTCCGGTCGCAGTACAGTGGAGATACTGTGGGGATTCTCTGGTTCGCCGTTGATAGTCCACGGCGACAGTTTCGCCCTCATTATGCTCGTACAGCGTTACCTCCCTGTTCCGGTACGCAACTGTGAGATGGACCCATTCGTTTGTCTCTTCGGCGAGGCGCTCTACTTCCTCTTTGCCGTGCTGATAGAGGTCAACCCGATTCCGGACGCTCTCACCGAGCGGTATGAACCGCAGGCCTAATCGATAGACGCCATCTGATTTATCGATAAAGTCCTCAGCAACGAGTGTCTGTAGATACGTATGTAGCGTACTTTTAGCAACATCTATATCCTCACAGAGATCGGACAGCGTCGCCTCAGACTGTGACTGAATTTCACGCAGGACCTCACTGGCAGTCTGCATCGACTTGATTCGTCGGGACGGTGGCTCGCGTTCAGTCATGTACTGATCCTCGGTTATCATGGTTATATGATTTTGGTATATCGAACGCACAGTCTGTTGCTGTAGCCCTTTCTCTACTATATACGGACCAGACTGGGACGGTCCGCCTCAGTGCATTGGATTTCGACGCACAATTTAATCTGAGCCAGATTCATCGACTGTCAGCATCCCGCCTCTGCATGAACTTTTATTAATGATGGTGTCGATGGAGCAAACGACATGCGCTGTTGCCACAGTCGGTGTAGTCGCCAAACTACCGGTATAGCGACTGAAAAGCTGATCCGAACCCCATCAGTCAGAACAGACTCTGATGCAAATAGATCACTGCGCAACGAGCGGAAACGCGATACGTAATTGAATTACTACGAATGAGTTCTGAATTCGACATCAAGCTGTACGACGACATTGACCCCGAAGACCGACCCTCTCTGGGGGAGGCGCTGATACCGATCATCGGGATGCTAACCGCGCTGGGCATAGGAATCGGAATTTACGGACTTGACCCGCAGTTCCCTCTCCTCTGGGGCATTGCCTTCACTGGACTGTTCAGTTACTACCGATTCGACATCTCTTGGGACGAGATGTATGCTGGAATCACACATACGCTGCTGATGGGCATTCAGGTCGTATTCATCCTGTTTATCGTCTATGCGCTTATCTCGACCTGGATACATGCTGGAACGATTCCGACACTCATGTACTACGGCCTTGACCTGCTGCACCCGATAGTGTTCCTCCCGCTCACAGCGATCATCACTGCGGCGATAACGTTTGCCATCGGGTCATCGTGGACCGCGGCGGGGACGCTCGGTGTTGCCTTCATCGGAATCGGTTCGGGACTCGGGCTCCCTGAGCCGATGACCGCAGGTGCAATCCTCACCGGCGCATACACGGGTGACAAGCAGTCACCGCTCTCGGACACAACAAACCTCGCTTCGGCGGTGACGAACACCGATCTGTACGATCATATCAATGCGATGCGGGCAGGGACGTTCCTTGCCTTCTCTATCGCTGTCGTCCTGTACGCCGGTCTCGGTATTCGCGCGTCAGGATCTATTCCTGTTGATCGGATCGCTGAGATCCAGACGGCACTTACGGGTTCGTTCACGATCTCTCCGCTCGCCTTCTTCCCGCTTCTCGTGACATTCGGGCTGGCGATCTACGGCATCTCCGCGATTCCAGCTCTCGGTGCTGGTGTCTTTGCCGGCGCGATAACCTCGGCCGTGCTTCAGGGCAACTCGTTCACGTCTGTCTGGACCGTTGCACAGAGTGGGACAAGCCCGGAAACGGGGATGGAACTCGTAAACGGCCTCCTCGCAAGCGGTGGCATGGTTGGCGGTGCATGGGCGGTAACAATTGCTATCGCCGCACTCGCACTGGGCGGCCTGTTCGAGTGTACTGGAATTATCGCTGTCTTAGCTCATCATCTCGGCCGGCTCAGCAAGAGCGTTGGAAGTCTCACCGGCATTACGGTTCTGTCGTCAGTCTCGATGAACGTCCTTGCGGCAGAACAGTACATCAGTATCGTTGTTCCTGGCGTGACGCTGGGCAGTCTCTACGAAGAGAAGGGACTCAAGACGGAGAACCTTTCGCGGGCGATTGAATCTTCCGGGACTGTCACAAGTGCGCTCATTCCATGGAACAGCGGCGCGGTGTTCATGGCTGGCACGCTCGGCGTCAGCACGTTCCAGTATGCGCCCTACTACTTCCTGGGCTTCCTTTCGCCGCTCATCCTCATTCTCATGGGAGTTACCGGCTGGCAGATCACATATACTGAGACTGAGGCTGACGAGCATATGACGAGTAACGTGGCTGCACCGGCAGATAGTGACTGAGCGCACCGCTCGAAACGAGTAACCATGTGAGAATCCGGAGCCAATTCTGAATCTACAGCACACCTCCGTTCTCGTGACCTGCTGCCTACTGGGTCCAACTTAGTTGTGAGTGAAATACAGTAACTGACACAGCCGCGTGAGAAACAATGATTGAAGGAATTGAATATATGAAATATTATATGATATATTATCTATTTGGGAACCTAACAACTGTTTCCATGACTTGTTGATGTGGGAGGCTAGTCTACTGGAGATTAAAGCCAGACTATCTCACGCTTTAACACTTTAAACCCACATTCAGCGATTCTTACGCTTAGAGAACCAATTTAACATACCGACAGATCTAGTTTCACCGGGTATAGTGGAAAACTACATTTTTGGTTCATCTGTGTATAAAGTGGCAAGTGAGGTACTGAAAAACTGAACAGCGAGATCTCATTCTTTGCTGCTAGGGCAGTGCATCTGGCGTTAGTGGCTCGCCGCAATAGCGTAGACGGCAAAATGACTTGAACTACCATCTAAATAGTAATATATCCTTCTTATATTAGAATATTACACGACCGCGGAAGAGACGTTCTGATTGAAGCGTTCTCGTATTATTCATCCCACTGTCTTGTGCTGGCGGGCCGACACCTGTAGAGCGTTCTCTGGGTAAAAACGCATGAGAGAGATGCCAGTAGCACCTGAGCGGATGGAACTAGCAGTAGCTATTGCAACCTAGTTCACAACACGGCACAAATCACCAATTCGGTTGGCACTGCCCCCGTTCAGACCACCACAACACGGTCAGTCTGCCAGCAGCCCCGAAACTCGCCGACGGACTGCACTGACAGACCGAACTCGTACGTGGTTGTCTGTCTATCCGGCCCGGTAATCGTTACCCGCTGTTCAGCGTAGTTCTCATCCCGCTCTACAGGGCCTCGCACAGCCTCCCTGAAGTTGATCATCGGGCGGTACTGCGGTGACTGGACCATGGCTATAAATCGGTCAAGTGGGCCAGTCGAGCGGCGGTTGGCCGGGGAGGCGAAATTGTACGCCGTCATGATCCCCGCGTTCTCAAACGGGTCGTCGTTCGTTTCCAACGCAGCAAGCTGGAGGGAAACGGCGTCGCCAGGGCTGTACGTCTCATTAGGCGTCGGAAGGTCGGCCACCGGATACTCGCGTTCAGACATTGGTATCGTAGGGACGAGCGCGTACCTGTAACAGGTGCTGTATCAGCATGAATGGCACGGCTGAGCGGCCACAGGCCGGACACCGACGGGAGTTTGTGTCACCGCCGACTAGATCAACTGACCGCGAACATGGCCTCACTCAGGGACGTACTTATCGAAACCATGCTGCTCGACGAGGAGCAGTTTCGCCGTCGGCTTCCGGACCTCGTCGAAACACACAACCTCCAGAGTGTTGACCCGGAACCCGCTGACGAGTCACCGGCCGCTCTCCTTCAGGATTTCAAGGGATTCGAGCCTACCTCGGTAACGGGTTTTGAGCGAGAATATATCGCGAAAATGGTGCGACTTGGGACGATCCCTCTGGGCCTGACGCTCACTGGCCCGGCGTATCAGGACAATCCAGTCCGATATGCGACACAGACGTTCCAGGAGATGACCGGGTACTCGCTAGCCGCGCTTCGCGGCGAGAACCTTCGATTGCTGCAGGGACCAGCAACTGACTCCGATGCAATCGCAACGCTCCAGGAAGGGATCGATATCTGGGAACAGCGGACCGTCGAACTGTGGAACTACCGAGCGGACGGGACACACTTCAAAAACCGAGTGACGATAGTGCCACTTACTGGCCCCGACGGCTCTATCACGAACTGGCTCGGTGTGCAGGAGGCTATCGATACGCCGAACAGCTGACTACGGGTGGCACCACTGTGGTGGCCGGCTACGTCTATTCGACCGACAACCGAACCGAGACGCTACACCTCGTCTACCTTCCCATCGCGTCGGTCACGCTCTCTTGCTTCCGGGTCCCGCTCTGCCGGATCGCCGTGTCCGCCGCCACCGGGCGTTCGGACGGAGACGGTCGTCCCGGCCTCGATGTCAACGGACGCCTTCGCAGGAACGGGGTCGCCGTCGACCAGATTCTCCCCTCTCGCGCCATCCTCGCCGCCATCGATTCCGGCAGGAGCCGTCCGCCGCCGCTCAGTCAGCAGTGACACGGTGGCGTCGGTCTCAACGGTAACGGTGCGTTCGAGGCCCAGTCCGCCGCGGTATCGGCCGTCGCCGCCGCTTGACCGACGCAGCGCGTACCGCTCGACTCGGAGCGGATACTCGGCCTCCATCGATTCGACAGGCGTGTTGAGCGTGTTCGTCATGCCGACCTGTACGCCGTCCATCCCGTCTTTCCCGGGCCGGGCACCGAACCCGCCGCCGATAGTCTCGTAATAGGTGAAATCGCCGGTCCGGTCACCGATGATGAGGTTGTTCATCGTTCCCTGTCCGCCGGCAGGAACCCTATCGGGGACTGTTTCGGCGAGCGCTGCCAGTGTGACGTCCATGACGCGTTGACTCGTCTCGACGTTGCCACCGACGACTGCGGCCGGCGCGTCCGGGTTGAGTACTGACCCTTCAGGTGCGGACACGGATACCGGCTCGTAACAGCCGTGGTTTGGGGGTATTTCCGGATCGGTGATCGCTCGAACGACGAAGTAGACCGCGCTCTTCGCGACCGACAGGGGTGCGTTCAGGTTGCCCGCCACCTGGTCGGCAGTCCCGGCAAAGTCGACGGCTATCGAGGCCCCATCGATGGTGACGGCCACTTCAATCGGGATGTCGGCATCGGTCACGCCGTCGCCTTCGAGGATATCCTGCGCTCGATACGTTCCGTCCGGGAGCGCGTCGAGTTCAGCCTCGACCCGCTCGCGGGAGTACTCGATGACGGCATCGAACGCCTCGAGCAGTGTCGGCCCGTGCTCCGACAGGAGTTCACCGATGCGTTCCTCGGCCCGTTCGTTTGCCGCGCGCTGGGCCCGAAGGTCCGCCTCGCGCTCGTCCGGCGTCCGGACGTTGGCACGGATGAGGTCGTGAACCGCCTCATTGGGATCGCCACCGTCGACGAGTCGGACAGCAGGCAGGCGGAGCCCCTCCTCGTAAATTTCCTGTGCGCCCGGTGGCATACTTCCCGGCGAACTCCCGCCCACGTCGGCGTGATGGGCCCGCGAGACGGCGTACCCGACTATCTCGTCGTTAGGCGCGATGGTCGAGACGAGCGTGATGTCCGGGAGGTGTGTCCCGCCCGCGAACGGGTCGTTAACGATGAAGACGTCGCCCGGTTTCGGGTCATTCTTGAGGACAACATCCACTGCATCGGGCATCGCGCCGAGGTGGACCGGGATGTGTTCCGCCTGTGCGACCATCCGACCCGACGCGTCGAAGAGCGCCGTCGAACAGTCCTGTCGCTCCTTGATGTTCGGGGAGTACGCCCCCCGGATGAGCACGTGGCCCATCTCGGTTGCGACACTCTCGAGCTGGTTCCTGAGGATTTCCAGCGTTACAGGGTCGATTGTCTCCTGTCCGTCACTCGATGTCGTAGCTTCGTCGTTCATGTGTCGCTCACCGCCGCTGTCAGTGTCCCGTCATCGCGCACCTGGACGTTCCACGTCGGTGGGATGACGATTGTGCTCTCATCGCCCTCGACAATCGCGGGGCCGTCGATGCTATTCTGTGGTTGCAGTTTCGCTCGCTCGTAGACCGGGGTTTCGCGGACCTCGTCGGCGAACACCGCCTCCCGAGAGCCCTTCTGTGGGTCGCCTTCGGCAGTGTACTTGACCGGCGGCGCGCTCCGTTCCACGGTCGTCGTCACGCGACAGTTCACCAGGTCGACCGACTCGTCCGCTCGATAGCCGTACGCGGACTCGTGGGCTGACCCGAAACGCTCGCGGGCGTCCGCGGTGTCGAACGGCCGGTCGACGTCTACGGTAAGTTCGAAACTCTGGCCGGCGTACCGGAGGTCGGCTGAGTGTCGCACTGTCGCTGCCTCGCGGTCGCTAACCTCAGCCAGAAGTTCTTCGGACAACTCCTCGTAGACTGTGTCGACCTCGTCGGGGTCGACCGCGTCGAGCGAGCGCTGATACGTCCGTACTGCGTCGCGCTTCTCGTCAGCTGCGAGCAAACCGTATGCCGACAGCACGCCTGAAGCGCGCGGAATCACCACTCGATCGATATCGAGGCTGTCCGCGATTGCCGCCGCGTGCATTGGCCCGGCACCCCCGAACGCGGCGAGCCCGAACTTCCGCGGGTCGTACCCACGCTCGACGGTCACGGAGCGAATGGCTCTGGTCATGTTCGCGTTCGCGACGCGGTAGACGCCACGGGCGGCTTCCAGAGGCCCACCGAGACCCGCCTCGTCGGCGAGGTCCGCAAGCGCGTCGTAGGCGGCATCCGCATCGAGTGAGAGTTCACCACCCAGACTTGTGCTTTCGCCGATATAGCCCAGCACGAGATTCGCGTCAGTGACGGTCGGCTCAGTTCCGCCTTCCCCGTAGCAGGCTGGACCGGGGTAGCTCCGGCGGAACGCGGGCCGATTCGGAGTGCGCCCCCGGCGTCGACCCAGGCGATGGACCCGCCACCTGCACCGACTGTTTCGACGTCGACCATCGGTGTCTTGATCGGCCGCTCGTTGATGACGCCCTCTGTCGTCCGTTCCGCTTCACCGTCGCGGACGAGACTAACGTCACGTAGAGGTCCCACCCATATCGAACGTGACTAGCCCGTCCTGTTCCTCAGACGCCATCGACCCTGCCCCAACGACCCCGGCGGCAGGGCCCGAAAGGACGGTTGTCACGGCGTTCCGTCTGACGGTAGCAGTGTCGGTGATACCGCCGTTCGCCTGCATAATTCGGGGCTGTGGAACGCCGAGGTCCCGCGCACGGTCGGTCAGACGGCTGACGTAGTGGTCAATCGCCGGCCGTACGTAGGCGTCGACGGCTGTCGTCGACGTTCGTTCGTACTCGCGGAACTCGGCGAGGACTTCGTGCGAGGCCGAGACGGGCACGTCGAGTTCATCCCGCAGGATGTCTGCGACGCGTGTTTCATTTTCGGGGTGTGCGTACGCGTGCAAGAGCGAGACGGCGACAGACTCGACATCCATCTCGCGTAGCTGCTCGGCGATTGCCCGGACTTCGTCCTCGTCGACGGGCTGTTCGATACCGTCGGTGATCGTCCGTTCGGACACTTCGAAGCGGCGGCGGCGGGGAACCAACGGTGTCGGCTTTTCGGCCGACAGGTCGTACAGCGACGGGCGGTCCTGCCGACCGATCTCCAGAACGTCCCGGAACCCGTCTGTCGTGACGAGTGCGGTCTTTGCGCCGTCCTCTTCGAGCAGTGCGTTGACCGAGACGGTCATCGCATGAGAGAACTCGCTCACGGTCTCAGGGTCGATATCAGCCGCTTCGCAGGCCTTCTCGATCCCGGCGATAACGCCCTCGCTCTGGTCTTCAGTGCTCGGGACTTTCGCGGTCACGAGCTCCCCATCGAGCGACAGCGTCACGTCAGTGAAGGTTCCACCGACGTCGACACCGACCCGCCGGCCGCCCATCTACAGCACCCCCGCGACGCTGAGTAGCGTCCGAACCCCGAGCCACACGACGATAAGCGTCACAATCGCGCCGAGGGCGTTCGCTATCGACCCGTTCGTGTACTCGCCGAGGAGGTCCCGCTGGTTCATCGCGTATATCAGGAATACCGCGACGATCGGCAATAAAATCCCGTTGACCACCTGTGCGAACACGATGATCTGGACGGGACTGCCACCCAGCAACACCGAGAGAACCCCGACGCCGAGGATGGTCCCCCAGACGGCACGGAACTGTGTGCTCTGCATATCCGAATCCCAGCCGAGTGCACCTGTTGTCGCCCACGCGCCCGCGAGCGGTGCTGTCGTGGCACTCGTGAATCCGGCGGCGAAGATGCCGATGCTGAAGAACAGTTCGGCGTACGGACCCGCGATGGGGCGCAGCTGTTCGGCCATCCGACCGATATCGCTGATCTGCGTTCCGGGCTCGAATGCTGCGGCCGCGGTCACCATGATCGTAATCGTAATAATGCCGCCCGCAACGATCGACACCACCGTGTCGATACGGGAGTGGCCGATATCGTCGGGACCGCTCCACCGCTCTTGGACGTTACTCGCGTGCAGGAACAGATTATACCCGACGATGGTCGTTCCGATGAGGCCGGTGATGAGGTACAGCGACCCCGAGGGGATACCGGGGACGAACCCCATCGCAATCGCACTGGGGTCGGGACCGATAAGCACCGCCGATGCTACGAACGAGAACGCCATCACGGCGACCAGACCAATGAGCGCTCGTTCGATCAACTTGTAGCGCCCAGTGTAGAGCAGGAGTCCGGCGACGAGTCCCATCACGACCCCCCACACCGTTGAGTCGATACCCGTGATCGTCGCGAGCCCTGCGGCACCGCCGAGGATATTCCCAGCCTCATAGGCGGCGGTCCCGACGCCGATCGCGCCGACAACGAGGAATATACTCACGTACTCGACGATTTGATTGTCGAACCGTTCTCGAAGTGCTTCCCCGAGCCCCTCCCCCGAGACAAGGCCAAGCCGCGCACTCATCTCTTGGAGAACGATCGTTGCCACAATCGAGAAGACCATGGTCCACAGAAGCGCGTAGCCAAACTCCGCTCCGGTGACGCTCGCAGTCGTGACCGTGCCAGGACCGATAAACGCGGCGGCGACCATCGCCCCCGGGCCGACGGCTTTGAGTCGTTCTGTAATGCTCATGATTGTTGGTTTTGATAGCCACTGTCACGGTCCCGGCAGGTAAGGAAAAACATTGTTAAGACCTGTGTGTGGCCGGAACATCGGTCGTATGAACCCTGTGTATACGTCACCAAGTGTGTGAAATAGTAAGAAATACCCAACCCCCAGATTCGAGTCGGTTTGCGTTCCGTGCAGAGGTATTCACGGTTCTCGTTCTCTTAATAGTACTTTCGAAACACTCTCTTCGATTTCAATTTCGAACGGAAGGTCGGCGATGCTACCGCGGATGAACCGAATCATCAACCACCGCACCGATTCGGATGGGAACACCACGTGGAAACTCCCCTTTTCGTCCCGCCGAACGGTCAGGAACCCACACAGTGAGAGCCATTCGAGAACATCTTCGAGCGAATCGAACCGCTCAGCATACTCTTGAGCGTGGTACTGTGCCACCTGATCGATCATATTGAGAACCTCCTCGTCCCGCTCATCCGGGTCAGTAAACTGACGCAGGAGTGCGTGCAGCAGGTCGATGTCCAGCAGGACGTGTTCGCCCGTCGAGAGCATTTCGTAGTACGTCTGGAGGTGATCGCTATCACTTGCGTGCGCCGAGTCGAAGTTTGCCGCGTAGAACGCGATTGCCTCGCGGATCAACTGGCTCTGGCTTTCCCCAGTTCGGTCGGTTAGCCCTTCTAACGTCTCCTTGGTCTCCTCGTCAGAGAGACGGTGACGCGGTCGGTTGGCATAGTGCCTCTGCTCACTGGATGGTCTTAATATCGTGTCGTTTGGTGACAGAGGGCTCTCAACATGGCAGCGAGAACGGCGGCCGATGTGGTTCAGAACCCGTTACGGCCAAGTGCCGCTCTGCTCGCCGGCGTTCATCACCCGCTGGAGTGCAACGACGTATGCGGCGGTTCGGAGCGAGGAGAGGTTTCGCTCCTCGTAGGCGTCGACGAGGTTCCCGAACTGCTCGACGATAATCGAATCCAGTTCCTCGTTCACACGCTCTCCGGACCAGTAGAAGCGCTGCCTGTTCTGGACCCACTCGAAGTACGACACGATGACGCCGCCCGCGTTCGCGAGGATATCCGGAATGACCAGCGTCTCGCGGTCGCTGAGAACGTCGTCTGCTGCGGGAGTAATCGGTCCGTTCGCAGCCTCAGAGATGACATCGGCAGAGATGTCATGTGCCAGCGACTCATCGATGGCGTTTTCGAGTGCGGCCGGGATCAACAGGTCGACGTCGAGCGTGAGCAGTTCATCATTCGTGAGTTCCTCCGCCGCGTCGGTATATCCGACGACGCTCCCGGTTTCGCGTTTGTAGTCCTTGACTGCGACGGGTCGAACGACGCGTCGCTGTATATCGCGCCGCTCGAATCGGACACGGCGACGACGTTGGCCCCCATTTCGTGAATGAGTTTCGCTGCGATCCAGCCGGCGTTCCCGTAGCCCTGAACCGCGACCGTCGCGCCTTCGATGTCCTTGTCAAGATACTCGAAGGCTTCACGTGCTGCGACGACCGTCGAACGCCCGGTCGCTTCGACGCGGCCTTCACTGCCACCGCTTGCGAGGTCCTTCCCGGTTATCACGCCGGGCTCTGTCGTGTTTTCGAGTGTCTCGTAGGTGTCTTTGATCCAGTTCATCTCGCGCTGGCCCGTGTTGACGTCAGGTGCGGGCACGTCACGGTCGGCCCCAATCAGTGGCGTCAGTTCCTTCGCAAATGAGCGTGTGACCCGCTCCAGTTCGCTCTCGGAATAGTTCCTCGGGTCGATGACGATTCCGCCTTTGCCACCGCCGAGCGGGATATCGCTCGCCGCCGTCTTGTAGACCATCCACCCGGAGAGCGCCTTGACCTCGTCGCGGTCTACCTGTGGATGATAGCGGATTCCGCCCTTGTACGGGCCACGGTCGCCGTTGAACTGTGACCGATACGCACGGAATACCTCCACCGACCCATCGTCCATCTCAACAGACAGATTCGTTTCCAGTATCCGCTCAGGGGTTTTCAGCCGTTCCAGTTGTCCCTCTGAGATGTCTAAGTATTGTGCTGCTGCGTCGATTTGCGTCCGCAGGCTTTGGTACGGATTTACATCAGACATATATCGACGGGATTCATCGAGATACCAAAAGCTACCCATTTCTACCAGAAAAATTACTATATCATTCGATATAGAAGAGGCTAGATGAGGGGCTTACAACCGCGAATGGGTCCGAATCGTTAATCCTATCTTCACATTTTTGTCGAATTCTGACATAACTACGCTTCCTGTATTGTCCGTCACCCGAACAGTGGTATCCGTATCGAGTGCCACAGCGTCCGCAACCTGTTCCGTTCCATTGACTGGCACGTCGATCCGGTCGACGTCCGGGATCAGACAGTCACGATACCCGTCACGTTCGAGCAAGGCATCTCCGCTGGGAAAATGCCAGACCCGCGTCACAGCTCGGAACACTGGCATCGACGCCGGCGCTTCGACGTGCCTGATAGCTCTCTTCTCCGTCAAGCGACGTTGTACGTCCATCATAGCTGTGCAGAATCGGCAGGAGCTATTGGCTCGCGACTATCTGAACGACGGGCAGGGACCGACCGTGTCGGCGTCTGTGTGATGTCCGTCATGTGTCTTCGCGAGTACCGGCCGTCGACCGATGGCACTCTGCCGAAATAACCGCAGGAATGAGGAAATACTAAACTGTTTAGCAACGAAGTATTTTGAACGCAGGTGTTTATTATTGAACCCTCCATCGAAAACACGGCAACTGAACCACTCCGTTCACGGTAGATGGCGACAACTCGAACGAGTGTCCACGTATCGCGCCAGTGTTCTCAGTGATCACTTCGTGCCCGGGAGCAGCAGATGAGAGACGCCGGGAGCCCATTCGACACGGCTCAGGTTCTCGTTGTTGGTTCTACAGGCTGGACCGAGCCGCTCTCAGAAGCGCTTAGAGCGAGCACAGAGGCTACTATCCTCGCTGCTGAGACGATATCGGACGCCCTCGAGACGGTTCGGAAGCGCTCGGTCGACTGTATTGTCACGAGAAAGACACTCGATGACGGGAGTGGCATTGAACTGACCCGACAGCTCCGAGAACTTGGCCCCGGATCTCCCTGTCATCCTCGGGACTACGGACGGAAGCGAAGCCCTGGCGAGTGAGGCAATCGAGGCCGGCGTTTCCGACTACGTACCCCTCGCAGGGACAGACGGCCTGCGGATAGACGAGGTAATTGAGCGAACCGAGAAGACGCTCCAGTCCGCCCGGCGAACGATCACACAGCGCGAACGGGCACGGCAGTTCGACGCCGTCTTTCACGACACACAGACGGCCACGTGGGTCCTCGACCCGGATGGCTCGCTCGTCCGTGTGAATCAGACAGGACGAGCAATGATTGACGAGGACGTGGACACGGCCATCGGTGACCTGTTCTGGACGCTGCCGTGGTGGTCACAGTCCGATGCGACAGAACGCGACATCCGGCAACTTGTCGAGGCTGCACGCGACGGGCAATTCGGCAACGTCGTCGTTCATCAGCCGTCCACGGCCACGGACCGCGTTATCGAGCTGTCAGTTCGTCCGGTCGAGAACGACTTCGGCGATGTCACCTCGATCGTGATCGAAGGGATCGACATCACGGAGCAGGTCACCCTCGATCGTGACCTCCGTCAATCTGAGGAACTTCACCGGGTCACGCTCAGCAATATGACCGACACCGTCCTCATGACGAACGAGGGCGGGGAATACACCTACGTCTGCCCGAACGTCCACTTCATTTTTGGCTACACTGACGACGAGATTTGCGAGCAGGAAACGATCGACACGCTCCTTGGCGAGGACCTGTTCGACCGGGCGGAACTCGCTGAGAAGGGCGTTCTGAAGAACATCGAGTGTACAGTCACCGACAAAGCTGGTCACGAGCACACGTTGCTGGTCAACGTCCGCGAAGTCTCAATTCAGGACGGCACACTGCTGTATAGCTGCCGGGATATCACGAAACGGAAACAGCGCGAGGAAGCGCTGACGACGCTGCAGGAGACCGCACGGAAGTTCCTCTACACGGAGACCAATCAGGAAATCGCCCAACACATCGTCGATGACGTGCTCAGTGTGTTCGACGTCTCCGCGAGCGCAATCTATCTGCACGACGCCGAGACGAACGAACTCCTCCCTGTTGCACAGTCACGGGCGATGACCGAACACCACGGACCGCTTCCGGCTGTCCGCACGAACGATGACACGCTTCCGAGCTACAGTTTCGTCAACGACGAGACACTCGTGTTCGACGATGTTCACACGTCGGATCGATTGGAAAACCGGGCAACTGACCTCCGGAGTGTTATGTTCATTCCGCTCGGCACCCACGGCGTGTTCGTCACCGGGTCGACGGCTGTCGGAGTGTTCGACGACCTGACACAGGAACTCACCGACCTGCTCGCAGCAACTGCCGAGGCTGCTCTCGACCGAGTCGTCCGGGAATCCCAGCTTCGGGAACAGGACCGTGAACTCCAGCGGCAAAACGAGCAACTGACTGCTCTGAATCAGATCAACAACACGATTCGGGAGATAGACCAGACGATCGTCAGTGCGGAAACACAGGAGGAGATCACTCATACCGTCTGCGAACGGCTGACTGACACGGACCGATTCAAGTTCGCATGGATCGGGAGCGTCGACCCGGGCGGTACTACCGTCGAACCGCGAGCCTGGGCCGGCACTGACCAGGGGTATCTCGACAGTCAATCAATCGCCGTTGCGGCCTCCGAGACTGAGCCCGCGGGCCAGACGGCTGCGACCGGCGACGTGACGATGATCCCAAATGTCGCCGCTGATCTCCGGAACGCGCCATGGCGGTCGGACGCGCTCACGCGTGACTTCCTCTCTGTGCTGAGTATCCCACTGGTGTACAACGACCTCAGGCATGGAATCCTCACCATCTATGCCGACACGAAAGACGCGTTCGATGAGACAACGCGCACCGTGTTGCGTGAACTTGGCGAGACGATCGCCTCGGCACTCAGCGCTATCGAACGGAAACATGCGTTGCTCACGTCGTCGGTAACCCGCGTTGAGTTCGTCATCGATGACGAGCGGTTCCTCTTGTCGCGACTCGCTCGGTCGACTGGGTGTACCATTTCCTACGAAGGTGGCATTCAGCACGCGCCGGCCGGTAACAGCGTGTTTGTGGCGGTCGAAGACGCTGACGTGCAAACGGTCGCGGCGGCTGCGGCTGACATGACGACGATCGACGACGTGACACAGATAAGTGATGACGACACTGACAGCGGTGTCCTGCGGCTGGAGCTGTCACAGCCGTTCCTCGCGCTGGAACTTGCTGACCACGGCGCTATCTTCCGGGAAGCGACCGCAGACCCGGAGGGAACGACACTCATCGTCGATGTACCACAGAGCGTCGACGTTCGAAACATCGCACAGTTGGTCGACAGTACGTTTTCCGGCGTCGAACTCAAGCGCAAAGAAACGCTTGAGCGGGGTATCGAGCAGGATCGCAGTTCGGAGTTCCTCAGGGACCTCACGGAGCGACAGCTCGAAGTGATTCAGACCGCCTACTACAGCGGCTACTTCGAGTCACCGCGCACAAAGTCCGGCGAAGACATCGCAACGATGCTCGAGATTTCGCCACCAGCGTTCTATCAGCACGTGCGGACAGTCCAGCGGAAACTGTTCACAGCATTGTTCGAAGACCGGAGCGTTTCGAGTCGGGAGGCGTAAGATGGGGTTCAATAATAAACAACCAAATCCACCCCTGCCTCTTTGTTTAACCTCTGAATATTCCTTTGATGTCCTTCTATTCCTTAATCGAGTACTGGCGGTCGGAAACCGTCACTCGTGAATACACATGAGAGATGTAGAGCAAGACCACGACGAGAAGACACCGTACGAGTGCTTTGCATGTGGCAAAGTCATCACTGCAGTGAGCCAACCGGAGAACTGTCAGGACTGCGGCGGTGAAATGCGCAACCGACTCACTCCGCTGGAATAACGATGGGACCGGAACTGAGCTCCACTTCTCCATCGGGAGACTCGTCGACGTCGTCCGAACCGGAATCCGCGCTCGAAACAGCCCGTTTGCAACTCCACAGGGCTGCGGACCACCTCGATATCGACCCGAACATTGTCGCACGACTCAATCATCCGCAAAACGTCCATGAGGTTACCGTCCCGATTGAGCGGGACGATGGCACAGTGGAAGTGTTCACCGGGTATCGGGCCCAGCACGATAGCGTCAGGGGACCGTACAAAGGCGGGCTTCGCTATCACCCTGACGTGACCAGGGACGAATGTGTCGGGCTTGGAATCTGGATGACCTGGAAATGCGCGGTGATGGACCTCCCCTTCGGCGGCGCAAAAGGGGGTATCGCGGTCAATCCGAAAACGCTGAGCCGAGACGAAAAAGAACGGCTCACCCGCCGGTTCGCGCAGGAACTCCGCGAGGTCATCGGGCCAAACCGGGACATACCAGCCCCGGACATGGGAACGGACCCACAGACGATGGCCTGGCTGATGGACGCCTACTCCATGCAAGAGGGCGAGACGATTCCGGGTGTTGTCACCGGGAAGCCGCCGATTGTCGGTGGGAGCGAGGGGCGTGAAGACGCGCCCGGCCGGAGTGTCGCGATTATCACACAGTTGGTCTGTGAGTACTACGACCAGCCACTGTCGGAGACCACGGTCGCAGTACAGGGCTACGGCAGTGTCGGTGCGAACGCAGCACGGTTGCTTGACGAACAGGGCGCGACTGTTGTCGCGATCAGCGACGTGAACGGGGCAATGTACGACCCCGACGGAATCAATACGGCGACAGTCCCGTCACACGACGAGGAACCGGAAGCGGTCACCGAGTACGCCGACACCGTGATTTCGAACGATGAACTGCTGACGCTGGATGTCGATGTCCTCATTCCGGCAGCGCTCGGAAACGTCATTACCGAAGCGAACGCGGACGACATCGCTGCGGATTATGTCGTCGAAGGGGCAAACGGCCCGAC
Organism: Haloarcula sp. NS06; assembly: GCF_051122755.1. Lineage (NCBI taxonomy): Archaea > Methanobacteriati > Methanobacteriota > Halobacteria > Halobacteriales > Haloarculaceae > Haloarcula > Haloarcula sp. NS06. The sequence goes on from NZ_CP184846.1 coordinate 327,181, forward strand.
GACGTCCACTGCTGACTCCATCCTCGCTGACCGGGATGTCGTTGTGATTCCGGACATTCTGGCGAACGCCGGCGGCGTCACGGTGAGCTACTTCGAGTGGCTACAGGACATCAACCGTCGGTCGTGGTCACTCGAGCGAGTGAACGACGAACTCGACGAAGAGATGCGAGCGGCCTGGGACGCAGTCCGAACGGAGTTCGAAAACCGCGACATCACGTGGCGCGATGCGGCGTATGTCGTCGCCCTGTCCCGTATCGCGGAGGCTCACGAAGCACGGGGGCTCTGGCCGTAGCACCGGCGTTGCAGATTTCATAACGGGATCCACAACTGTCGCTGTCGGTACCAAGAAACCGCTGCTAACGCTGCCCTCAGTAGCAAAACTCGAACCGTGCCCCGCCAGCAGCGCCTTCCGTCACACGGACAGTCCAGCCGTGTGCTTTGGCGATGTCCTCCACGATGGAGAGCCCGAAGCCAGTGCCTCCCTTGGTAGACGTAACGCCGTGTTCCAGTACTTCCCCACGCTTTGCTGATGGAATCCCATCGCCGTCATCCACGACGTAGAACCCGTCACCGCCCTCTAACTGCCCGACGGTTACCGTGACGGCGTCCCCGCCATGCTCGATAGCGTTTCTGAAGAGGTTCTCGAACAGTTGTGTCAACCGGCTGGCGTCACCAGCCACTGTCGGGACCGTGTCAGCAACCGTCAGCGTTGCTTCAACGGTGTCGACGTATCCCCAGGCTTCCGTCGTCACGGCCGCAAGATCGATCTGTTTCGTATCCGTAACTGTGGTCTCACCGCGCGCCAGCGTCAGGAGGTCGTCGATCAACCGCTCCATACGGCCATGTGCCGATTCGATTCGGTCCACGTGACTGAGGTCACCTGTCTCTTCGACGATGTCGAGAAAGCCGATAGCGATGGACAGCGGGTTCCGGAGGTCGTGGGCGACAACACTGGCAAACTCATTGAGCCGCTCATTCTGTCGCTGGAGTTCGGTTTCCCGGCTTGCACGGGTGAATGCCGCCTTGACGGTTGCGCCCAGTATCTGGAACAGATCCACGTCTGCTTCAGAGAAGGTCTGTTCCTGTGGCGTTCCGACACCCATAAGCCCGAACTCCCCCAGTGGCACGAACAGACCGCTTCTGAGATTCGTGTCGGCTTCGCCGAGCGATGTCACGGATTTGATGTCGTCGTATCGACGCACTTCTGATGTTTTAAACGCCTCCCAGGCAAGCGACTCATCGGACTGCAACCGTGGTAGTTCACCGAGCAGTTCCCTTGTGGCCGCACTCGTCGTCAGTGGAACAAGCTCGTCTGTCTGGTCGGTGTACTCCCAGATACTGGTGAGTTCGAACCCAAGAATTTCGACAGCAGCCTCAATAGCGATGTCGCCGATTTCGGCACTCGACTGTGCGCCACTGAGCCGCTGTGCTGTTTCCTGCAGTGAGCGGAGCTTCGACTCTAACTGCTTCTGTTCAGTGATATCCTCTAGAACAGCCAGTACGCTCGTTATCTCTCCGTCGGGAGCGGTGATTGGTGCAGCCGACAGGAGCAACTCTAGTTCCTCACCCGCCTTCGTCTTCCGTTGTACTTCCTTCCCCCTGATTTGATCGCCGCTCAAAACGCGCTGTCGGTGGGACTCAAATTCAGCCTGCTGCTCATCCGGGACCATCGGATTGCCCTCGCCAAGCACCTCCGCCCGTGACCAGCCGAACATATTCTCGGCCCCATCGTTCCAGCGGATGACCGTCCCGTCTGTGTCGATTTCCATGACAGTGAGCGGTGTCGCTTCGATGAGTGATTCAAGTCGCTGGTTCGTCGTTTCGAGTTTGCGTTGTCGGTCGACCTGTTCGGTTACGTTGCGGGCGATACCGACGATCCGGACGATCTCATCGCCGAGCATAACTGGTGCGAGGCTCGTGTCCCAGAACCGCGCGTCGTCAGCGATGTCCAGCTCTTCCCGATACGAGATCGGCGCACGCTCCTCGAAACAACGAGTGTAGTTCGCCGCGAGTTCGGCACCACGCTCGTCACCGAAGATCTCCCGTGGCGTTTCCCCTCGAACCTCGTCAGTCGTGAGACCTGTCTGTGACTCGTAGCCGGGGCTGAGTCGCGCAAACTCGAACACTGGATCGTTACCAGTCGTATCGACATCGAGCATGAATATGGCGTCACCTGAACTATTGAGCAGTGCCTCGTACTCCTCAGCAAGTTCCTGATGCGCTCGTTCCTGGGCTTTTCGCTCCGTGATATCCTGAAAAACGCCTCGAAGCACGGGCTCATCGTCCTGTGGGTCGTCGACGCGTTCTCCCCACGCCCGAACGTCGCGCACGTCGCCATCAGTGCGCACAATCCGGAGATCGATGTCGTACGGTTCTCGGTCCGCAATCGTCTGCTCGACTGCCTGCGAAATCTTTTCTCGGTCGTCAGGGTGATAAAAACCAAGCGCGTCATCGAGTGACGGGTCATACTCGTCGTCAACGCCGTGAATCCGACGAACGCCGTCAGACCAGTCGAGGCTGTCTATCGACGGGAAATACTCCCACACACCGATATCTGCGATATTCTGTACCCGCTCGAACAGGAATTCCTGGCGCTTGAGGTCAGTCTGGTCCTGCATCCGCGATATTTCGGCGCTCACGAGCTCCGAGAGTAGCTCCACGAACGTTTGCTCAAGCGCTCCGAAGGGCGCGACTCGCGTTGTCGGACTCGAAAAATTGACCGTCCCGTACCTGACTCCATCGACGATGAGTGGCACCCCGATATACGATTCCAGCTCCAACTCACGATACGCAGGGTGGGTTTCTTTGCCATCAGCGACAGCATCTGCGAACGAGCAGACTGCATCTGTCCCGACCACCTCCGCGCAGTACGTCGATTCGAGGTCGAACAGGTCCCCGGATTCGATTTCCGTATCCGGGGCGTGTACTGCCCTGACCGTGTAATCATTGCCCTGAACGTGTGAGACGATTCCGATGTCGAGCCCGAGCGTCTGGCAGCCAAGTTCGAGCAATTCTTCGAGGCGCGCCTCAGCAGCGATATCACCCTTTGCCATGACAGTCTGGAGTTCCCGAAGTGCATCCCGCTCCTGCTCTAACTGTCGCTTTGCCATGCTCTGTTCGGTGATGTCACGGGCAACGACGAGCACCTGCCGATCATCGTCGCCCCGGAACGGTGTGACGCGGACGTCTAACGTCCGCTCGCCACCGCCGGTCGTCACATCGATTTGCAGGTCTGCGTCGTACAACCCTGTAACGCCACCGTCGCTCTCGATATCAGTGACTGTCGATTCGACCGCCGCTGTGAACCGCTCGGCATCGGACTTGGACATCCGGTCTCCCACGACTGCTTCCAACTGCTGTCCCGTTATCTTGGTCGATTCTTTCCCGGTCACGAGTCGTCTCGAAGCGGTGTTCGCGAACTCGATTGTCCCTTCATCATCGAGAACAAATACAACGTCGTGGATGTTTTCGAGGATCGCTTCACTGCGCTCTAACTCCAGTTCTCGCTCCCGCTCTGCCGTGGTTTCCCGTGAAAAGACGGTCAGACCGTCATCGTCGGGAAAGACTCGTATTTCGACCCAGTAATCCAACGGTTCGCCAAGGTACTGTTCGAACGACACCGGGTCGCCGGTCTCCATCGCGGTTCGGTATTTCTCTTCGAGTTCCGTTCCAACTATCGAGGGGAACTCTTCCCAGATAATCGTCCCGACGATAGTTTCCGGTTCGCGGTCGACGCGCTTTGCCATCTTCTCGTTTATATATTCGATCCGCCACTCGCTATCGACGGCATAAATCCCGTCAGTTGCCCGCTCCAGCGTTCGTTGGAAGCGGTCGGACAGTCGCTCGGCGGCCGCTTGTTTGTGGGCGGCCTCGGTGAGCGTCTGGATGCGGCTCGCGAGCAACTCGAAACTGTTCTGGCCCGCGTGGACCGGAACGTAATCGGAGACCCCCGCCTGTGTCGCTTCGCTTGCAATTTGCTCGCTCCCTCGGCCGGTAAACAAGATCGTCGGTAGTTCGTACTGCTCCGTTCGTAACCGATCTAGGAGGTCGATTCCCGTCCCGCCCGGCAATGAGTACGATGTGACCACGCAATCGATAGCCGAAGTTGCAAGCGAGTCGAGAGCAGCCTCGATACTCCCGACTGTTGTGACGTCAAAGCTAGATGAGATACTCAGGAGCTTCGTCTGCGCTAATTCAGCAAAGTCACCATCATCGTTTACATACAAAACCTGAATGGAATCGGGAGTCCCGCCACCTGCATAGGCCATTGCCACAACTATGTATCGAGCTTTTATGAATCCACTGCGCCAGTTCTTATATGTGATATTATAATAGGCAATAATATCTGTGCCAGCCAACCTAACTACGTCTCAAGCGGCCTGTACGCACTCATTCGGATAGTGCCGAAATTCAACAAATAAATGACGGCCCTATCGGAGTATATATTCTGATACTTGGGTCAGCAACTTTATGGTTCGAAGTTAGGTACAATCGATATTGTGTCAGAGCTGTCGAATATCGTTGTGCTTCATATTGATGATGAACCGGATTTTTTAGATGTGGCATCGGAACTACTTGCACAGCAATCCGATCAACTCAACGTCATAACCGCGGCGAGTGCTGCTAAAGGGCTCGACAGACTTGCTACATGTTCTGTTGACTGTATTATCAGCGACTACCGGATGCCTGAGAAGGACGGCATCGAACTCCTCAAAGCTGTCCGTGCGGAATACCCTGATCTACCGTTTATTCTATTCACCGGTGAGGGAAGCGAAACGGTCGCCAGCGACGCTATTGCGGCCGGTGCAACCGACTATCTCCGGAAAGGGCACGGAACGGAACGATACGAACTCCTCGCGAATCGTATCGAAAACGCCGTCGAACAGTACCGCACCAATCAGCGCGCTACCGAACTTGAACGAGTGCGAGCGCTGGTCAGCAACATTGACCAGGCTCTCATCCGGGCGACCTCGCTATCGGAAATCAAAACACGTGTCTGTGAGATCATTAGCAATTCTGAGCCCTACCGTTTCGCATGGATCGGTGAGCGTAATTCTGAGACAGACCAAATCGAGCCACAGGCCTGGGCCGGCGCCGAGGACACGTATCTCGACACTATTGTTGTCACTGCGGACAACTCCCCGACTGGACGAGGTCCTGCAGGCACTGCCGTCCGGGAACGACGTATTGCGACGTCACAGAATATTCAAGACGACCCGGCGTTCGAGGTCTGGCGAGAGGAAGCACTCGACCGTGGCTATCGAAGCACTGCTGCGGTTCCGCTAGAATACGACTGGCACCCTGTACGGTCTCCTGTGCGTTTATTCGTCCCGTCCGTTTGCCTTTGCTGAGGACGAACAGGCATTACTCGGCGAACTCGGGAACAGTATCTCGCACGCCATGCACTCGCTGAAGATCCGAGACGAACTGCGCACAGAGCGGAGCTTTATCAACCAGGCACTCGATTCACTCGCGGACATATTCTACGTCATCGATTCTGCGGGCAACGTCCAGCGCTGTAATGAACAATTCGCAACGCTGGCCGGGTACACTGATGAGCAACTCGCGAATCTTGACGCAGTCAGTCTTTTTCCGGACGACGAACAGGACGCAGTCGCCGGGGCAATAGAGGAAGCACTTTCAACTGGGCATTCGACCATCGAAGCGGAGTTCCGTACCACAGAAGGGAAGCGTGTTCCCCATGAGTTCACTGCTGACCGGTTAACTGATCAGAACGGTGACTTGATAGGGCTTGTCGGCACTGGTCGAAACATCTCCGAACGTACAAGACGTGAACGTGAACTGCAGGATCAAAAAGAACAGCTAGAGCAGTTTGCTGCAACTGTCAGCCACGACCTGCGGAACCCGCTAACTGTCATACAAGGTCGGCTGGAGCTCGTCCAGGCCGAACATTCGAGCGATCACCTTGCTGTGATCGAGACAGCGACCGCACGGATGGAACGCATTGTTGAGGACCTTCTCTGGCTAGCACGGGAGCAACAAGAGATCGGGTCGCTGGAACCTGTTTCGATCGACGCAACCGCTGAGGCTGCGTGGAACCTCGTATCTGACCCTGCAGACGAGGCCGAACTATACTGCGATTACGAGGCCGAGACCCAGCCACTGGTCAAAGCTGATACCGATCAATTTCGGCATCTGCTCGAAAATCTGTTCAGGAACACGATTGATCACGCAGGCCTAGATGTCACTGTCGTTGTCGGAGGGATTTTTGAAGACACCAACGCATTCTATATCGAAGACGACGGCCCTGGAATCCCCGTTGAGGACCGCGAAAAGGTGTTCGAGGCTGGCTACTCGACTTCCGAATCCGGAACTGGGCTGGGCCTCAACATCGTCAAACGAGTCGCTGACGCCCATGGCTGGGATATTCGCGCAACTGAGAGCTCGATGGGTGGGACACGGTTTGAGATCACCGGTCTCGAAGTCGTGGAATAACTCACTATTTACTGTGCTGTCATCCCCCACGCCGTTGCCGCGATTACGGACGCTCAGCGATCGCAGAGCCAATAAAATGGGCCAAAACGTCATAATTGTTATTTCATACCAACTATGAATTATTTGATAGGGTTCTGGTCCCGCGCCACCTCCCCCCACTGAATCCGATCATGTTCATCAAAGGATCAGGGTCCAGAACCCCTCGTCGTGGATGCGGAGTTTGAATGGTGCGGTGTACACCACCCCCGGCTGCCCACCATTCCTTTGCTGTTGAATGGGATGTACTTCTCACGTTATCAGATGGGACTCACGCTGGTGAGAATTGAATAGTTTGCGATCAAACCAACAGACGGCGTGGGGATATCACAAGCATTTTATATACACTCGTATCGGGCCTAGGTGGGTTCTGCGCCCTGCCCAATCGCGCTGGATTCACCCACACGATTGCTCCGGGCTGGAATCCGTCGTCGAAACCGACGACTTCCGATGGTACGTTGCACCCCATCTCTCCCACCCCCACAGCAACGTCCCATCCCTTTCTGTGACCGGTGACGCCGTGCGTTCCGGGGATGACTGCACTGAGTCATTGCGTGAAATTACAACTATGTTAGGAGTTGGCATAAGGCATATCACAAACGGTGCATTACATCTACACGGGTTCTGGTCCCCGCTTTGGGCCGCTTCCTACTTTGCGCCCACTCGCCCCACCCCATGTCTTGGGTCCAGAACCCATCCGTGCCTCTGACTGCAGTGGGTGGCACACCACGGTGCCCATCGCCACCCGTCATCCGCTTTCGCGCAGGCGTGCAAAACTTGCTATCCCTGCTTTTGAGGGGAACTGCTGTTACTGTGAGTCGGCAGCTCTGTTCGTTTCACTGACGATATCCGCGAGTTCCTCGCGGTCGAATAGCTGTTCGCTCTCGGGAACTTTCGGAAGCTCGCCAGCGGTAATCTCGCCCGGCCACTCACCGAATTCGTCTGGATAGAGCTGTTTTCCAAGCATCTCTGTCTGGAAGAGATTGATGATCGGGCCCTGATAGGCTGACCCACCGACGTAGAGGTTGCCCTCCTGAACGGCGGTGAGTTCCTGCCCCAGCGAACTGTCTCGCATCCCTTCAACTGTCTTTCGGAGCGCATCCTCGCCGTTCCAGTCGTGGTAATTGACGCCGAAGTGGAACACGAGCACGTCGGGATCGCCCTCCAGTAGTGCCTCGTAGTCGACCTGGATCCCGGACTGGCCATCGTACTCGCCCTCGAACGCGTCGACAGTGCCGAGATCTCGGTACTGTTTTTTCCCGTATGCCTTGTCGATCTCAGTTCTGGGATTGTAGGCACGGAAGAACCCCTCGTTGTCGGGGTTTATCTGCGCGTTGAGCAATCCGACGCTCGGCCGGTCGGACGCCGGTGGAACGCGCGACCGCATCTCCTGTAGCGCCTGCTCGTAGAGGGTGTTGATAGCAGCGGCTGTCTCGGATTTTCCGAGCAGTGCTCCGTATCTGCTGACGAATTCGGGGATATCGTAGTAGGCGTAGGACTCATCACCGGGCCAAGTGGGCCAGTCGTCGCCGCGTCTGCGGCGGCTGGCGTTCCCAAAGAAGGGCCCAATCGAATCGTTGATCTCGGAGATATCGCCCTCGTTAGCACCGTAGTACGAAATGAACCGGTTCGGGTCGGTAGCGAATAGGTCCGGGTCGAGTTCATAGAGAACCTCCGTTCTGAGCGACCAGTCGTCTGTCCGGACCAACTCCAGTGACTCGGGATTAGGGACGTCTACGCCGGGAAGCTGGTCGTAGAAGCCGGTGAACCAGAACTGGTTGCCCTCGGCGGCGACGAGCTTGTCGGCCTCTCCCAGTGCAGTCAGGATGTCCTCCTCAAACCCCCACCCGCCGACAATAGTCTCCGGACTCGATTCAAGTCTGAGGTCGCCGACCGGCGCCATCGTCCCTGAATAGGATCGGTCAGTCTGTGTCTGGGTCTCGTCCGATTCGGTGCCCCCACTCGAAAGCCCAGTACAACCTGCGAGCGAGCCAGTGGTCAGCAGCGCGGTCCCGTACTTTACACACTCTCTCCGCGTCGACCACGTTTTGTCATGATTAGTCTCCGCCATGAATTTTAGCCCAGCCTAAAATAACAAATACCCTTCGATTTTTAGCCAGGCCTAAAAAATTGGACAGCCAAACCATGCGAAACGAGTCGTGGTTGCCGGAACGATCGGGACATCTCTAATCCGAGATCCTTTTGTGCTAGGAGGGGTTCCATTAGCGGGGTATGAACGAGTTACGCACTGGATTGAGTTATGGCGACGTTCTTCTCGTCCCGAAACGATCACCGGTTGACAGTCGGAGCGACATCGACCTTTCGACGCCGCTTACTCCGACCGTCGAACTGGACACGCCACTCGTCTCCGCTGCGATGGACACCGTTACGGAGGCAGAACTGGCAATCGAGCTCGGACGGTCTGGCGGGTTCGGGGTGCTACACCGGTTCCTGACGCCCGAGGAACAGGCCGAGCAGGTCGAGCAGGTGAAAGAAGCGGGTGAACAGATCGGCGCAGCAGTCGGTATCAACGAGGACTACGTCGCACGGAGCGCGGCCGTGACTGCCGCCGGTGTCGATGCGCTCGTCGTTGATGTGGCCCACGGCCACCTCGACCGGGCACTCGACGCTGTTGAAACCCTCGCAGACGAATTTCCTGACACTGACATCATCGCCGGCAACGTCGCGACGCCCGCGGGTGTCAAAGACCTCGCCGCCGCCGGGGCCGACTGTGTCAAAGTCGGTATTGGACCCGGGTCCCACTGTACCACCCGGAAGGTCGCGGGTGCCGGCGTCCCCCAGCTGACCGCTGTCGATGACTGTGCGACAGCCGCCGAAGATCTGGATGTCACCATCTGCGCGGACGGAGGAATCCGCACGTCCGGTGATGCAGTGAAGGCCCTCATGGCCGGGGCAGACACCGTGATGCTCGGGAGCCTCTTTGCCGGCACAGAGGAGGCCCCGGGTGCAGTCGTCGAAGTCGATGGGACACGCTACAAGCGCTCACGCGGAATGGCAACCACTGCGGCGGCCGAGGACCGGGATGACAAGCAGAACAACGTCAGCGCCGACGAGGGGGTCGAAGCACTGACCCCGTACAAAGGCTCAGTCGCCGCCGTGGCTGAGGAGTTCTGTGCTGGCATCCGCTCCGGACTTTCCTACTGTGGCGGGCATACCATCGATACGGCCCGCGACAAAGCAGAGTTCATCCGTGTCGCACAGAGTGCGAAAGAACGCGAAGGGTTCCACACGGACCACGACTGGGAAGGCGTCAACGTGGAGAGCGAAGCGACACAGGTCCGCGACGCCGGCACCGAAGCGACAGTCGACAGCGACGACTGAATTGGTTGCAGGCTGTTCCAGAAGCGCGCCTACTCACCACCATCGGTGTAGCCGCCGTCGTTACTCGCTGTCTCCATCAATTGCCACCGGGCCTTCGTCCGTCTCCGCAGCGCTCTGTAGCAGGAGATCGGTCCCGGCTGCGGCGACCATCCCGACACCAACTGCACGTAATTGTCGGCGATACGCTGGCTTCACCGTGAGCTGGGACGCGTTCTCGAAGTTCTTCCCGATCATACGCTTGATAAGTTTGACACTGATCTGTGGGAAGAGTGCAGTTACCACGCCCTGAACGAGTACCACTGCCGCACTGAGTTTCCGGTTCTTTTGACTGCCCATCATACGTATAACTATAGTTGCAAGTGGGATTACCATTGCGCCTAATCCACTGCCGTGAGAAACGTAGAAATTGTTTTATTCTCCCTTACAGCGAGTCGATAGTTCTGGTAATCCGCAGGCTATCTCTACGTCTACCGATAGCCATCTCATAGTGACTGCTGTAGGTCATTTCGGCATCGACCGCACCACGTCGTGCAGTCGTACTGGTACACAGTCACAGCAATCAGGATGAAACCACACCGTCGTCACTCTCTGGGTTGCACACCGCTCGCAAGACCTACGCATCCGATCCGCTCAACTATTTCCAGAGCGTCTCCGGACTCGCTTTCTGTCTATGTGGTCGCCGATGGCTTCTGCACCTGCACCGCCGAGTGCTTGTATTCCGGAATCTCGGCGACCGGGTCGAGAGCATCGCCGGTCAGGGCATTTGCGAGCGGGTCCAGATAGTGGAACGTACAGAACACGACTCCGGGCCGAATAGCCGCCGTCACAGCCGCTGACACTGTCACGCTGCCGCGGTCGTTCTCGACGACGACAGTATCGCCGTCCTCGATGCCCCGTGTGGCAGCGTCGTCCGGGTGTATCTCGAGGACGTCCTCTCCGCGCATTCGCATGAGCGTCTCCGACCGGCGAGTGAGTGCGCCGCTGTTGAAGTGCTGGAGCGCGCGCCCTGTCGTGAGAACGAGTTGCTCCCCAGAGACGGCATCGGCTGGCGGCGTCGGCAAGACCGGGCGAAGCGGAGCGGTTTGCTGGCCCGACGCGAACGTTTCCGTATGGAGCACGTCGGTTCCGGAATCAGCGCCCGCCAGGAACGGCCACCGCTGGTAGCTTTCACCGATGCCGTCGTAACTCATGCCGGCGTACAGCGGATTGACCCGCGTTAGCTCTTCGAACACCGCTTCCGGGCCGTCGTAGTCGAACGCGTCTGACTGGTTGACCAGCCGCTGACCGAGGTCAGTGAGGATATCGAGGTCACGGCGAGCGTTCCCGGGCAGGTCAGCGTTCGGCCGCATCCGCATCACCCGCCGGTCAGTGTTGGTCACTGTTCCCGCTTTCTCCCCCAACTGCTTCCCGGGAGCACCACATCGGCGTGGTCGACGGTTGCAGTCTCAAAGAGGTCGATGACGACGCAGAAATCGAGGTCATCGAAACTGGACCGGACAGAACTGGCGTTTGGTTCCGTGACAGCGGGGTTCTCACCGAAGACGACTGCAGCTTTGACCGTGTCACCGAACTGGTGTGTCGCAGTCGTCTCTGTCAGGCCGGGTTCGCTCGGCGGCTCGACGCCCCACTCGTCTGCGACTCGCTGTCGGGCATCCGGGTCCGTGACGGGTTCGTAGCCGGGAAGCACGCTGGGAAGCGCTCCGACGTCGCCGGCCCCCTGCACGTTGTTCTGGCCACGGAGCGGGTTCACGCCGGTCCCCGGGCGACCGACGTTGCCGGTCAGCAGTGCGAGGTTCAACAGCGCGTGTACGTTGTCGGTCCCGGACGTGTGCTGGCTCATCCCCATTCCGGTGACAATCGCCGCACTATCGGCCTCAGCGTACGCCCGGGCTGCGTCCCGAACGGTTTCCGCGTCGACGCCGGCCACGTCGGCACCCGACCCGACGTCGACATCGTCAAGGTGTGCTGTCAGGTCCGCGTAGCCGGTCGTCCGTTCCTCAACAAAGGACTCGTCGACGAGTTCCTCATCGAGGATGACTTTCGCCATCGAATTGAGGAGCTGGATATCGTATCCGGGGCGAACGTCGAGGTGGATGTCGGCGGCATCGGTCGTGTCTGTCTCGCGCGGGTCAATATGAATGAGCGTGCCACCGTTGCGAATTGCCGGTAAGAAGTACGAACGGAAAATGACTGGATGCTGTTCGGCCGGATTTGCGCCGGTGACGAGCAGACAGTCGGTTTCGGCGAGGTCATCGAGCGTGTTCGTCATCGCCCCGGCACCGAGGCGCTCGCTCATCGCGGCCACGGTCGACGAATGACAGAGGCGGGCGCAGTTGTCGACGTTGTTGGTGCCGAGCATCCGCGCAATCTTCTGAAAGACGTAATTCTCCTCGTTCGTACAGTTCGACGAGGCAAAGAACTCGACGGCGTTCGGCCCGTGCTGGTCGATGATTTCGGTGAGTCGGTCGGTCACGCGAGCTAGGGCAGCCTCCCAGGATGCGGTGACGAAGCGACTGCCCTCCCGGACGAGTGGCTCGGTCAGCCGGTCCTCGTGTTCGACAACGTCGAATGCGGCCCCTCCCTTGGGACAGATCTCTCCCTTCGTGTTCACTGGCCCCGCTGTGCCGGTTGCCTTCCCGTTGCCCGCGTACTCTATCGTACAGCCGACGCCACAGTACGGACAGACTGTCTGCTCGGCCCGGGGGTTTCGGTCCTGATTGGTGCCCATCTGTACATTGGATGATAGGAACGCAGCTACAAGTAGCCCATCGGTAAAACGTAGGCGGGTTTATCAGCGTGAGGATACTGGCGCTATTCGAACGGTGCCAGAGGTGGGTTGCGGACTGATGTCGTTGGCCCCGCGTGCGGGTGCGCCGCCAGTTTCGAGAGCCACACCACATACTGTAATGGGACATCGCTCGTAGTGCCGGTAGATGCGACCAGCTCTGACGACTGTACAAGTCTTTACGCTACTGGCGGTAGTTCTCAGCACACTGGTCTTCGCCGCGTCGTTTGCCGTCGACACCACCAGCGCCCGCCCCGAACCGGTGGTGTTCGATACCACTGTGCAACGCGGTGTTACGGCGGCCGACGAACAGATCGCCCGGAATCGGAGTATCAGCGTCCCGCGCGCGCAAGTCTTCTACTCACAGTACCGCTACGTCGTCGGCTACGTCGGCATCGGTCAGGCTGTGACAGCGCTCACCGAGCCGGGACACGAGCAGCAGTTCGGGTATCCACTCGTGGTGTACGTTTCCGACTACAGTGACCGGCCGGTCAGGTGCGGCGACGACGGCTCTCTCCGGACCGCCACACCGCCCGACTGGGTCGAAGCCAATCAGGCCCACTACGTCGTCGATGGCTCGGCGCGGGTCCCGTCCGGGCCGGCGGTTGTGCCCTTTGCCGACCGGGACGACGCCGCGGCGTTCGCCGAGACGTGCGGCGGGCAAATCATCGACTGGGACGCGCTCAGATCCAGATCGTTCGCCCTCGAACAGGCGGCGGCAGTCCGAGAACAGGTCGGCCCGCGACGAACCGATGCGAACGCCACCGTACAGGCGGCTCGCCAGCGTCGAAATCGGCCCGTCTCGGTCAAAGTCGGAACTGATGCCCCGACGGTTCAGGCGGCCGTCGATGCGGCACCACCGAACACGACGGTCGTTGTTCCGGCCGGTACGTACGACGAGCAGGTGACGATAGACAAGCCACTCACCCTCAGTGGCCCCGGAGCGACGCTTGACGGTGGAGGGAACGGCACTGTCGTGACAGTGACTGCCGACCGCGTCGGTGTCACCGGGTTCGAAATTGTCGGCGTCGGCAACACGACGGTCGGCGACCCGACGCAGAGCAACGATAGCGCTTGGGACGCCACCGTCACGACCGCCTATGGCAACAGCGACGCCGCCGTGACCGGTCGGAACGCGTCCGGACTGTACGTTGCGAACCTCAGCGTCGAGACGCCCGCCAGCGGCGTCGTTCTGCGGCGGACACCCGGCGCAGTCGTCGAGAACGTCACGGTCAACGGGACGGCAGACTGGCAAGATGGGTTCATGGGCGTTATCGGGATGCACGGGTCGGTTGTCGTGCAGGACTCGGTGTTCAACGGCGGGCGTGACAGCGTGTACCTCCACCGGGCCGACGGGACCGCTGTCCGGAACAACACGTTCCGGGACAACCGCTTCGGCGTCCACCTGATGTACACCTCTCGGTCGCTCGTTGCGGACAACGTCGCCAGGGGACAGGAGTACGCTGGCGTCGTTGTCATGACGAATCCCGTGGCGAATGCCATCGTCGGGAACGACGTGCGCCACTCCGGGAGCGGCGTCATGTTAGCCGGCTCCCGGAGCTATATTGCACACAACGTGGTAGTCGACACTACGCAGGCGATGTCCACAAACGCCGACCGGTCCCTGTACGAGCACAACGTACTCTACGGGAATGACATCGGTGTGCGGGCCTCGACCGTCGTCCCGTCGAACATCGTCACCGAGAACGATTTCATCGCGAACGACCGCCACGCCATCTCGGGACCGGGGCCGCTACGCGTGTACACGCACGACGGCAGGGGGAACTACTGGAGCGGCGCGTACGACCTCACTGGCAGGACTGGCCCGGTGTTGGCCAACTCCTACTCACCCACCGATTCTGTCGACCGCCGTCTCCATCAGACCGACGCTGCGGTCGTCCTTAGGTCGGCACCGAGCGTCCGTGGCCTCCGGGCGCTTCGCGGCACCACGCCTGGATTCCGCCGGGGAAGCATTGTCGACAGGGCACCCCTGACAGACCCTGCGAATCCCGAGACCGTCAGGCGTCTTCGAAACGAGACATCGATGGAGGGGGCAGCATGACTGGCGAGACGTACCTCACGGCGGACGAAATCACGAAACAATACGGTGATGTGACAGCCGTCTCGGAGGTGTCACTCGACGTGCCGTCCGACGCCGTGACCGGGTTCATCGGCCCGAACGGGTCCGGGAAAACGACGCTCCTGCGCATGCTTCTGGGCATCGAGCGACCCACCAGCGGGACTGTCTCATACGGTGGGCCTGAGGCCAAACGCCAGCTGGGCTACCTGCCACAGCGGCCGACCTTCCGGCCGGGGTTCAGCGTCCGGGAGACTGCTGCGTTCTACGCGGACCTCGTTGACGACGACCCGGCTCGACTGCTTGAACGTGTCGGCCTCGAAGAAGTGGCCAGCCGTCCCGTGTCAGGGCTGTCCGGGGGAATGACGCGCCTTCTGGGAATCGCACAGGCACTGGCCGGCGACCCGCCGATTGTGATGCTCGACGAACCGGCAAGCGGGCTTGACCCGGCGATGAGTCGACTGATATTCGACATCGTCGAATCGATTGCCGACGCCGGCCGTGCCGTGGTTCTTTGCTCGCACGAACTGCCACTCGTCGAGGCGACGGCTGACCGACTGGTAGTACTCGAATCCGGCCGCCTCGTGCGGACCGGGTCGGTAGAATCGCTTCGGGAACAGACCGGCGGGCCGCTTCACGAGACGTTCACAGCGCTTCTGGAACAGGACAGAGCCACTATCGCTGCACCAGAGGGGACACAGCCATGATAGACGGTACCGGTTTCTGGACAGTTTTCGTGCGGGAGGTCCGTAGTGCGGTCAGGACACGAACCTATCTCGCGCTCGGACTGGTCACGGGAATTGTCCTGTTCGGCCTCGCCCATGCCGGTGGCGGCCCCGCCGGCGGTTACGTTCCGACCGTCGTCGATACGCTCGTCGCCGTCGAAGTCCTCGTGCCGACGCTTGCCTTCGCCGTTGGCTATCGCGCGATTGCCGACCCCGCTGTCCGGGGAGAACTCGACATACTTGACACCTACCCACTCTCGACGTGGTCGTACGTCGGCGGGGTGTACGCGGGACGTGCCCTGCTGTTGCTCACTATCGTTGTCGTCCCGTTGCTGGCGCTGGGCATCAACGTGGCGACGACCGCAGGACCGGAGACGACGGTGTTTGCGAGTCACCGTGGCGTCGACTCGCCGTTCCTGTTCATCCGATTCATCGCGCTGACCGTCCTGTACGCGCTCTCGTCGCTGACTATCGCGTTCCTGCTGTCAGCGCTCGCCGGCAGCCGGGGCCGAGCGCTCGTGCTCGCACTTGCCGGGCTGCTGGTCCTCACTGTCGGAAGTGACCTCGCGGTGTTCGCAGCGCTTGACACCGGCGTCACCACGGGCACGCTCGGCGGCGCGCTCGCCATGACGCCGGCCGGGGCGTACCGCGGCCTCGTGTTCGATCAGGTCCTGTACGTCGCTGTCCCGGGCCGCTCAGCGTTCGTCCCGACGTGGGTCGCTGCCCTCTCGCTCCTGTTCTGGTGGGGACTCACGTTTGTGGGGGCGATGCTTGCGACGGATGCGGCCTGATACTGACGGCTGTAAGCCCGGAAAGAATGACGTCCTCTGAATATCCCGCAGTAGTTACGGCTGAGAGTAGCAGTTCAGTCGTCGTCCGAGGCGGCTGCGAGCCCTTCGTCGACCAGCCGCGTGAACCGGTCGATGAGACGGTCCGTAAGCGATGGTCGGACCACCGCGAGCAGCCGCTGTGTCGCGTCCAGATCGCTCAGAGCCACGACAACACGCCCCCGTTCGCCGTACGACTTTTCGAGTATCTCCGCGTCGGCCAGTGCCGAAACGTGCCAAGAGACAGTACTCCGGGCGACGCCCAGTCGGTCGGCCAGTTCGTCTGCCGACAGGGACTCCGCTTCCAGCAGATGTAGAAGAATCGTCCGCGCGGTCTCCCGCCGGGCAAAGGCAAGCACACGTCGCTCCCAAGGGCCGTACTCTTGACTGTAATAGTGCGTTTTGCCCTGAATCTCTTCACCAACGATATCGCCGGCACGGCGCAGTTTCCGCAGGTGATACTGTGCCTGTCCGGTCGCGATATCGAGGTCTGCCGCAAGCGCGTTGAAATGGACTCCCGGTTTGGACTCGACATGGGAACGCACTTGCTCAGTAACCGTGGACATGGTCTTCAGAACAGCCTTCCACCTACCAAGACAACAGGGTATCGAGCGTTCTCACTGCGTGGGAACTCGTCTACATCCCGCCAACCAGTTCTCTCGATATGTCCTCCGCGGGGAGGGTCTGGCCGCCGTACTCTTCGGCAAACGACTCGGCGTCCGCGCTGTCGCTAAACGGAACGATAGCCGTCCCCATCGCGCCCTCCACGTCGGAGTTCGCAGCGACGGTGAGTTGCCCCACCGGCGCGAACGCCTCGGCCTCCAGATGCCGGGAGATAATTGTCTTGCCCCCGTCGGTCCGAATCTCGTAATCGGTTGTGCTGTAGTCGGTCAGGAACGTCTCCGCGGGGGTCCACCCCGCTTGCTCCTTGGCGAATCGGTGGCGATACGTGCAGGTCGTACTGCAGAACCGTGCCGGTGAGTCGTGCCCCTCGGGCGTGTTATCTTGGTAGTACGTCTGGCCGACCGGACCCGGGTGCTGGTCGATGACCATCCCACACTGGTCGCAGCTCTGGCCGCTTTCGATGCTGACCGGGTCGATTTCTTCACCGTTCCCCAGGCATCCAGAGAGTGACACGACTGCCACAGTCCCAGTCCCGGCTAGGAAGCATCGTCGTGTGAGGCCTGTTGCATGTTCAGACATACTAGATGCTACGCTGAACGACACCAAATGGTTCATGGTGCGACCGTCGAAACGCCGGTCAGTCAGGGACACTTGGCGGCGCGACTGAATAGATCGCACTCAATACCAGCAGCGCGATGAGGAAGTCGAACCCGTGTTCAGTGAGATGGTGTACGACCATTGGGACAGCACCGAGGACGGTCCCGATGCCGACCACGGACCGAAATACCAGCAACCCGATAGCGACGGTCAACAGCACGTACGGCCGTGACCGGCGGCGGTATGTACTGACCGCTGCGACGGAAAACAGCGCCAGCGTTCCAAGCGCGGAGAGGCCCAGCACGGCGATCAACAGTGCCGTTTGACCGGGACCGATCCAATCAGCCGTCGGTTGGAGCATCTCTCAGGCTTGTGTTTCGAGTGGTCGCACTGGAATCGGTTTCGGTCGCAGTCGCTGTCGCGCCCGCATCTCAGTCCGAGGTGTATACCCGAATACCGCTTCGCCAGTGAACATCTGTTCGAACGGGTATGTGACCCTCTCAGGTAGCCACCAGAACCGGTCGGCCCGCGTTCTGGACGACCCGGTCGGTCACACTTCCGATCTGGTCGCCTTCGCTGTGGGAATGCCCGTGGTATCCGAGCACGATCAGGTCGGCGTCGACCTCGTCGGCATAGCTGATAATCTCCACGTACGGTTTCCCGTGGCAGCATCGGGTGGTGACCTCGACGTCAACTGCGTCGCCTCTCTCGGCGACTTCTGCGAGTTCATCGTCCCCCCATTCCTCAACCTCGATGGTTTCCAGTTCCATACTGCTCAGGGCCGGCTCCGCGTGTCGGTCTGTATTGACAACGAAGACGGCGTGAAGCTCGGCACCGTGTTGCTCAGCCTGTTCAAGCGCGTGTGTCGCTGCGCGGTTCGCGTCAGCGCTCCCGTCGGTCGCAACCACAATTGTGTCGTACATGCTAGAATAGGGGACGCCATCCTATTTCAATCCGCTGACCATTCTCAAATGATAGTAATCTGTTATCACATACTGTGGTCGTCCACAGATCAAACGGACAGACTTTGATAGGATATCGTCAATCGAGCTTTCACGGGCGTAACCAGCTTTCCTTGCCACAAGCAAGCGAAGTCACGGCTCGATGTTTTCCCGAAAGTCGGGTGCTAATCCGGTTTGCCGGATACCGGCAAGCTCCGTTATCTCGAACTCGTAGAGTGCGACTCCGCCGGAGGTGGTGGCCGTCTGGAGCGTGTTGGGTCGCCAGGCGTTCTGTGTCATCGCCGTGATCTCCGACCATTCGTCTTCCGGCACATTGCTGATATCGCCAGCAAGCATCACGCTCTGCCACTCAAACGCGGTTTCGATGTCGTAGACGAGAAACCGGCCACGACCGGCTCGCTCAGTTAGTTCCGCTTTCTGACTCGATTCGCCCAGCAGGTAGGTGAAATAGAGGCACGCCCCGTCGTCAAAGCCGTACGATAGCGGCAGCAGATACGGAACATCTGTCGTCGGAAGCCCCAGAACGCCGGTCGAGTGTGCGGAGAGAAAGTCCTGAATCTCTTCGTCATCCATCTGTTCGAGTCCGTACTCCTCTAGTTGATCAACTGTCATAGGTCGCGTCTGATCATCCAGTTACGTATCATGAATGTAACCCCACGGTAAAAAAAGGTAGAGCGGGCTTCTCAGGAGAGAGGCTGTTTAGATTGCGGCACAGAGAGTGTCTTATCACCGAAGTCGCTCGGTACTCATCACATACTGTAGGATATCTGCCACCGAGAACTGCTGGCAACTCGGTCAAAATATTTGCGCCGTCGCTCTCAACTGCCGGATTTCTAATAGCGTGAGAATCGCGACTGCCGTTTATTTACTGACAACAACGAGTTGTAAACACAACAATGCTCGATTCCATTCTGGTCCCGACCGACGGTAGCGAACACGCGACCCGGGCCGCTGAACACGGGGCAGCGCTTGCGCGTGCGTTCAGCGCGAGCCTGCACGTCATGGCTGTCATCGATACGCGAACGGCAGGCGGGCCATTCAGCAGTGGCAATCTCGACGACGAGACACTCGACCGCATGACGGCTGACGCCGAAGAAACCGTCACAGCTATCACAGATGCGGTAGACGCCGCTGGAGCGATACAGACGACTATCCGCACGGGCAATCCAGCAGCGGAGATATGTGCATACCGTGACGACAACGAGATAGACCTGATCGCAATGGGAACGCACGGTCGCACAGGTGTCGGGCGATATCTCGCCGGGAGCGTGACAGAGAGTGTTGTCCGGCAGGCCGATGTCCCTGTCTTCACTGTCCGTGCCACCGAACAGAGTCGCGAGACCGACTCCTACGATGATATTCTCGTCCCGACGGACGGAAGCACGTCCGCAACGGCTGCTGTCGAACCGGCCTGCGAGATTGCGGCGAAGTTCGATTCCCGCGTTCACGCTCTGAACATCGTCAATCTCGGCGATATTGCGACCGGAGCGGAATACACGCTGCCGAAAGACCTGATTGACACCCTGGAATCACAGGGTGAGAAAGTCACCGAGCGGATTGCAGCGCGAGCCCGCGAAGCCGGCGTCGAGACTGTCACACAGGTCATCAATGGATTCCCGGCGGCAGATATCCTCGATTACGCCGAGGAGAACGACATCGATCTGATCGTCATGGGGACGGCCGGCCGAACCGGGCTCAATCGGTTCATTATGGGAAGCACGACAGAGCGGCTCATCAGACACGCCGATATGCCTGTGCTGGCAGTCAACGCCCGGGATCAGCATGCCAACGAGGGCTGAAACAGGGACACGCGTTCCTGTCTGTCAGCCTCCGGCTGCGTACGGCGTCCACCATGTGCCCAGCGAAGCGGCAGGCAGATACGACCCGACCATGCACTTATTGTTGTTCCTGTCGTGACAATAATTATGTCCGCGGAAAACCCGGTTACGATGACCGACGAGGAACGGGACGCGCTTCTGGACAATGGGGCACGGGTGTCCTCTCACTTGCCGCCGGCGACGCGCCGCCACACTCGGTTCCGGTTTCGTATGGGTACGACGCGCCGACCACCACCTTCTATTTCCGTCTGGCTGCCGGCACTGAGAAGTCGAAAGGCGAACTCAGCGACCGCCCGGCTACGTTCGTGACCTATCACGAGACGGAGACCGGATGGCAGAGTGTGGTCGCCAGCGGTCGACTTGAAGACGTAGAACGGGAGGGAATCGAGACTGAAACGCTAGCGGGGCTTGAGCACGTCGAAATTCCGTTGATTGACATCTTCGAACGCCCACTCCGCGAAGTGACCTTCGAATTCTACCGCCTCGTGCCGGATGACCTAACGGGCCGAACTGAACCTTAGAGCGAGACGGTCCCTTACAACACCACTCGAGACGGTCCCTTACAACACCACTCGAGGCTCCATTACACGATTTCGGAATCACCGCTCACGCCGGTGTCTCGAACCTCGTTTTATATGCTCATTTGGTTGCGATTGTCACGAGTCAGACACGACCGTTCCACCGTCGAAACCAGCGTCTCAAAGAAGAACCGCCGTAGTGTGGAGGCAAACACATATCAACACTGCGGTAGATCAGACTTCCATGTCCGAGGCCGCCCACACGCAACCAACTACCGACGTTCTTTCGGGGCTTGACAGCGAGTCTGATGGGCTGTCGGCATCGGAAGCCCGAAATCGGCTCAGCAGGCACGGCGAGAACGAAATAACGCAGGGGAGCAAACGGACACCACTCGACATCGCTGTCGCCCAGTTCGATAGCGCTCTTATCTGGGTTCTTGTTGCGGCTGCGATACTGTCCGTGTGGGCGGGCAACGCTGTTGACGCAGTGCTGATAGCCGTCATTGTGGTCGGGAACGGACTGTTCGGCTTCGTTCAGGACTACCGTGCAGAGGACACGCTCGAATCACTGCGAGAACTGACCGCACCGACAGCGACAGTCAGACGCGACGGACAGTCTGTTGCGGTCGACGCGACCGAACTCGTCCCGGGCGACGTTGTCGAACTGGAGAGCGGCGATGTCGTTCCAGCGGACGGTCGGCTAATTGACTGTCAGTCTCTGGAAGTCGACGAAGCAGCGCTCACTGGTGAGAGTACTCCGGTCGCGAAGGAAACTGA
The DNA here is from genome assembly GCF_051122755.1 of Haloarcula sp. NS06. Lineage (NCBI taxonomy): Archaea > Methanobacteriati > Methanobacteriota > Halobacteria > Halobacteriales > Haloarculaceae > Haloarcula > Haloarcula sp. NS06. The sequence goes on from NZ_CP184846.1 coordinate 348,745, forward strand.
ACCGGTGGATCCTGATGCACCGCTTGCGGAGCGCAAATCGATGGTGTACAAGGGGACGAATGTCACGCGTGGTTCGGGCGTTGCCGTCCTCACGGCCACCGGGATGGATACCGAGGTCGGGGCCATCGCTCGCCAACTCGCGAGCACGGAGGAAACAGACACACCGCTGCAGACGGAACTCGACACGCTCGGGCGGACGCTCGGTGTCGGCGTGATGGTGCTTGCTGCGTTTGTGGTTCCACTCCTCGTCTTCCAGGGGACCGAACTGGTTCAGGCGGCACTCACCGCAATCTCCCTCGCTGTGGCCGCGGTTCCCGAGGGACTACCAGCGGTTGTGACGCTAACGCTGGCCCTCGGTGTCCGGAAAATGGCTGATGAGAACGCGCTCGTGCGGCGCTTGCCTGCCGTCGAGGCGCTGGGCTCCGTCGATGTCATCTGTACGGACAAGACCGGAACGCTGACCGAGGGGCGGATGTCAGTCAGTCAGATCTGGGTCAACGACGCTGTTGTCGACAGTGACGAAATGGACGGAGAAGCCCTGCCTAACCGCGTTGCCATGGTGCTCCGCGCAGGGACACTGTGTAGCGATGCGACGCTCGAAGCGGGCGACCCGACAGAGCAGGCCATCGTCATGGCGGCTGACGAGTCTGGAATCGACGTCGAACGCCTCCGTGAAGAGCACCCGAGAACGGATGAGATCCCGTTCTCATCCGAGCGCAAGTGGATGGGCACTATTCACGATGACACGGTCTACGTCAAAGGTGCGCCTGAAGTCATCCTCTCGAAGTGCGCCCGCGTTCTTACCGATACCGGTCCGACTGACCTGACGCCTGACAGAGCCGAGCAGATCAGGGAACAGGTCGGCGCGTTCGCTGACGACGCGCTCAGGGTGCTCGCAGTAGCGTACACGGAGGATGTCGACGTGGTGGAACGGGATGACACTGGCGAAGCCGACGATGTCAGTGACGACCTGATCTTCGCCGGGCTGGTCGGTATGATTGACCCGGCCCGCGGGGAAGTCGCCGACGCGATTGCGGCGACCGAGCGTGCAGGCGTTGGCGTGAAGATGGTAACCGGTGACAATGTTCGGACCGCCGCAGCCATCGCCAGCGAACTCGGTCTGGGCCAACGCGTGATGGAAGGTGCCGATGTTGAGGACTGTTCCGAGGACACGCTCCGCGACCGTGTCGAGTCTGTGGACGTGTTCGCACGCACGTCTCCGGAGCACAAAGTCCGGATTCTGCAGGCACTGCAGGCGAACGGTCACACTGTCGCAATGACAGGCGACGGGGTCAACGACGCACCGGCGCTGAAAAACGCCGACATCGGCGTCGCGATGGGCGACCGTGGGACTGACGTGGCCAAACAGGCCAGCGACGTTATCTTGCTGGACGATAACTACGCGACAATCGAGCGGGCTATCGAGCGCGGGCGAGCCATCTTCGATAACGTCTGGAAGTTCGTCGGCTACCTGCTGAGTGCCAATGTGGCCGAAGTCGCCATCGTCTTTATCGCCTCGCTCTTTGGCTACCTCGTCCTGCCGGCAGTCCAGTTGCTGTGGATCAATCTCCTGACGGATGGGCTGCCAGCACTGGCACTCGGAGCCGACCCCAAAAGTGATGATGTGATGCAGCGACCGCCCAGAGATCCGGATCGCGGTATCGTTGACCACGATATGCTCGCGCTCATCGGGGGAACAGGGGTCATCTCAACAATGGTAATGCTCGGCCTGCTACTGGTCACGCTTGCCGGCGCACCCGCAGTCACGCCCTACGCGATGACGATGGTATTCACCGGGTTCGTGTTCCTCGAATTCGAAAAGCTGTACGTGATCCGCTGGCTCCGGGAGACACCGACGCTATCCAATCGCTGGCTGGCGTCCGCAGTGGGTGGGTCGATACTCCTGCAACTCGCCGTTCTGTACAGCCCCCTCAACATCTACTTCGGGACGGTCCCACTCGGACTCTCCGACTGGGGATTGCTCGGTGGCGTCCTCTTACTCGCCTTACCGCTGTATCTCGCTGTTGCCAGCGGGGTGAAGCGATTGTGACGCTTCGGACCGCCCTTATTCCAGCTGTCCGTTGAGCACTTTCGCGGCGACCAGCACCGGGTCCCAGACGGGGCTGAACGGTGGTGCGTACGCCAGGTCCAGCCGTTCGAGTTCATCGATGGTCATGCCCGCTTCGATGGCCGTCGCGAGCGTGTCGATACGTATCGCCGCCCGGTCTGCCCCAACGATTGCGCCGCCCAGCAGGCGACCACTCTTCTGGTCTGCGACCAGCGTCACGTCGGTGTCGTCACCGCCGGGGTAGTACCCTGACCGGGAGCCGGCCGTGACTGTCTTCGACACCGGGTCGAAGCCGTTAGCGCTGGCCTGCTCGTGGTCGAGGAGGCCGACGCGACCGCATTCGAGGTCGAACGCCTTCACGACGGCTGTCCCGGCGATGTTTCCGACGGGCGAGGGGTCGCCAGCGACGGTCTGCCCGATCGCGCGACCGGCCCGGTTCGCGGTCAGTCCAAGAGGAACCCAGTCAGGATCGCCGGTCACGGCGTGGCGGTCTTCGGCACAGTCTCCAGCGGCGTAGACTCCGTCGACGCTTGTCGCCCCGTACTCGTCGACTGCTATCGCACCAGAGGCACCGAGGTCGACCGGTGTGTCTTCGACGAGGGTTGTGTTCGGCCGGATGCCGATACCGACCAGCGCGAGGTCTACGTCGATGATACCGCTGTCGTGAGCGACCGATGCGACGCACCCGCTCTCGTTGCCGACGAGTTCCTCGACGGCGGTATTCAGATGTAGCGTCACGCCCTGGTTCCGGAGGTGGTCGGCAACGCGCTCGCCCACTGCTTCCCCGAACGGCGGCAGGAGGTGGCCCGACCGCTGGAAGAGGTGCGTTTCGACATCGTGCACCCGGAACGCTTCGGCCATTTCCACGCCGACGTAGCCGCCGCCGACGATAGCGACTCGCTTCGGTGGCTCCCAGTTGGCGTACTTCTCGACGAGCGTCGTATCGACGTATTCGATGCCCGTGTCGACGGCAGAGTCGCCGGGCTTGGACAGTGCGGTGCGGACCGCGGCGGCCGAATCGAGCCCGTGCATCGTGAACGCGCCGTCGCGTTCCGCCCCCGGTATCGGCCCGGTCACCGCGTGTGCGCCCGTCGCGACCAGCAGGTCGCCGTATGGCTGGCTGAACGTCTCGCCGTCGTGGGCTACGGTGATCGCTTCTGCGTCGGTGTCGACGCCGACGACCTCGTGGTTCCGGCGGAGGTCGATCCCCCGTTCGACCGCCTGCTCGGGCGACAGCGAGAGGAGGTCCGTCAGCCGCTCGACAGTTCCCTTCACGTAATACGGCGTCCCGCAGTGGGCATAGGAGACCCACTCGCCTCTTTCAAAGACAATCACGTCACGGTCCGGTGCCTCGCGGGCGAACTTGCTTGCAGCGCTTAGCCCGGCTGCGTCACCGCCGATGACTACGAACGGGTCCGTCATACAGACTCTCGTCTCGCTATGGTACTAATGATTGAGTGAGGTGTGGGTACCCCGTGCTGCCGCAGCTATTGAGTGTGCCCGACACAGATTCGATGCTGTTCGTCGCCCTCTCACTCCGCAAAAACTGCCTTTTTCCAGTTGTCACGACTGAATGGGGCTGGGAGGTGCTTCCAACTCTCACGTGATCCTAGAGCCGGCGATGACAAGACCCTGTGCGTCTCGGGCCCTTACTCGGCGTAGGATTCGATGAGTGTCCGGAGGTCTGCCTCGCCTTTGACGCCGACGACTTCTTCGACCTGCTCACCATCGGCGAACAGGATGAGCGTCGGCACGCCACGGACGCCGTACGACTGTGCGAGTTGCTGGTTGGCGTCGACATCGACTTTGGCGACGGTCGCGGCGGTCTCTGCGGCCAGCGTCTCGACGATCGGTTCGAGCATCTGGCACGGGCCACACCAGTCGGCATAGAAGTCCGTCAGGACGACATCGTACTTACTGACGACATCATCAAGCTGGTCTGCGCCGTCGATGTGAAGTGGTTCGTTTGTTGCGGTGGTTCCGGCGTCGGATGCAGTATCAGTTGCCATCACCAAAATGTACGCGGCAGCGACAAATAAGGTTTTGCCCACAATACACAATACTATGAAATACTGGCGGCTGGTAAAGATAGTAGATGGTTACCGCTTCACGGGGAGAAATCTGCTCGGCTCGGAAGCGACAGAGTATGATAGAGAGAAAGACGCGGCGTTAGCTTTCGACGGTCGGGGCTGCAGACTCGGACTGTTCGTACTTATTCTCGAACTCCTGAATGAGCTGGCCCATTTTCGCGTACCAGTCGTTAAGCATCCGCTGCATCTCGTCTGCAATCTGTGACGGGTCTGTCGGCGAGTAGACGTGGTAGTAGCCGCCCTGATCGTAGTTGATCTGATCCTTCTCGATAAAGCCCGTTTGGAGGAGCCGCTGGACGGCGCGGTACGCGGTTGAGCGCTCACGATCGACTGCATCGGCGAGTTCGTCGACGGTCAGTGGTTCCTCGGCTTCGACAAGCGCTCGAAAGCATTCCTTGTCGAGTTCCTTGAGCCCGTGGAAACATTCTAACAGACCCTCACACTGCATGTCCCGACGGAGCTGTTCAGACATCGAATCTGGCATCGTTATCACCTTTTTGTACCCGCTACGCAGTTATAAGACTTGTGTACGGTTCGCACAACTGCACGCAAAAGCTGCCAGCTAACGGGCGGGCATGGTTTCATGACCCAACCGACACGGCCCCATCGTCCGGGTAGTCTCTACTCGTCGCGGTTGTAGCGTACATCTCACCTCTCGACCTCTATGCCTCCGTTGTTGCTCACCCCGCCGCTCAAAGCCAGCGAGCCGTTCGCTGGAAGTTTTGGCTGTCTATAGCACGAGCAACATAAAGTATTTCTACGGTAGCTACATCCTCCCTGACAGAAATAGAAAACGAGGCTCTCGGAAATGATATCTGATCAGGACACTGCTTTGGCAGCCACGCAACACACGCGGCCCAATGAGGTATGAGTCGTTCTGAACCTGGGACGCCTTTTCCGGACGTCACAGGGTTACTCAAGAGTGCGATCCGCACAGGTATCGCTGTATGCTTCGCCGAGGGGATCAGAAGGCGGAGCCCTGGGGCGGTTGTGAACGCACTCATCGCTTTCGGAGGGGCGTCTCTACCAGACATCTTGGAACGGCGTTGCGCCGTTGAATTTCGGCCGTGGCAGCGGATCTATGTAGAGACAGCGATGCTGACACACGCTGTCGGGATGCTCGGCCCGTACGACGATATCTGGTGGTGGGACAATCTGACCCATATTCACTCGGCGACGGTTCTTGGTGGGCTGATTCACGTACTCTCGCGGCGGTTGGGCGTAAACCCGGAGCAGCGGGTCATTACCGGTGTCGCCACCATGGGCATCCTCTGGGAATTCATGGAGTACATCATTCACGCTTCGTCGCGACGACTCGGTCTCGAACCGATACTCGTCTCCTACGGAAAGACTGACACGCTGCTCGACCTCGTCTCAGATCTTGTCGGCGCAGTTCTCGTTCTCGTCTTCGGCGACGTCCTTCTCGGGAACCTTGTTCGACGCGAGAACGGATGAGTGTCTTCTCCCGTAGAGCGACCTATGTCCTCTCCGTGTTGAATAATCACCACCCTCACCTGACCGCACCTGAAGATTGGTGACTATGCGGCCTGTATTCACCACGTCATTCCTATCAGCTCTGGAGGGTTTCAACGGCGTCACGTAACCGTATCTCCGGCGTTACTCAGGGACCCGATACTTTTGCACATTATTCACACTATTGGGTTACATTGAAAGAGTTAGCTTGGGGTTCGAGAGCGAAGCGCCTTTGACCGCGGACTCCCGGCCTGGGCGTCACGAGCGTGAACTCCTCGAACGCTGAATGAGATATCCAGTCCGATGTAAGCAACTACGGAAGTGTACGGGGTTCCACGGACAGACCTGGCTCAGCACCCATGAAAGCGCTCGCTAACAGCGTCGCTTCCGTACCAGTCTATACCTGCAGCGCTCCTGAGGGCTGGGCAATAGTCCATATTCAGCCCACAGTACAGCTACATCCTCAACGCTTAGCGGGTTTTCTGTTAGATTCAGGATTTGCGAGATTGCGTCACGCTACCAACAGCATATCCGAAGAGACTTTGCTCTGTAGGCACAATATAATACACGAATGACGCTCCCAATCGACCCGAGTCAGATTGATCCTGAAGACATCGGCGAACAACAGGCGACGCTCGAAATGAGCCACGAGGACGCGATCGAACACGTCCGGGACGTGTTCACTGACGCCGGATTCGGTGTCCCCGTCGAGTTCTCGCCCTCCGAAATGCTCAACGAGAAGATCGACGCGGACCGTGACCCGTACTACGTGCTTGGGGCCTGTAATCCCGAAGTTGCCGACCGTGCCCTCGATGCGACGGACAACAGACTCGGTGCGCTCATGGCCTGCAACGTCGTCATCTGGGAAGAAGAGCCCGGGCAACAGCGTGTCTATCACGTCTCGATTATGCGTATCGCTCGCCTCGTCGGGATGGCACCCGACAACGAGGAGATGGCAGATATCGTCGCCGACACCGGTGAAATCGTTGACGAGGCGTTCCAGAACCTCTAACATGGGCTATCACACCTTTGATGCCGGCCGGGCCGACAAGCTCGAAGATGCACAGCAACGGTACCGTTCTCTTCTGCGGAAGAACTCCGCTGGGCGCTGTCGGCCAGTCGTGACGAGACGGTCGCGGATCTCGGGAGTGGGACCGGCTTCTACACCGACGACGTTGCACCGGCCGTCGACCACGTGTACGCTGTGGATGTGCAGGAGATGATGCACGACTACTACCGGGAGAAAGGTGTCCCCGACAACGTCGACCTCGTGACGAGTGCGGTCGACGACCTCCCGTTCGATACCAGCAGTCTCGACGCGGCGTTCTCGACGATGACATACCACGAGTTCGCTAGCGACGGGGCGCTGAGAGAGGTTGCACGGGTGCTCAAGTCCGGTGGGACGTTCGCCATCGCCGATTGGGCGGCTTCTGGAAGCGGTCGCAACGGCCCGCCCGTCGATGAACGGTTTTCGGCTGATGAGGCGACGGACGCGCTCCGCCAGCACGGGTTCACGGTTGAGTTCGAGGCTGTGCGACCGGAGACGTTTCTGCTCGTCGTGAGTGCTGAATAACGGGTCAGCATTGACCACTGGACACGCTCCGTTTCTCCGAGAGTCGGTCCGAGAACAGGAGTGCCCTACTCTGCTCTCAAACGTGCTTGGCGTTAACTGGCGAACAGCCGTCGCTCCGCCCGTTCGTGCTCGGTGGCCAATACGTCAACCAGTGGGGCGAACGGAGTCATCTCATCTACTCCTTGGCCCGCGCTATCGTCGACTGCGGCCGCCATCACCGGCTGTAGTTCGTCCAGAATTCGCTGGGCATCCGTGTGGCCGAGCGACAGGAGACGCTGGGCTGCGCCCAGGAGTCCGGTGACGAAGCCGTGACAGCACAGCAAACAAGCCTCGCGGACGGCCACGTCCGCCAGCGCCGTCGTAACGCCGAGTACGACGGCGTAGTTTCCGGGTGCTTCGTCGGCGTCGACGCGCTCCGCGTAGCGGTTCAGGAGCGCCTTGTCACGTAGTTCGGTCTGGAGCGAGAGCAGCCGGTCGCCGGACTGCTGGGCGCTCTCGCGGAACTCTGCGGCCAGCGTCACGGCCGACAGGCGCTGGTCGGCATGGCAGATCGCGTCGATATCACCGTCGGTCGCGGCGGCGTGTGCGGCCCGGAGCGCGACGAGTTCGGCGGGGCCGATTTGCCGTCGGAGATACGTCGACAGGAGCGCTTCGAGGTCTGCCGCATCTTCGACTCGGTCGTCCTGAATGAACTGTTCGAGCCCGTAGGAGACGGTGTAGGTCCCGACTGGCAGGAACGAATCCGCGAGGCGGAACGACTCAAGGGTTGGGGCGTCGCTCACTGGTCCCCTCCGTCAATAGTACGGACGCCGTGGTCGTGGGTGTGTCCAGCGCTGCCGTGACTGTGGCCACCGCCATCATGCGTGTCGGTGCCGTCACCGTGGGTGTGATCGACCCCGTCATCGTCGAACGTCGTCGGCGGCACGTGCTCGTACCGCGTCGGCACGTCCTCAGGGAGCAGGTCGGCGACCGTGTCTTCCATTCGTTCCTTCGAGTCGGTCACGGGGAACAGGGCTTCTTGCCCGCGGACTGCGAGGTTCCAGTGCTTGTTCCCGACTGCGTGGCCGACCTCCAGCGCCGCGGCCGGTGAGATATCGCTGTCGGCGAAATCGACCACAAGGGCCTCGATTTCGGCGAGTTCGACAACGACGAGAGTGCCGTCCCCAGCTTCCAATACGTCGCCGTCTGCGAGGTCACGGGCGACCACGATACCGAGGTCTTGGCCGGCTGTCGTTTCAGTCCGGACCCGCGAGCGCTGGCGTTCGGTGTCTGAGAGCACGACAGTGGCGTAGTCCGATGCATCGACGGCCTCGGTGATAGCATCGTCGCCACGGTGGCCGAGATAGGTGTCTGCGACCAGCATCAGTACTTCCTCCCGGACGGCGCAGGGGCGTCCAGTAACTCCTGTCTGGCGTGGTCCCAGGCTGCGTGGAGCGTCGACTGGACGGTCTCGGCACGGTCGCCGAGGGCACGAACGGCGACCCCGGCACCGTTCGGCAACGCTGTCGCACCGGCTCGCGCCTCACCGTCGGCGACGACTGCGTGGAGTGCGTCGCTCAGTTCGGCCTCGTCACGGTCCGGTGCGAGAACGAACGTCATCCCGTAGACGGTGAACTCGCCGAGAACGCCGGGTGCCGTGGGATCCTCTTCCTCTGGCCGCAGATGTGTCGCGTCCTCGAACAGGAGCCCATCGGGGCCGGTCCCGCGTACCCGGGAGAGGTATCGTTCGAACTCGAAGCGCTCGCCTCTGGCAAGACGACCCGGGACGACCACGTCGCTGACCACAGCAGTCGCACCTGGGCCCAGATCGACCGAAAGCTCCTGCAGGTAGCGGGAATCGGCGTGGAGTATCGTCGGCTCGGGCACGTAATCAAGGTGGCCGCCAGCGCCGACGCTGAGAGTCGTGTCGGCGGCCGCGTAGTTACACGTCATCGCCTGGACCTTCGTCGAACTCTGGGTCGAGACGTGCGCGATGGCCTCGTCCCCGACGGTTATGGACACGTCGTGGCGGTCACCCTGGGCGACGCCGCCGGTCGGCGACTGGATGAAGACGGTATCGGCCTCGGGGAGCGGGTCGTAGCCCAGCGTTCCCGAGATGTGGAATGGGACCGTCGCGTAGTCGTGAACCAGGGTCGTTCCCTCAGCCGTCCGCTCGAAGGTCAGTTCGAGCACGCCGTCTTTCCCGGGGGACCCCACGGCGGCCTGTGGCACGGCTTCGGTCGCATACCCCTCGAACGCTGGATGGGGCGCGTCGGCGGCCATCAGGCGAACAGCACCCCGTCGCGGACGTGTGTCAGCACCTCGTCGATATTCGTCTCGTCCTTGCAGTTGGTGAAGACGACCGGCCCATCCCGGACCTCGTTGGCGTCCCGGTCCATCACGTCGAGGTCGACGCCGACGTGGGGCGCGAGGTCCGTCTTGTTAACAACGAGCAGGTCACAGTCGACGACCCCCGGGCCGCGTTTGCGAGGGATGTCTTCCCCCTCTGCAACCGAGATGACGTACAGCGAGTAATCGGCGAGTTCGGGATTGAACGTCGCCGCGAGGTTGTCGCCCCCGCTTTCGACCAGCACCAGATCGAGTTCCGGATGCTCGGCGAGGAACGAATCGATCTGCTGGAGGTTCATCGACGGGTCCTCGCGGATGCCCGTGTGCGGACACGCCCCGGTTTCGACGCCGGCGACGAGGTCCTCGGGCACGACGCCGGCGAAGCGCTCGCGGAGCACATCGGCATCCTCCTGTGTGAGGATGTCGTTGGCGATGACACCCACATCAAGCCCCTGGTCGCGCAGTTCGGGAACAAGCGCGGTCAACAGTGAGGTTTTCCCGGAACCGACCGGACCGCCGATACCGACCGTCGCCACGTCGCGGTGTGTGAGACTCACTCGTCTGTCCCCGCTGAGTCTCCGCCGTCAGTCGCCGCCTCCGATTCCGTCGGTTCGTCGTCGGCCGACCCGACGCTGTCGGAGCGAATCGGGTCGTGAACCGTGACCAGTTTCGTCCCGTCGGGAAACACTGGCTCGACCTGGATCATATCTATCATCTCCGGGACGCCGTCCATCACATCCTCGCGGCCGAGCAGTTTCGACGCGCCGGAGCGGATTTCGGCGACCGACTGACCGTCCCGGCCCCGCTCGATGCACCAGTCACTGATGTAGGCGACAGCTTCGGGGTGGTTCAGCGGGACACCGCGTTCCTTGCGGCGTCGCGCGACCTCTGCGGCGGTAAAGACCGTGAGTCGCTCCTGTTCTTTGGCTGTGAGTTTCATAGCAGGTATCGCTGCGCGAGTGGGAGTTCTGAAGACGGTTCGCAGGTGACGTGGTCGCCGTCAACCCGGACCTCGAAGGTCTCCGGGTCGACCTCGATGTCGTCCGGACAGTAGCTGTTGTGCACCATGTCGTCCTTGCCGGGCGTGCGTGCGCCCTCAATCGGGACGACACGGGAGTCGAGCCCGTACTTCTCGTCGATGCCGGCCTCTGCAGCCGCCGGGGAGACGAACGACAGCGAAAGGGCGTGTTTGGCCTTGCCGACCGCACCGGCGCGTTCGCGCTGAAGAATCGGTTCGCAGGTCATCAGTGACCCGTTGGCTTCGCCCATCTCCGAGTGGACCGGGAAGCCACCCTTGAACGTCATCGCGGGCTTGACCCCGAAGAACGCAGGGTCCCACAGGCAGATGTCGGCAAGCTTGCCGGGTTCGAGTGTCCCGACGTGCTCTTCGATGCCGGCGCTGATAGCAGGATTGAGGGTGTACTTGGCGATGTAGCGCTTGATACGGTGGTTGTCCGCGCCGGTCCCTTCGTCTTCGGGCAGCGGGCCACGCTGGGATTTCATCTTCGAGGCCGTCTGCCATGTCCGTGGGATGACTTCAGCCATCCGACCCATCGCCTGTGAGTCCGAGGTCATCATCGAAATCGCGCCCATGTCATGGAGCACGTCCTCGGCGGCGATGGTCTCCGCCCGAACGCGGGATTCGGCGAAGGCCACGTCTTCCGGCACATCGGGGTTGAGGTGGTGACACACCATCACCATGTCCAGATGCTCGTCAAACGTGTTATCGGTATACGGCATCGATGGGTTTGTCGACGACGGCAGCATGTTCGGTTCGCCGACCATCTCCATGATGTCCGGCGCGTGGCCCCCGCCCGCACCCTCGATGTGGAACAGATGCATGGTCCGGCCGTCGACAGCCCCGAAGGTGTTCTCGAGGAACCCGGCTTCGTTCAGCGTATCGGTGTGCATACACACCTGCACGTCCTCGTCTTCGGCGACCTCGAGGCAGGTGTCGATTGTCTCGGGCGTCGACCCCCAGTCCTCGTGGAGTTTCAGTCCACAGGCCCCGGCTTCGACCTGCTCGCGGAGCGGGCCGGGCTCGGAGGCGTTACCCTTCCCGTAGAAACCGACGTTGACCGGCCACGCCTCGGCTGCCTGCAGGAAGCGCTTGACGTTCTCTGGCCCGGTCGTACAGGTGGTCGCGCCGCCGCCGTACCCGCCGCCGAACATCGTCGTGATACCGCCCGACAGCGCGTGTTCGTGAAGCTGGGCGGAATTAAAGTGGACGTGGATGTCGAGGCCGCCGGCGGTCGCTATCTTCCCCTCGGCTGGATACACGTCCGTCGATGGGCCGACGACCATGTCGACGCCGTCCATCGTGTCGGGGTTGCCGGCCTTCCCGATACCGGCGATTTCCCCGTTGCGAATCCCGATGTCGGCGGCGACGATACCGAGTATCGGGTCGATAATCGTCGCGTTCGTCAGCACCCAGTCGAGCGCGCCCTCTGCCTGTGTGACGCCGGGAGCCATTCCCAGCCCGTCTCGGAGCGTCTTCCCGCCGCCGAACACCGCCTCGTCGCCGTGGGTCCGCAGGTCCTCTTCGACCTTGGCGAACAGCTCCGTATCACCCAGCCGGACTTTGTCTCCCGTCGTCGGCCCGTACAGTTCGGCGTAGTTCTCGCGGTCGATGTCGCGTGTCATCGGTCGGACTCCGCGTCGCCGTCGTCCGTTGCGGTCTCGGCCGTGTCCCCGAACCCTGCCGCCCGCATCCGCTCGACTGCGTCGCTCGTGTCGCCGTCGACGCTCCCGTTGACCAGTCCGTTCATCCCGTGGGCGCGTCGCTTCCCACCGATTTCGACGAGTTTCGACCGTCTGCTCGTCGCCGGGTTCGAACCGGACGGCCGTGCCGGCAGGAATATTCAGCCGCATCCCCATGGCCGCTTCGCGGTCGAACTCTAGGGCCGCATTGGCCTCGAAGAAATGGAAATGCGACCCGACTTGCGAGGGTCTGTCGCCGGTGTTCCCGACAGTCACTTCCGTCGTCTCCCGGCCTTCGTTCAGCGTCACTGTCCCTTCGCCCGGGATGACCTCGCCGGGCACGAGTCTATCACTCATCGCGCCACCGCCCCGAGTATTTCTGACTGTTTGTCTATCATCTGCCCGTCTCTTTGAATACACATACTAAAATGATTGCTCTCTGCGCAAGTGACGCCTCTATATCGAGAACCGGATTAAATGCTAAAGTTTCAGACCTACATAAAGGGGTTCGACTATCGAACTGTCCTACTTCCGGGAGTCAACACGACTCACGTCCAGTCTGCCGGCGGTCTCGATGACCGGCGACACTGACAGCGCGGGCGAGCATAGAACGGGTGATTTCGGGCCGCAGAAGCCAGATTTGACTGACAGCGGCTGTACAGGTCACTGCACCGGAACAACGCCGGCAGTTTGTTCTTTTGTCCCATTGACCGAGAGCGACACAAAATAGCGGAATAGTTCAAATTTCACCAGCAGTACTACTGCTTTGGCTGACTATTCGTCATATCCTTTGATGACCTTATACTATCAAGACTGTGTGATGGACAATATAAGATAAGAGTGGTAAACCTTATTTGCCACCTCCCAGACGGCAACACTGTGAACGACATCATGGACGAACGTTCGGATATCGTGAGTAAAGAACGAGAGATGACCAAAGATGATGGAAATATCAATCCTAACAAAAACCTAGTATCGGAGGTGGAAGCATGAGCCGGTCCCCCCTCAGTCGCCGGCAATTCCTCGGCGCGAGCGGGGCCGCACTCGCCACCGGCCTCGCCGGCTGTTCCGCCGGCGAAGGCGGCACCTCGACGGACACCGCGAGCAGTACTGATACGCTCAAAATTGGGGTTTCAGAGGACCAGTCTGGGAACTTCGCTCTCGTCGGCGACCCGAAGGCAAAGGCGTCGATGCTCGCCATTGAGGAAATCAACGCCAACGGCGGTATCGACGGGAAGCAGATTGAGACGTTCCAGCGTGACCCCCAGTCTGACAATCAGCGCTATCAGGAGCTGACTCGCACGGCGATCAACGAGGAGAACGTTGACGCGCTGTGGGCCGGCTACTCCTCGGCAACCCGGGAGGCGATACGTCCGATAATCGACCGCAACGAACAGCTCTACTTCTACACCACGCAGTACGAGGGCGGCGTCTGTGACGAATTCACCTTCGCGGTCGGGCCGACCGCCCGCCAACAGCTCGGTATCGTCCTCCCGTATCTGGTCGAGGAGTTCGGCCCGGACATCTACACCATCGCGGCCGACTACAACTTCGGCCAGCTCTCCGCGGACTGGGTGAAGGTGCTGGCAAACGAAAACGACGCAAACGTCCTTGGTGAGGAGTTCATCCCGCTCAGCGAATCCTCTTTCGGCTCGACGATCAACCGAATTCAGGAGGCCGACCCGGACTTCGTCATGTCGATGCTCGTCGGGGCGAACCACACGTCGTTCTACGAACAGAAGGCCTCGGCCGGCCTCGACGTGCCAATCGGCACCTCGACGGCGATGGCACAGGGATATGAGCACCGACGGCTCGACGCCCCGGCGATGGCCAACATCTACGCGGGTGTCAACTACATGGAGGAGGTGCCGACCGACAGCAACACGGGCGACGGCGGCTTCGTCGACCGGTACTTCGAGATGTACCCCGACGCGCCCTACCTCAACGAGGAAGCTGAGACCAACTACTTCTCGACGTACATGTACAAGAAAGCCGTCGAGCAGGCCGGGACCACCGAACAGCCGGAAGTCGTCGACGCCTTGGAGTCGGGCATCGAACTCGGCACCGAGGAGGCACCCGAAGCACCGGAAGGTGAGACGATCCGCCTTGACGGTGCAACCCACCACGTCGACCACCACATGTGGATTATGCGCGCCGACGACGAGCACAACGTCGAAGCCGTCGAAAACCGCCAGATTCCCGAAACGTTCCTCTCGGAGACGGCCGGCTGTAACCTCCCCGAGAACCCGGAGCAGACCCAGTACACCCCGGTGGACTACTACGAGGAGGCCGAGTAGGGATGGTAAACGGGATCAACCTCGCGCTTCAGTTCCTCGATAGCTTCGCGTTCATCGTGCTTGCCGCGGCGGGGTTGGCCATCATCTTCGGGATTATGGGCGTCATTAATCTGGCACATGGGGAGTTCATCCTCATCGGTGCCTACACCGCGACGCTGGCCGTGACGCAACTCGGCCTCCCGCTCGTCGTGGCGATGCTCGTTGGCGGTCTGGTCACCGGCCTCTTCGGGATTCTGACCGAGCGGGTGATTATCTCCGGAGCTTGGCCTAATTACATCAGTCAACAGACGCTGGGCCGCGATATCATCGAACCGCTGTACGACCGACTGGCCGATTCGATGGTCGCCACGTTCGGGCTCAGCCTGATACTGACCCAGGGGGCCCGAATTCGCTTTGGCAACTCAATCGACCAGATAGCGACGCCGTTCGGCGCAATCTCGTACGGGGCGTTCTCGTACTCGACGTACCGGATCGTCCTGGCCGGCGTCAGCATCGGGCTGCTCCTGGCTACCTACTACCTGTTCACCCGGACGGACTTCGGGATGCGCGCCCGGGCGACGATACAGGACAAGGAAACGGCACAGGCCATGGGCGTCAACACCGACCGGATGTATATGCTAACATTCGGGTTCGGATCGGCGTTGGCCGGGCTGACGGGCGCGCTGTTCGCACCAGTCATCACGATGCAGCCGACGCTGGGCGACCAGTTCCTAGTTGAGGCGTTCGTCGCCGTCGTTGTCGGGGGGCCGAGCGTCGTCCTCGGGACCGCGCTGTCGGGGGGCGTTCTTGGGGCGATTCTGGCCACGTTCTCGAACCTCTACGGGACGTTCATCGGCCGTATCGCGTTGCTCGTCGCTGCGCTCATCGCCCTCCGGTTCCTCCCCGACGGCATCACCGGGTTCATCGAACAACTGCGGAAACGGAGACAGGAGAGCGACTAGATGTCGAAAAACAGTGCAAACGGCGAGGAGAACAGGTCGCTCCCGGGTCGGTTTCGCAGCCGGTTCGAGGGGCCAAACACTATCGGGGAATCGCGTGGGTTCTGGGTCGGCTTCGCCGTCGCCGTCGCGGCCCTTGTCGTCTACCCGGCCTTCGGTGACGGCTCACAGCTGTCGCTGTTCATGGTGCTGGCGCTGCTGGGGCTTTCCCTGTCAGTCGTCTGGGGCTACTCGGGCGTGCTGAGCTTCGGGCAGGTCGTATTCTTCGGCATCGGGGCCTACACGTTCGGTGTCGTCTCGATCAACTATGCGACTCCGGGCGGTATCACGGCCGCTGTCGTCGCCGGTATCGTCGGCGGTGGCCTCAGCGCGGCGATACTGGGCTACTTCATGTTCTACGGCGGGGTGCGGGATGTCTACGTGACTATCATCACGCTCGTCTCGACGATAGTCATGCACACGTTCATGGCCCAGACCGCCGGGTCCGAGTGGGCTATCGGCGAGGCGGCGCTTGGCGGCTTCAACGGAATGCCGGACATTCCGGTGTTGACGCTTGGCGTCGAGGGGGCTTCCTACCAGTTCATGTACAACCCGTTCCCGATGCGGGTTATCGGAATCGGATCGTTCGAGATCAGCCCGTTCTACTACCTCGTCCTCCTCCTGCTGGTCGGGACGTACCTCGGGTTGCGGGTCCTCGTCAACTCGGACTACGGGCGCGTGATGGTCGCCGTCCGAGAGGACGAGGACCGCACCGAGATGTTCGGCTACAACGTGACCCGCGTCAAGTTCGTCGTGTTCACGCTCGGCGGAGCGCTGGCGGGTCTGTCCGGCGTACTGTACGCCGCACGGAACGTCTACATCGACCCGACCGTGTTTTCGCTGCTGTTCGC
Organism: Haloarcula sp. NS06; assembly: GCF_051122755.1. Lineage (NCBI taxonomy): Archaea > Methanobacteriati > Methanobacteriota > Halobacteria > Halobacteriales > Haloarculaceae > Haloarcula > Haloarcula sp. NS06. The sequence goes on from NZ_CP184846.1 coordinate 365,102, forward strand.
GACGCTGCCGGTCATCTGGGTGAGTATCGGCGGTCGAAAGAGCCTGCTTGGGGCCGTCGTCGCAACGCTCGCCATCGAATACCTCCGCATTTCGATGGCGGGAGAGCTGGCGCTGGTCCTGCTTGGCACTCTGTTGCTGGTGACGATTCTGGTCCTTCCGAGCGGCTTCGTTCCGTGGCTCCACGATCAGATTGTCGAAACTCGACTCAGCCCGGGTGAAGCCAGCGGAGCCGACGCACCCGACGCGCCGAGTGAGGTGAGTGACTAATGAGTGATACTGAAACTGAATCCGACATCGACTCTCTCGGACCGAATGTTCGACAGACTGCCGCGGAACTGGCAACAGGTGACAGAACCGACACACTGCTACAGACCGACGGGCTCGTCAAGCAGTTCGGCGGATTCACTGCCACCGACGACGTGGACTTCTCGGTCGCCGAGGGAGAGCTCCGCTGTCTCATCGGGCCAAACGGTGCAGGCAAGTCGACGCTGCTGAACCTGATTACCGGGTCCTACGAGGCGAGTGACGGCAGTATCTACTACAACGGCCACGACATCACCGACCTCGACCCACACGAGCGGGTCTCCCGTGGTATCAGTATGAAATTTCAGGTTCCGTCCGTATACGGTGACCTGAGTGTCAGAGAGAACGTCAGGCTCCCCGTCCAGCAGTTCGCTGACGGGGAGAAGCGACGGCGGCTGGTCGCCGAGGCCATTGAGGCTGCGGGCCTTACCGGCTATGAGGACGTTGCTGCGTCGCAGCTCTCACACGGCCAACAACAGCAGCTGGAAATCGGGATGGCCGCCGCGCTCGAACCCGATCTGCTCCTGCTGGACGAGCCGGTTGCCGGACTTGACGTGGCCGAGCGCGAAGCTATCGCTGAGCGGATCAGGCGGCTCAACGAGGAGGAAGGGATTGCCTTCATCGTCATCGAACACGACACCGACTTCGTCGCAAGCATCGCCGAAGAAGTGACCGTCTTGCACAACGGCGAGGTGTTCCGCGAGGGGCCGATTGAAGAGATCGAATCCGACCCGGCGGTCCAGCGGATATATCTGGGAGGTGAGTCGTGATGCTTGAACTCGACAACGTTTCCGCTGCCTACGACACGACACCGATACTGCGGGACGTGGATCTCTCCGTCGAGGAGGGGGAAATCGTCGGCGTGATGGGGAAAAACGGCGTCGGCAAGACGACGCTCCTGAAAACGGTGATGGGACTGCTGGAACCAAGCGAGGGAACTATCAGCTACGACGGCACTGACGTGACCCACGCGAGTGCCGACGAACGCGCCCGGGCCGGCATCGGCTACATCCCGCAGGGTCGGGACGTGTTCCCCAAGCTAACCGTCGAACAGAACATCAAGATGGGCGAGACCATCCGGTCGGACAGCGACGAAACGCTGTACGACCAGATATACGACTACTTCCCCGTGCTTGAAGAACGAGCCAGTCAAGAGGCCGGGACGCTCTCAGGCGGGCAACAGCAGATGCTTGCCATCGGCCGCGCACTGGTGTCGAACCCCGATCTGCTCTTGCTCGATGAACCGTCCGAGGGCATCCAGCCCTCGATCGTTGACCAGATCAGCCAGGATATGCAGACGATCAACGATGACCTCGGGACAACGATTCTGTTCGTCGAACAGAACCTCGGAGTCATCCGTGAGATGGCCGACCGCTGTTACGCGATGGAGCGGGGCACGGTCGTCGATGAACTCGGCCCGTCCACGATTGCCGACGAGGACGCGATCGCGGAGTACCTCGCGGTCTGAGACGGACTCTCAGCTGTATCGCGTCTCTGGCACCCACCTGCGGGCGGTCGCCTGTGGAACGACGGACGGCAGTTCGGACGCGGGCTGGACTGTCGGCTACCTAATTCCTTCCTGATTACACGCAAGCAACCGAATCAACAGGAACTTGAGTACCCACTGAACAGACCTGTACACGAATGTCCGATCGTGACTCATGGATATCGAACCTCGGTTTCGTGCTTGCCGCCGTCGGCGGTGCGGCGGGTCTGGGGAACATCTGGCGGTTCCCGTGGCTGACCGCCGGAAACGGTGGCAGCGCGTTCCTCATCGTCTACCTGCTTGTCGTCGTCGGCATCGGCGTCCCGGGACTGCTCGCTGAGTTCGTCCTCGGACGCTGTGGCCGGCAGACACCAACCGCGGCGTTGCGCTCGCTCACCGGCTCCCGCTGGGGGTCGTGGCTGGGCGCGTTCAACGTCCTGACGACCTTGGTCATCCTCTCGTTCTACTCTGTCGTCGGCGGGTGGATTCTCCGATACACACTGGTCTCGCCGGTTGGGACGTACTTCGCGCAGCCCCAGCAGTACTTCGGGGCAATGAGCTTCGGCCTCGAAGCGGTCGCCTTTCACCTGCTGTTCCTCGGTATCGTTGCCGCCATCGTCTTTTTCGGCATCAGCAACGGTATCGAACGCGTCTCGAAGGTGATGCTCCCCGGTGTCGTGATTATCCTGCTCGGCCTCGCCGTGTGGACGGCCACCCAACCGGGGACGGCCGCCGGCTACGCGTTCTATCTCAGTTTCGACGCCGAATACCTCGCCGCGAACTTCCTGAGCGTCATCGGGCCAGCGGCGGGACAGGCACTGTTCACCCTCTCGCTCGGCGCCGGAGTCATGCTGACGTACGCCTCGTACCTCGACGACAACGCATCGCTCCCGCGGGATACACTTGTCATCGCAGTCTCGAACACGTTCATCGGTGTCCTCGCTGGACTGGTCGTCATTCCGCTGCTGTTTTCTCAGGGTGTCGACCCCGGACAGGGCGGCCCCGGTGCGCTGTTCGTCGCGCTCGCGACGGCATTTGCGACGCTCCCGGGCGGTGAACTCGTCGCGACTGCGTTCTTCGCAACCGTGCTGATGGCTGCGGTGACCAGCGGTATCAGCCTGCTTGAGACGCCGGTGGCAACGCTCGTCGACAGCTTCGGCGTCCCACGACGTCGGGCCACGGTGCTGGTCTCGGTCCTGCTTGCGGCAACTGGGAGCGGGCTGGCGCTCACGAGTTCGGTCTTCCAGTTCGTCTCCGGCACGCTCGCAGACCTGATGTTGACTGTCGGGCTGTTCGCGTTCACTGTCATCGTCGGCTGGCTGCTGCGCGGAGAAGCGCTGGCCGAGTTCCGCGCTGGAACTGACCGTTTTGAATGGCTAGCCAAGCCGTGGCTCATGACGGTCAGCTGGATTCTCCCCGTCGTCGTGCTGTTCCTGTTGACAAACACGCTCGCGTCGCTCGCCGGGATGTCGCTGGGACTCGGCGGCCGAGCGATTATCGCTGTCATCGGCACCGTCGCGCTGGCTGTCATCGTTCGAAGTGGAAGCCGGAGCGACCGGCTGAGTTCGCACTAGCGTCCTGATTTCGTTCATCTCCAGAAGCCGTCTAATCGGTGTCCGTCTCACGCACGACTACGGGCCACGACAACCTCGACCCACTCGCCTGAAACGGTGGTAAAATCACCAACCGATCACAAGTCGATGACTTTCTCTGTCACCAGCTTACCGTTGAAAATCAGAACTAGCCCATACAATGTGTTCCGACATTCTGTGCCGTCGGCCGGCGCTAACACTCTTCGCAACTGCAGTAGCGCTCGCAGACGGGGTTAGCACAGTCGGGATTACGTGCTGAGCAGAACTCCCGGCCGTGGGTAATCAGCAGGACGTGCAGCGGGTAGGTCAGCTCGTCGGGAATGAGTGCGTCTAGCTCGTCGTGGGCGCGCTTGTTGGTTGCTGACTCGGTCACCAGCCCAAAGCGCTTGGAGACCCGCTCGACGTGGGTGTCGACAGCCATTGTCGGCTTCCCGAAGTGGAAGTTCAGGACGACGCTGGCGGTCTTTGGGCCGACGCCCTTGATATCGGTGAGCCAGCCTTTCGCCTCGTCGGTAGGCATGGCGTCGAGGAAGGCAAGCGAGTAGGCTCCACCGGTTTCCTCGCGGATGGCCGCAAGCGCCCGCTGAATGCGGGCAGCCTTCTGGTCAGGGAGCCCGGCGACGCGGATGGTGTCGGCCAGTTCGTCGTGGTCTGCGGCTTCGATAGCCGCGAAGTCGCCGTATGCCGTGAATAGTGCCTCGGAAGCGCGGCGTGTGTTCTCGTCAGCTACGTTCTGTGAGAGAATCGTCGTCACCAACTGTCGAACTCCCTCGCCAGGGTCGGAGCTGGCGTCGGCGCCGTGGTCGCTTGTGCGTTCGACCGGGCCGTGCAGCGAGACGAGGTCGTCGTGCAGGTCACGAACACCGGCGGCGTCCCACTCCTCAGTCATCGACATATTCCCTGCCAAGGCCCAGACCGACTTCAAGACACCGACCCCTGTTCGGACCCGCGCCGGTCCACGCCGACTCTATATTTTGCCTGAGACGCCTTCCGACGGAGCCATACCACTCACTGGACTGTGAGCAGGGAGCAGCAAGATCGCTATCGGGGCTATCTACCCGGGCAAGTTCCCCGTCAGTATCAGCAACTGCGTTTAGCGATCACAGACGGCTTCGCCTGAGCCTACCGAGATATAGGTGTCATTGAGTGTGAATACCTTCTTACCTACACGAAGTAAATGGCCATGCATGGGGATGCGCTGTGAACTATTTGGACATGAATTTGGAGATTCGAAAATAGAGGAGTCGTACGATGAAGGCGAGCGCGGCACTGTTCTAACCGTTCGGGAATACAGGTCTTGCCAGCGATGTGGACATATCCGCCATATCTCTGAGAATCGAGGCTTGATATCCAACATAGCGGAATCGACAGCAAATGACGAGCGGTCGGACGATGCCGAATACACAGCCGAAACCGAGCGGCAAGTGGGACGGAGAGAGAATGCAGAGGGCAAGACCGAGGCAACAGACACGGGTCAGGCGGCGGAAACGGAATCGACCGATGCTTCCGAACCGACGGCGGAGGCTCTGGACACGGTCGCAGACCCATCCTCGGATGCAGAAATGAGTGATGCATCCACGGCGGTGACCGCATCGACACCACCGGAGCGGACCGACGATGCTGTGATCCTGTCTGAATCAGCGACACAAGAGCCAGATGATGACTCTACGCCGCCGAATAGCGATGATGCAGTCATCATTGACGATGCTTCAGACACTGTGCACCCGTCGTCTGAAACTTCTGAAGAATCAAGTACTGAAAACAGCCGAGACGAGAGTTTGCACACAGCGGACGACTTAGAGAGTACAACAACTGACTCAGATCCCACATATCGGTGCCCAAGATGTGAGTTCGAACTCCCTGTGAGTGAATCGTCGTACTTTCCCGGCGATGTCTGTCCACAGTGTCGAGTCGGCTACCTCGAGGACACATCCGACGGCGAGTCGCAAGCCTTCGACGAGACGTGACCCCATAGAGAGATGGTCACCGTGGAATAGTAGTGTTACAATGAGTGTCCGCTCAATAGTTCTGGAACAGCAGTTTTCGTACGTCATCTTTCGTCCGTGCGCTCACTGTTGAACCGTCTGGGAGCGTGACTTCGTATGGTTCGTCGGTTTCATCTGACCGAGTCCACTTTTCGTCATGTTCAGTCAGCAAACGGTTAGCGACCGACAGGGTGTCTCCCGGGGCGTTATTGGCCGTCTCGTTGGGCTCGGTTGCATCACCTGTTTCGCCGGTATCGGGTGCTAGACCAGCCTGTCCCGACGTATCGCTTTGTGTCTTATCGTGTCCGTCGCCGGGCGCATCCGCCGAGTTATTTGGACCAGTAGCCGCTTCTTCATCACCTTTGTCCGCTTTCGTCTCGGGTTCGACATCTGCAAGGCGAGTCGCAAGTTCACTTGTCCCGAGCGCCGAGAGCAGCTTCCCTCGCATCTCGTCGGCTTCAATACCGCTTCCGGGAACCTCCGACACCTCAGATGCGATGCGCTGGAGTTCCGGATACTCAGCTGAGGCGATTCGCTCGTAGTCGGGACGGTTCAGGCCTTGCTCGCCTTCGAGCTGCTCCGGCGGTGTGTATGTATCGAGGAGGTAGTCAACCACATCTTGCGTACGAATATGACCGTATGTCTTGATGAATGCGTCTTCAAGGTCCTCTTGAATCGCCGTTAAATCCGCCTGTTGTGTGTCCGTAATCTCGATCTCCGGCATTGGCTTCAACATCGGTCGCCCAACTCATAACTCGTTCCCTAGAGGGGGAGAACTGACGGAACCATTGTATAGCAGAGACACGCATGATCTTATATGCGGTGTCCCCGCTGCGACTCCGACCTCAGCACGTATACGCTTGCTACCGGTAACCAGACGGCGATTGTCTGTGAATCGTGCGGCTTCGCAGACCTCTCTACGTCTCATCACAACGAGGCATCCCCTCCAGAGTCCTGGGAATTCGCCTTTGCCCGATTCAACCAGCATCCTGATCCTACCCCCGGTAAACCCGAGAATACTGGCCGGACACCCAGTGTCCCGATTCCAGAGAGTGACGAATCCACAGACCGACCAGAGTTCTCGCTTGAACAGGCTGGTGTTGCGGTCGGCATCTCTCTGGGGTCTGATGCTAACAAGTTCCGACAGGACGCTGCTGACGAATTGAACCGCGTTATCGACGAGAGCGAAAGTGAATCAAGCGAGGAGGGTACAGCCAGTTTTGACGAGAACGATGCGGACAGTCAAAACGGGGACACTGAAGCCGACGAAAACGGAGACGAAACTGAGTAACATTCAACGTCAGTTGTGTCATCTGGAACGAGGACCAAGCGAAGATACTGGTTGATGCCGGCGAGCAGTGCTTCGATGCGGGAGTACCCGTTACTCAGCGGAGGCGTCTGGTTCTTCGGGCTGCTCGGTTTGCCCTTCGCGCTCTTCTTCCGACCGCGCTGCAACGAGTGCTCCCTGCGCAACGCTATACAGTGGATTCTCGGCCTGGCGGACATCGCTAATCGAGAACGGTATCTCGGAGTCATTGATCCGTTCGGCGAACAACTCTTCAAAGCCATCAGGACTCGATGTTCCGCCAGTCACAACGACCGGGACATCCAATCCTTCCTCGACGTCCTCCTCATCAACTTCACTGATGATGTTTTCGATGACATAGTCGAGGAGATTGTCGTAATAGATGCTCAGCGCCCCCTCGATACCACCGACATCCGTCTCAAAGTTGAGTGCGAAGTCTTCTTCCTTGACAGAAGTAACCTTATCGACGGGCGTGCCGGTCGCCTGTGCAGCTTGCTCGTCGATCCAGTCACCACCGCGTGCGATGGAGAACTTCATTACGGGGACTGCATAGTACGACAGACAAACGTTGGTCATCCCAGCGCCAAAGCTGATGCCGAGACCAGTGAACTCACGATTTGCAAGTTCCGAGTAGATGACGGCCATCCCCTCATTGATCGGCTCTGGGCTGTATCCCATATCAGTAAGGAGAGACTCAACCGTCTTTTGATGATACAGCGTTGAAACATCAGCGTCGATGGGGTCTGCAGGAACTGAGAAAAACAGACGCTCATTCGGGTACTCCGGTTGCCCAACCACCTGCTCAGTAATGAGCTTAATCATCGGAATGGCTGATTGCTCGTCGCTTGAGAGAATCCCGGCCTGCATCGGTCGGCGTGTCTCCTCGCTGAAGATGTTCGCGAAATTCAGAGCGTCATCGCCAACGATATAGACCCGATCATCCTTGCGAATGTGGAGAACGTCACTTCTCGACAGCATTTGTTCGGCCATGTCGCTGTAGTCAATTTCAACAAAGGAGTTCCGCTGCTGCACGAACACTGTCTCGTTCCCATCTTGACGTGCAGACAGGAGGTTCATCGTACCGACATCGAGACCTTGGGGCATACGGTTGTATTCCTCCCACCAAGTTGAAAAAACTAGCCTATACTATAGAACAAATTACAACTTACGTACCAACTTTGGAGCGAAGAAAGTGTAGGGGGATACTAACATGGTAAAACCAACCCAACGAAACTGCCACAGTAGACGGCGTAGGGACCAATTAGCTGTTTATTCGAAGAACAATGACTGAAGACGGCTCATAAGGCCCTTTTGCTCTTCGACACCAGTTTCCACATCATCGTCTTCGGCCTGCTCATTCCGGAACTCGGTAAGAGCGTTGACCTGCTCTTCGGTTCCAGTACTTCGATCCGTCTTTGATTGGCCACCTTGCAACTGCCTGAGTCCATCTACTGCGTCGTCAACATCGTTGCTGTCGGCCCGTGTCGTGGTCGCCTCGGAGTTCTCGATGGCCGTCTGGTCGAGGTCGGAGTCTGTGTCCGGCATATCCAGATTCAGCCGCTTGGTCTTGGGCTGTTGTTCGACGCCGCCCCAGGATAGCTCCGCCCCTTCCATCGCTTGCTCTATGTCGCTGTCTACGTCTGCTTTGCTGACTGACTCTGACTCACTCTCGGCCGAGTCAACCGGCTCGGCTGACTCAGCTGGCGTTGTCGCGCGCTCGAGGTAGTGTGCGACCAGTGCCGCTCCTGTCGAAGCGACAAGTGTAACTAGGCCAGTAGCGTAGACGCTGATCGTCCAGACGCTCCCGTTGATTCCCTCACTGGTCGTCCACCCGTACGGAAAAACGTCAACCAGAATCACAGTTGCAGCGAGACAGAACACTGTGCCAGCGGCACTGATAACTCGGGTCTTCAAACCCACTGGGAGGAGCACGACGACGCTCAATAGCACGGAGGGCAGTCCGATGAATCCGACGACGAGTGCGACCTCTCGGATCTGCCAGTACAGCGTACTCCCGGATTCCAGAGCGTTACTGTACAAAAAGAGGCCGAATCCGACAACGGCCAGGGTGACTCCTGCGAAAAAGAGGCCAAACCCGATATAGATGTCTCGCTCTTTATCCGGTTCGCCGATATAATCGCGATAAATCGACCTGAGCCTGTCGCGATAGCCCGACACAGGATCGGCAGATTCAGGGGACCTGTTCGATGTAGATGCAGGGCTCATTCAATTTGTTATTTTGTTCGGATGGGTGTTAAAGATGAGCTAACTCAATCTTAGTTACGATAACTCGAGGCGAAACCGCCTTTCACGGCGGGAATAAAGCTGACAATTGGGGATTCGTACCACGCCTGTTCGACAAGTATACGGGCGGAGTATGCCCGCGAGAACAGGTCGTTTCTGGACCCCCTGTCCCACCGTGGGACTCCTCGCGCTTCAGCGCGGAAGTACTTCGAGTAGGACGAAGCGACAAGTCGGTTCAGTGACTCGAGGGAGTCACTCCTTGTTCAATGGTGAGCCTGTCGTTCTGAATGTGGATGAAGATGGTCTGTTCAGGCTCATCAGAGACTGTAACGGCAGTGACTGACTCGTGCTGTCCGTCGAGAACGGCCTTAACCTTGTAACAGCCGTCCTGTAACAAGCTGACCGAGCACCCCGACTGGCCTGCCAGAAGGTGATAGTGTGCTGTATGACACCATTCCCCGTCATCGTATATTTTTACCTGGATATCATGCTTGGTGTCAGTGCCATTTCTGATGTGGAGGTCTTCGCGTGCTAAACGCCACTCTTCACTGGTCGCCGAGAGGAGTGCAAGACTGCTGGAGGGCATACCGACATCGCATCTATGTAACAACTACAATATATATTTTAAGATGGATATACGATATACATCTATCCCGTGTCGTCAATCTCACCGCGGCAACTCGGATTTTACCAGCGGCTGTACCACGTCGGATTTTTATCTGTCCATCATCTTCATAATTATATGCAATTTTACGAGGATGTCGCAGTCGGCGACGTGCGACAGTCGGATGGCTACACTGTGTCGAAATCCGAGATCGTCGAATTTGCCAAGAAATACGACCCACAACCGTTCCACACCGACGAGGAGGCAGCGAAGGACTCAGTCTTTGGCGGGCTAGTCGCCTCCGGGTGGCAGACCGCCGCGATCTGTATGCGTCTCAACGTCGAGACCAGCGAGGACATGGCAACACAGGCTGGCGTCGGCGTCGACAATCTCCGCTGGCACCAGCCACTCCAGCCCGGTGATACGCTACGATTACGAACCGAAATCATCGACAAACGTCCCTCTGACAGTGATCCGAGCCGGGGGTACCTCACCGCCCGCTACGAAGGTCTGAATCAGGACGACGAACTGGTTATTTCATACGAGGCGACAGCCATGATCCGCCGCGAAACCGACGAGTGACGACACACGCAAGCCGTCTGCATTCCTGTGTGTAACTCGTTGAACTGGCGGCGTTCGTTGGCAGCTACATATTGATATCTGCTTCAATAACATTTCTACAAAAACAACTCTCGGTATGGGCACCTGTCGATGAGTGTACCCTTTCACATCGATATGCTGGCTGTATGCGGAAGCTTAGATACAAATATGCGCCCCTGAGGTAGCAAAGGAGTATACCACATCCGAGTACCACTTATATGACATTCCTTCTCCACACCCAATGGCACTCAGCCGAATTCGGTCTATGTTCGGGTACGTGCCCGTATTCGCTACTGCCAGCCGAGTTCAACGGCCGAACCGGTGTCTCGACAGTGTTCGAGTTCGTGTTTTGCAGTCATGCCCGCGGTTTGGGCGGTGCGTGCCCGACCGACGCCGACCTTCAGGTCTACATCTACGGTATCTCGAACGTGGGTGATCGTATCCCGATATGCCGATGCGCCCATCTCCGAACAGACGGCAATGACGTTGTCGCCGCCAACAAAGAATGCCAGTGACTCATGCGCTTCCCGGAGATATCGCATCAGTTCCGCGTAGCCCTGCTCGATGCGAATGAAAGTATCGAACTCGTTGAGGCGGTCAGTGTACTTGCCTGTGGCGTCGTTGACATCGAAATGCGCAATCTGAACATCATCGTCACTCCGACTGGTAGCGGGGTCCCCCTGGAGGACTTCCCGGCGGGTACTGTCCTGAGCGCTTCCGGTATCCTGGAGGCGACGGGAGGCGGTACCTAGGGCTTGGACGGGCGAGGAACGGGCTTCGAGACTCATGCTTACCGTCACCGGATAGCGGTTGCCTAACGACTCCTGGATGCGGATATGATCGGACGCATCGAGGCCGTTTGTGACGGCGACCATGTTGTCGAACCTGCCGAAGAAGGCGTACCCGTCCATGTTGCCAACCAACTGCGAGACATCAGCGAACAGACGCGACTGTAACGTCTGGAGGTCAACCTCGCGGCGTGGTTCGGGCGTTGTTGTCCACGGGCCATAGTTGTCAATCTGAACCAGAGTTACCTGCGTATTTGTCACATAGGTATTCAGGAACTGACCTATGTTTGTGTTTGGAAATCAGTCAGTAGCACCGGTTTACGAGTCGATACACCCAAAGAAATCCAGCTGATGTGTGTAATACAGTAATTCGGCTGCAGCGACCTGTTCTCGCCGGCGTGCCAGCCAGGTCTCAAGGTCCTCGAAGTCGTTACCTGTCACCTCATCGACTGCATCTCCGATTGTATCGAGAATGTAGCGGAGAAAGTAGGCTTCGTCTGCCGGGTAACTTCCGTCTATAGGCCGGACGATCCAGTCTGATCCGGCCACCGCCGAGAGCGTCGTGCCGTCGAGGCGCTGGAGTCGGGCAAGCACGGTGCCGCCGGCGCGGCTGTCTCCGCCCTGTTTTGCGTCCATGTGGTCGTGATAGTGACCCTCGATCGCTCGGTCGGCCGGATGGCTGGGCTGGAAACGCGTCGCGCCGTCGAACGTGATCGGGAAGTAGTACAGACCACCGGGTGCAAGCGGTTCGAGTAGCGTCGCCAGCTCTTCACGGTCGAGAATGTCGAGCAGGGCGGCCCCGATGAGGAGGTCGTACTCCCCGTCGGCGGCTTCGGCGTATGCAACCGCTTCGGCCTGGACCGTCTCAATCCGAATCCGTCGGTTTTCGCCTTCCAGGACGGGTGGACTGTCTCCCACTGATATCTGCCGGTCGGCGGTCCAGTCACGGAGATAGTCGGGCAGGTGGGCCAGGTTCTCTGACTGAATATCGACCGCTGTGTAGCGGATATCGCCCGCAGGAAGCACGTCCCACTCGACGAAGCGAGCGAGCATCGTGCCGATGCCAGCCCCGATTTCGAGGACACGTAGTGGTCCGTCAGTGTCGGCTGCCCGGGCCGCCAACTGCTCGCGGAGGGTTTCGATCAGCCGGCGGTCCAGCGCGCGGTCGTCGATAGTCTGCTTGGCCCGCAGATACCGCTGGAAGGACCCCGTCACGCCGGCACCTCCGCGGGCTGTACGATGTCGGACAGCAGGCCGCGGACACGCGCTACCGTCGCCTCCCAGTCTGGATGCGCCTCATAGCTCTGTCTTGCGGCCCACCCCATTTCGGCCAGTCGGTCCCGGTCGGTAGCGAACCGCTCCAGTCCGCGGGCGACGGCTGCCGAATCGTCGGGGTCGATGAGTTTCCCCGTTTCGCCGTCAGTTATGATGTCGGCTGCTCCGCCCGCCCGGGTGGCGAGTGCCGGGAGGCCGAAGCTCATCCCCTCCAGATAGACGATGCCAAATCCCTCATATCGAGACGGCACTGCGAGAACGTGGCTCGACTGGAGCGTGCTCGCCAGTTCGGCATCCGGGAGTCGCCCCGTGAACTGTACGCGGTCATCCAGACCGTGTTCGCGGACGCGGTTCCGGACCGCAGTAACATGGGCCGCGTCGGCAGGGCGACCAACGATGGTCAGTTCGATGTCGGCATCCGCCTTGGCTACACCGTCGACGAGCGTATCCAGTCCCTTTCGAGGCGTGACGTTCCCGACGAAAACGACTCGTAGCGGCTCGGTGGTGGCCCGTTGCTCGACTGTCGACCGGTCGATTTCGGGGGCGAACCGGTCCCCGGCCGGCGGCGCAACGACGGTGTTGTTGGGGTTGACGCCCAAGTCGGTCACGACGCCTCGGGTCGTAGTACTGTTACAGACGACGCCCCGAACAGTCCCGAGATAGCGTCGCTCGACTGCTCGGTACAGCGGCGCGAGTCGGCGCGACTCGCTCGCCCGCAGGTGATGGACGATGCTGACGATCGGGTACGAGAGGGCACGGTTCGTGCGGACGAGCGACGGATGGGCGAGTTCGTCTTGCAACATGACGTCGACGTCGACGTCCAGTTGCCGGCGGAGCTTGCGCGACCCGTTGTCGAGGAGTCCTCTGTGGTAGTCACGCCAGGGGAGCTGGATACACTCGACGGTGTCTCCGGCGTCACGAAGTCCCTCGACGAGTTTTCTATCGTACCGAAACCCGCCCGACTGCTCGTCGAGGCTCCCGTACAGCGTCAGTCCGACCCTCATACGGCAGCGTCGTAACTTGCAGCAGCCTCGTCGTCCTCCCAAATGGTGACTGACAGTTCGGTGACTGTCTCGTCGGTGACATGCTCCATGACACGTTCGAAGATGACCCGGGCGAACCGTTCGACGCTGGGGTTGTACCCCTTGAACTCCGGGAGTTCGTTGAGCATCGTGTCCCGGTACCGGCCGGCGAGTGACGACAGGGCTGTGTCGGCATCGTCGATGTCAACGATGTAATCGAACTCGTTGAGTTCGGGGCCCCGGAAACACAGCTCAACTCTGTAGTGGTGTGAGTGTGGGTCACCTTCGAGGCCCGGGTTTGGGACAGTGAGGTAGTGCTGTGCCACGAACTCGGTCCGCACTGTCGTCGCGTACATGCCTGCACAAACGGTCGGGGCAAACCTAAATTTCGGGTGTCAGCTGTACGTCAACACGACCTGGACTGCGTCATCTGGCCGGTTCTCTAGGAGTTGATACGCGTCGGCCGCACGTTCGATGTCGATTTCGTGTGTCAGCAGCGCTGAGAGGTCGGTGTCACTCAACCACGACCGAACAACGTCCAGTCGGCGGTCCTTGTCCCAGCGGTCCGCGTGGTCCGGGTCGATTCGGCTCACCTGACTGCTGCGAAAGCGGATGTGGCTCCGATGGAAGTGGTGCCCGAGGTCGAGTGAGACGTCCTTCGAGCCGTACCACGACCCGACGATGACTTGGCCTGCATAGCCAGTGGCGTCGACCGCCCTGTCGAGTGCGGTGGGGTTCCCCGAGAGCTCGAAGGTGATGTCAGCATCGGCGTCACCGAGATTCCTTGGGGAGACCGACCGGTCTGCACCGAGCGCTTCCGAGAGTCGACGGCGGCCAGCACAGGGGTCGACTGTTACGAGCGACGACAGCGGAAACTCGGCTAGGAGCCCGGTCGTCAATAGTCCGACCGGCCCTTGGCCGAAGACGACCACCCGAGCGCCGATACGCGGTCGGGCATCCATCACGAAGTTGACCGCCGCTTCGACATTCGGGATGAACACTGCTTGTTCCGGTGGTAACGTCGTGGGGATGAGCGACGACGGTTCGGCGAGAAAGTGGCTTTGGTGTGGGTTGAACGCGAACACGCGCCGGTCAAGCCAGTCGTCGTCAACCGTCTCCCCGACGGCGGTGACACAGCCGACCGCAGCGTAGCCGTACTGCAGGGGATACGAGAATGTGCCGTCGAGGGCGTCGATTGTTTCGTCAGTCGTAAGCTCCGAATCGACCTCACCGCGGTACACCAGCAGCTCTGTTCCGGGACTGATGCCCGACAATTCTGTCCGGACACGGACCTCTGTGGGACCAGGGTCGGGCACCGTCTCTTCGTCGACCCTGACTGATTCCGAGCCAGTAAAGTACAGCGCTTTGGCGGGCATTATACTGGCTCCTGGCGGCGTGAGTGTGAACCGGTGCCGATGGTTCGGTGCGACCCAGCTCGAACGCGGCGACGGCTCCGGGGATGCACGTCTTCAACCCAGGCTTTCTCGGACTAAAAGGTATCTCAGCAAGAATTATAAGTATCCAAGTGAGTCGAGTCGGTCCCTGTCACTCGCAGCACCGTAGACACGCGAAACCGGGAGTGGCTCGGGTGGCGTCAGTTCGGGCTCGCGCTGGCCGTGATTGACGCCGCTCGTCTCAGCCCACGGCACGGCCAGTAGCGCCGGGACTGGCGTGTGCATCGGATGGCCGTACAGCCCCCACTCCCCGAAGAGATTACCGTGGTCTGCGGTGACGGCGATTCGGCCGTCGACGTTTTTGACGAGTGCTTCGACTTCCCGAAGGACGTACCGCAGGTTTGCTTCGTAGGCGTTCCAGACGCGCTCCGGCGAGACTTCGCCGCGGCGGAGCGCAACCCACGGATTCGCCGTGTTACTGTGGCTTCCAGTGCGGGCCAGCCCGCCGTCGCTGTCAAGCGGGTCGGGGATAAACGGGTGATGTGGCTGCATGTAGTGAACGACCAACCATTTGGGGTCCAGACACCGGGTTTGCGCGATGGCCCGGTCTGTAATAGCCTCGGCCGGGACGGTGTTCAAATCATCGTCCCAGCGCGTACTTCCAGACCTCGTCCAGCGCGGCGAAGGCGTCGGCATCGAGATACCGGTCCGTCCACGTGTTACCGGTGACCATGACGGTGTGGGCTGTCTCCGGATGACCGAGAAACGTGTTTTCGAGCCACTCTGAGGATGAACTCCCAACCGAGCGGACCGTCGACACGGCATCGAACAACTCGATATCGGGGGCAACCGTCCGTAGCAGGTCTGCTCGACAGGCGTCGAGGACGACGAGTACGTCCCACTCGCGCTCGTAGACGTTCGTTCCGTACGGAATCCGCCGGCCCAGTGCCTGCAACGCGCGCAAGTACGCCGTCCCCAGCCGGCTCATCCCCGGTTCTGTCACGTCTGGCATTCGGCGGCGGCGACTAAAACCCCACTGTCGATATGATATATATGTGAGGACGCCTCTATCGGAGTGTGCACTGTCTGTTCGTCGGTGCGGGCAGTATCGCGGCGGAGTACGCGGCAGAGCTGGCAGACGGCCCGCTCTCGCTGGCGGGCGTCTGCGACCTCGAGGCGGACCGGGCGAAGGCACTCGCCGCGGAACACGACTGTCCGGCGTTCACCGACCTCGACACCGCGCTCACCGCCGTCGACGCCCCGCTGGTGGTGAACCTGACGAACCACGCCGCCCACGCATCGGTGACCCGAACGGGACTCGAAGCAGGGCGACACGTATACTCGCAGAAACCGTTGGCACTGGGAGAGGCGGCCGCCGCCGATTTGCTTGCGCTGGCCCGGGACCGGAATCTGGCGCTTGGTTGTGCCCCGGGCACGCCCCAGGGGCCGTCACAGCGTCGTGCTGGACGACTGCTCGCCGACGGTCGTATGGGTCCCGTCCAGCTAGGATACGCCCACGCTCACGTCGGCCGCGTGACAGATTGGCACGACCGGCCCGATCCGTTTCTCTCTATCGGGCCGCTCTACGACGGCGGTGTCTATCCGCTCGCGCTGCTGATCTCGTGGTTCGGCCCCGTCGAATCTGTCCGGTCCGCAACTGCACTCGATAGCTGGCCCGAGCGGGAGGCAAAACGGCCGTCCGTCCCGAGCCACATTGAGGCGACGCTCGCGTTTGGCGGCGGTCTGACCGTGCGGCTAACCGCGAGTTTCTACGCGCCACACCGGAGTCGCGAGTTCTACGGGCTCGAACTCCACGGCGACGACGGATCGCTGTATCTCCGCGGGACCGGCGCAATGGCCGACAGCCCCTCAGCCGTTCAGTATGGTCGCGTCGGCCGCGAATACATCGACGCGCCTGCCCAGCACCCCACACAACCGTATCGCTATCTCGACCCGGTGGAGTCGCTTGCGGCCAGTGTCAATCGTGGTTCTCCGTCGCGGAAGACGGGCCGCCGTGGCGCCCACGTTGTCGCGGTCTGTAATGCGATTGAGACGACTGCGGAGACGAGTGGGCCGGAGTCCGTGTCCGACTACGGCGTGGCGGCCGCCCCTCAGCCAGCACCGACAGTCACCCCGAACAGAGACCAGAACAGTAGCCAGGAGCCAGCGATTCGGCTCCCGGCCGTCGGGTTTGGCTGTTCCCGCTACCGCAACGGAACGTACGTCGACCGCGCGGACTCCATTGCGGCGGCCCTCGATGCCGGCTACCGACTGCTCGACAGCGCCGAACTGTACGGTAATGAACACCGTATCGGCCGTATCCTTGCCGCTCCGGGCGCGCCCGACCGGCATCAGGTGTTCCTGCTCGGGAAAGTCTGGCGCACGAACCATCGTCAGGAGCACATGCTTACGGCCTGTCGGGGCAGTCTCGACGAGTTAGGCATCGACGCGTTCGACTGCTACGCATTACACTGGCCAGAGGCGTGGGCTCACAGCGGGCGCTTAGATCGACTGGCCGAGAAACCAATCGAGCGCCAGGAGGCATTGACCTTCCCCGAGGACGACGCGGGTGACATCGAGACCGACTCGGTCTCGCTCCAGCGAGCTTGGGCGAATCTGGAAACCCTCCACGAGCGGGGCTGGGCGCGCACGCTCGGGCTCTGTAACGTCTCGCAGCCCCAACTGGAGACGGTCATCGAGAGCGGGACTGTCAGGCCGGCACTCGTCCAGGTTGAGTGCCATCCGTACCAGCCACGGACTGACCTCGTCGAGTACTGTCACGAGCGAGGCATTAGGGTCGTCGCACACTCGCCGCTGTCGGCTCCCGGATTGCTTGACGAACAAGTTCTGGTGGATATCGCGGAGGCGTTTGGCTTATCACCAGCCGGAGCGGTGCTGGCGTGGAACGTCACACAGGGCGTCGTTCCAATTCCGTCCAGTACGACACCATCTCATATCATCGAGAACATAGACGCCGCTGGACAGCGACTCGACGCCGAGGCCTGTACCAGAATCACCGGGCTTCAACGGCCGGATTTCGAGCGGTGAGCGACACATTTGGCAGTGTTGTTATATGACTGAAAGTCGAATCAAACCCATGGCCGCGACGGAGACACAGGGACCTTCACTTGATGTAGCTTCGCTAGACAGCCGACACTGGATCGGTGTCGTCGCGGCACTGGTCACGGCCGCGATACACCTCCTGCTCGGTGTCAGGCTAGCCCCATCTGGTATAGGTATCAGCTTTATCCTCGCGGGGCTGGGGTTTCTCGGCGCTATTGTGCTGGTTATCCTGGGTATTCGACGCCGACTCGTCTACGCCGTCGGTGTCCCGTTCACGCTCGTCCAGATACTGTTGTGGTACTACGTCAACTTCGCCACCGGGCCAAAATCGTTCCCGGCTGATGTTGGAACACTGGGGGCAGTCGACAAGGTCGCACAGCTTGTCCTGCTGACGGTCCTCGTTGCGCTGCTGCGATGAGCTGTGCTACTGTAGCGGCGGATGAATGGCGGCCGGGAGGTGTCGATGGCCGAGAAACACGGTGACGGCGGGGTCCCTGTCGAACTTTCGGTTGTCGGCGGGTTCATTATCGCTGCCATTGTCGGCGTGCTGTTTCCCGCAGACGCGATGACCCATTGGATGTTCCACCCGGCGGTCGTCGCAGGCTGTTGCTGGGCCGGACAGCTCTGGTACGTCGGCCGAAAGCTCAGTGTCACGCCGGCCGCCGGTAACCCTTGGCGCTACACCTTCGGGATCGCGAACACGGTGACGCTACTTCGCGGTGGGCTTTATGCTGTCGTCGCTGGCTTTCTCGTGGTGCCGGCGACGACCGATCTCGTCTGGGTTCCGGCGGCCTGCTACGGTGCTGGCGTCGTGCTGGATAAGCTTGATGGCACCGTTGCCCGAACCGTCGGTAAGCAAACCCGATTGGGCACGCGGTTGGACATAGCTTTCGACACTTTCGGGTTCGTGGTCGCACCGCTTGTCGCAGTCCTTTGGGGTCAGCTTCCCGCCTTGTACCTCTCACTGTCGGCTGCTCGTTACGTCTACGTCGGCGGTATTCGCTGGCGGCGATACCAAAACCGGCCCGTCTTTGAGCGGCCTGACAGTGACCTCGGGAAGTATCTCGCCGGCGTCCAGATGGTGTTCATTACTGCCGCACTCGTCCCTACGGCGCCGACAGAACTGGTCTTCAAGCTCACACCGGTCGTCATCGCCCCGTCGCTAGCGGTGTTCCTCCGAGACTTCCTCGTCGCCAGCGGTCGCCTTCCCCGCGAGTGGTTCGACCGGCAGCGTTGATACGTCTCTGTCCCTACCCTTCTGTATGCTCTTCCCGACACACTTGCTCGTGGCCGCGCTTCTGGGACGGGTGTCGCGGTTGTCGCCGCTGTGGCTTGTGGTCGGGACCGCAGTGCCGGACGTAGTGGACAAGCCGCTAGCAACGGTCGGTGTCACCTCTCTCTATCATTCAATCGGTCACTCTGCGCTACTCGTCATCGTGGTGCTCCCGCTGGCTCTCTCAGGCCGGACCGGCTTGTCGGTGGCAGCTGGCTGGGTATTACATCTCCTCCTCGACACTGTCCACGTCGTTCTCAACGGCCGCGCCGGCGACGCAGTCTTTCTGTTTTGGCCTGTTGTCATTCCGGCGGACCCACTGTCGCTCTCACCAAGGCCGTTCTTCGTGTACTACCTCTGGAGTCCGTCGTTCTTCCTCGAAGTCGCGCTCTGGTTCACTACCGCGGGCCTAGCCGTCAGACACGTTACACGAGGAGGCCGTGTTAGCTTGTGGGACTTGGTCGATTGAACGCCCCTGTTGCTTTGGTAACTACAACACGGAGTTACAGCCCCTGAAACGCTGCTGCACTGATAGGGTCGACACTATCGGACTGGGTCAGCATCTGCCAACACAACAAAGCAACTGAGAGTTGCTGTGCCGTCGGCATCCCGTCTCACCGCAGTTACCGTCCAACACGGCTGACCGCACGCCTACGCATTCGGTTAGGTCGCACTACGTTCGGCCTTGACCTGCTCGACGTACGCTTCGACGACGTTTTGAATGATCACTTTCCCGGCCTCGGTGGTTGCCGCTGTCGGGTCACCGAGGACACCGTTTTCTGTGATTGATTTGAACCCTTCGCTTAGCAACCGTGCCGGCGAAATATCACCTTCGGGCCCGGGTTCGATAGCCTCCGTCCTGATGAGTCCCTCATCGATAGCTAGTACAATCGCTGTTTCGGCGGCCCCGGCGTGAATAACATCCTGCTCGTACTCGATACCGGCCTTGCTGAGTCCCTCATTCAGCAACTGCATGTGGTCATCGAGGTCAGCGAGCGGAATTACTGCGGCTTCGAGGTCACGTGCGATGTCTGGTGCCACGGTTTTGACCGGCCCGAAGTTCCCACCGTGGGTCGGGACAAGCACGATGTGTTCGAAGCCGTGGGTATCGAGTGACCTGCAGTACGATCGGATGACATCCATCAATGTCTCGGGTGGAACGGTTATTGTTCCAGGGAACTCCATGTGATGTCCCGAGCATCCGGGGCGGATTGTGGGAGCGGCAAGAGCATCGCCCATCTCGACCGCCATTCGGCGCGAGAGTTCATCCCCATCTAGCGTATCCATATTCAGCGGCAGGTGTGGGCCGTGTTGTTCGATCGAACCGACAGCTACGATCACTGTCCGTGTTCCGTTTTCGAGTGCAGACTCAATTTCTGGCCATGCCAGTTCCTCAAGACATACTGACCTGCGAGAAGACATTGCTGTCAGTTATCTGTCTTGACCCAAATACCTGCCGAACCCTGCATACGATTACCCATCAGCGGGTACGGGTCCACCGTTAGATTGCCCTTTGTACTGATTTTCGTCCTGTCGGGCCAGTAACCCGATGTTAGCTTTCTACACAGTCAGTGCAGCGGCCAGCGCCGGGTAGCGAGGGCCCGCCACATTCTGTGCACGCGTCAAGGCCTGCGCTGGGCTTCTCCCGTGGGACAGGTATTGTATCCAGTGCTTTTCGCAACCGCTTTTTCATGTAGCGTAGTATTGTAGTCAAGTATTTTAATATTTGGGGAGAACATCCCATTGGTGGTGTAATTAAGTGGAAAAATAGCCACAGTCTTGGATGAATGTGCCGCAATACCGTCTTGTATATGAGAAATTAACCAAAATATGTCTAGTCTGGCGACGCTACATTTTGTACCCGTACCGATGGACGAATCATGTGGGCTCAGACTGTCTTGCCAGCTTTCGTGGCCGTCCCAATGTCCGAGAATATGAATTTGGTTTCTTCGGGTGTCGTTTCTACGTCGCCCTCCCAGCCATGCCCAGAAACGACTCGCTCTACGATTAGGAGGCCGAGGCCGACTCGATTTTGGCCGAACGAGCCACCAAACACCGACTTTGCTATCGGCTCCGGTAGTTCAGGCCCGTCATTACTGACTTCAAATCCGGTCTCTGTGCCCCGGACCGTGACTGTCACATCCTCGCCACAGTGCTCTTTGACATTACGGAACAGGTTCTCGAATAATTGCTGGAGACGCGACCTGTCAGCCATAATCGTGCGACTATCAGAGATGGTCAATGTGGCGCTCGGCGGCGAAACGATATCCCATGCGTCACGTGCAATCGTTGCGATATCGACCGGTTCTCGCTCTCCAACATCCGCGCCGTTGCGGGCCAGCGAGAGTGTATTTGTGATGAGTGTCTCAATCCGGTCTAGGGAGTCAAGCACTGTCTGT
Source organism: Haloarcula sp. NS06 (assembly GCF_051122755.1). Classification (NCBI taxonomy): domain Archaea; kingdom Methanobacteriati; phylum Methanobacteriota; class Halobacteria; order Halobacteriales; family Haloarculaceae; genus Haloarcula; species Haloarcula sp. NS06. The sequence continues at coordinate 386,437 of NZ_CP184846.1, forward strand.
AAGTGCGTCGCAACTGCGTCCGGCGCGGATTCCAAGGCATATTCTGTGTATCCGATTGCAGCCGTCAGTGGGTTCCGAATATCGTGTGCAAGCACCCCAGCGAACTCGTTGAGTCGCTCATTTTGCGCTTCGACGGTCTGGTAGTGTTTGTGCCGCTCTATTTCGTAGCTAATCCACTGCGTTAATAGCTCGACGAACTGTTGTTCCTGGTCTTCAAACTCGCCCTTTCGAGGGCTGTCGTCAGAGTAACAAAGCGTTCCATATGTTTCACCGTCGACCAGTATTGGTGCACCGATATAACACTGCAACCCGGTAGCCTCTGCGGCGATGTCATCAGCATATTCCGAGGCGTCCGCATCAGATACAATGAGCATTTCGCGGTCCTTGACAACGTGCCGACACCACGTTTCGTCAAGATTGTGGACTGTCCCGACTGCGTAGTCGCCCGTCTCAACAGTTGACCCAACGACATTATACTCGCCTTCAGCTGTGTATGAGAGCACTCCGTAGGCCAGCCCCAGTCGATCACGTCCGATTGTTATCGCCTGCTCGATTTTTTCATCTAATGCCAATGAGCGATCTGCGCCGAGTTCATACAGGTCTCGAAAGTAATCGTCAGCATCGGCTGACATAGCCATTTGGTTACATTCAGTTCTCAGCTATCTTCACGGTTTTCAACGCTGAACCCGCCCCGTTCCATGACGCCCCAGCTATCTACTCCGCGGAAATACTCAATGAGGCCCTGCCAGGCCACGATAGTCTTCCACTGTCGGTAACCGAAGTTCTCCAGCACGCCGTACCACAGTAATCGTCCTATCTGCCGTGGGTCTTCATATCGGTTGAAGCTCCAGACTTCGCTGAACACGCCGAACCATGACAGGAAGATACCAAACCCAGTCGTAAGCAAAAAGAAAACAATGACAAATTCGATGCTCAACACCCCAAAGTACCACGCAAGCGGGAGAATAATGTAGCCTAGCCCCTCGATAAGTGGGCCAAACATCTCCGCTGCGACAAAGAACGGAAGGATGACTGTTCCGACGCGGCCGTACGATGGGTTGAATAGCATTCCTCGATTCGTAACAACCGTCTCAACCATTCCACGGAACCAGCGACGGCGCTGGCGGCCGAGCATACGTCTATTGCTTGGAACTTCCGTCCAGGCGACTGGCTCGGGCACAAAATCAACAGTGTATTCCCGTCCTTCGTCGGTCAGATACCGGTGGAGGCGAACGATGATGTCGAAGTCTTCTGTAATCGTGTCATGGCGATAGCCACCAATCTCGCGGACAACGTCGGTTCGAAAGAGACCGAACGCACCCGAGATGAGAATTAATCCTTTGAGCCGATTGAGTCCGAGTCGACCGGAGTAGAACGCACGGAGATACTCCATTACCTGTAGTCCTGGGAGCCCAGTCTTCGGAAGCTTCACCTCTTTGACGAGGCCATCCTTGACAATACATTCGTTTGCTACTCTGATGACGCCGCCTGTCGCCACTGTCGTCCCCGGCCGCTTGAGAAACGGTTTGACGATCTGCAATAATGCATCTCTGTCGATAATCGTATCCGAATCGACCGCACAGAACAGCGCCATCTCTGTCAGCCAGATACCGGCATTGAGTGCGTCACTCTTGCCCCCGTTTGCCTTGTCAACAACCAATAGCTCCTCGTATCGGGTTGACCGGTATGTCCCGTGTATCTCTTCGCTAGGCACTTCGAATGGTACGGCTGCCTCGATTTCCTCGAGTTCAAACCGTTCGATCAATCTCTCAAGTGTCTCATCAGTTGACCCATCGTTGACGACGACAACCTCGAGTTCTGGGTAGTTCAGCGACAGCATCGATTGGACACTCTCTTCAATCGTCGCTGCCTCGTTGTAGGCTGGAACGACAAGCGCAATCCCTGGATAAAACGGGCTGGCAAACCGCCTGAACGGCTCATCCCAGTTTGCTTCACGCACGTCGTCGCGCAACTCGAACAGAGCCAGAATATGGAGACAGAGATAATAGCCGTTTACTACGAGATAGTAGGCAAGAATGAACAGCCCAATTGCGCCAAACACTGTGACGGCCAGATGAGTCGTTGAATGCATTAGTTATCCCTGGGTGGCCCGGGTGTGGCCCCGGGCGACACTATCGTATGATACGTGTTCACTGCTCCATTCCCAGGCAGCGCCGAGAATAGCTGGTCCACTACGACCGATTTGATCCTGTCGTCGCACCAGTGCGTTCGTTCCACGGACTAACGCCCGTGGATCCTCTTCGGAAACAAGCGCATAGAGAAGGATTGTCACTGCCTCTTGATCGCCCCATGAACCCAGCATCTCGTAGACAGCACCCCGAACACGCGGCGAGGAATCAGCCGTGGCCCGGGCCAGAAACCGTGAATCTCGAAGCTCCGGTCGCCAGCCGAAACTGCCAAGCGCACTTGCTGCGGCTGCTCGTACACCCTCGTCATCAGCCTCCAAATTGGATGTTAACCAAGATACATCTGCTGTGCGAATGCCGGTTCCGAGTTGTCCGTGAACGAGTAACACTTGCGCCAACAGTGCATCTGACCACGCCTCGTACCGGTTTGCTGCAAGTGCAAACATCGTATCGGGGGCCTCCCGTGCAAGCCGATACAGCGTATCTTGACCAAAGACACTGAACTCCGTTGTCGCCCCATCTAGCAGTAACTCGACGCCCTCTGCGGGGGAATCCAACTGTCCGGTCTGAAAGAGCAGACGCGCAACGGCCGCTCGCTCGGCCTGTGTCGTTGGCTCGTAAGATGCCGCATGATACGGGTCTGGATCATCTAGTCTGATGAGCCACGTTAACGCCTGTAATCGAACGAACGTATGACCACGTTCTAAATCAGACCGGGCGTCATCTGGGATGCCCAACGCGGCACCGAACTGCTTGAGCGAGTCGGCTTCGCTCCCGTCAAGCTCACGAAGATACTCTGCTAGAAGTTCCATCGCGACGCTCCGTTCTGTCTTCGAAAGAGTAGGGACCCATTCGTCCCACTTTGATTCTGGTGCAAAGGCTCTGCTGAGTAGCTCGTCTTGTACGTCCGAGCGCACACGACTCCGCTGTGTGGCCTTGAGATACCGGTAGCTCGACAGCCCCATTGTGAGTGCAAGCGAGACTATGAGTCCGATTCCAACGAGGAGTCCTATAACAGCGAGGATGACACTGATGGGTACGGAATACTCACCTACCGCCACAGCACCCTGCATCACCGGCACTCCTGTTCACGCCGTCGCATATCTTCGAACCCGAGCTAGTAGCTCTTGCGCACGAAACGGCTTGGTGACATAATCATCCGCGCCGGAGTCAAACCCCTCTAGTACGTGCTCTTCCTGTCCACGAGATGTGAGCATGACAATGGGTAAGTCTGAACGCACTGCCAACTCACCACCCCGGATCATCCGTAGTAGTCGGGTCCCGTCCAGACGCGGCATCATCACATCACAAATAACCAGTGCTGGTTCATACCCCGTATCAAGCAGATCGGCCGCGGCCTGTCCGTCCTCACAGACGCGGACAGCGTATCCCGCACTCTCCAATCGGTGGGTGAGCAACTGCCGAAGTGTTTCATCGTCATCAACTACGAGTATTTCATCACCCATTTGTTGTCGTCGCTAATATATGCAGGGTCAAAAGTCCGTCTAATAATATATCAGTGGCTAGTAATTACTATCCATTAGAGGGCAATAGAGTAATCAGATACAGAACCATATGCTATCTATGGAACGTCGCCGCTTTCTCGCGTCTGTCGGTGTGACTGGGGCTGCTGGTGTTGCGGGGTGTTTAAGCGAGAACGGTAATCAACCGATGTTTCAGGTCCGTCGGAAAGGGTTTGAGCGACTCACTGACGACGGGTATGAACCGCTGACCGTTCGTGGCCTGAACATTGGTATGGCAAAGCCCGGCTATTTCCCAGGGTCGGCAGCCATTACACGGGACGAATACGACCGCTGGATAGCGGATATCGGCGCTATCGCCAATGTTATCCGAACGTATACGATTCATCCTCCCGAGTTCTATCACGCCCTTGCAGCGTACAACGCGGATGCAACCGATCCGTTGTACCTCTTGCAGGGAACGTGGGTACCACACGAGCCACTAGTCACCGCAGGCGATGCAACCAGCATCTCAGACACGGTCGATCAGGAGCTACAGCGTACCGTGGACGTTGTCCACGGTGACACGACTCTTCCGGACCGACCCGGGCATGCTGGTGGTATCTACGATGCTGATGTTCACGAGTGGCTTCTGGGGTATTTATTCGGTATCGAGTGGCCACCATCCGTGGTCGAGGCAACGAACCAAGCCAACGACGCTGGGACGTACAGCGGGTCGTACGTACAGAGTGATGGGAGTGCCTTCGAGCGGTGGCTTGCGGAGCGGTTAGACGGTACTGTCGCTCACGAAACAACCAACCATGACTGGCAAGCCCCTGTCGGGTTCGTCAACTGGGTGACGACTGATCCGCTGGAGCATCCGTATGAGCCATTTGTCGACGAAGATTCAGTCACGATTGACCCGGATACTGTTACCACAACTGATGCGTTCGATCCGGGCACGTTTGCGGCCTACCACGTCTACCCGTACTATCCCGACCTGCTCAATGAAACACCGGACTACGTCGACTTTATTGACCACCGTGGTGAGCCCAATAGCTATGCCGGCTACCTCAATGACCTGGTCAGTGTGACAACCCATCCACTCCTCATTGCTGAGTTCGGAGTGCCAAGTTCACGGGGTATCGCGCACCGTGACGTACATGGGCGTCATCAGGGCCAACATACTGAGCAGTCCCAGGGCGAGATCGTCGCGGCGATGTACGAGGACATCGTCAAAGCAGGCACCGCAGGCGGCGTTGCATTCGCATGGCAAGACGAGTGGTTCAAGCGGACGTGGAATCTTGATGCCCGCTCGGTCCCCGGCCGTCGTCCGTACTGGTCAAACATTGAGACTCCCGAACAGCGATTCGGATTGTTGGCGTTTGAGCCGGAGAATTCTGTTTCCCTGTCCGGCAACAGCTCAGACTGGAACGACGCCACTGTCATCAAGCCACAAACAGCAGCCAATGTTCCAGCCGATCAACAACTCGAGGAGCTTCGCATCTCACACAGTTTAGAAGGATTAGAGATGCGAGTAACGCTCGGTGACGTAGCTGACCCGATGGACTGGAGTCGGGTGAACATCATCCTGACAGTTGGACTACGTGGGCAAGAGACATCTCTTCCACTCAATACGGGTGCGACAGCCGCTGCTGACTTTGTCGTTCACCTGCGTGGACCAGCGACATCCCGTCTGCTGGTCCAGTCGTCGTTCGACGCGTTCGCCCGCGAATTCGGTTCTCAGGCGGGCTTACCAGTTCAGGAATATCGCGACGGAACGGCGGGATTCGTTCCCGTCCGCGAGCCTATCAATCGTGGATACACTGTCCCAGCGACCGGCGATGTGGTTCCGTTCGAGGCCGTCGAAACGGGACAGCTCACCTACGCGAACGGGGACCCGTCATCGCCAGATTACAATTCGCTCACTGATGTCCACGTCAGTCCGGCAGACCGAACAGTCGAGATGCGACTGCCCTGGGTTCTACTCAACGTTGCTGATCCGTCAACCAAACAGCGAATCGCATCGGACTGGTCCGACGGTCTTGAAACAACGTCTTTCGAGACAGTAACAGTTGGCGCCGCGACGTACCGTCCGACCACAGATGGACGACAGGCACAGACCATCGATGGCACAACAAATCTCATAGACGCTCTCCCCGGACGCAACGGTACGACAGTGGACACAGCCACGTACAACTGGGAACAGTGGAACCAGCCATCATATACCGAGCGATTAAAACAATCATATGACGTTTTGCAGAACTTGTGGAGTTAGCTTGCTGTGAAACCCCCGCGCTCGTGCCCACATGGCGACTCGTTCATGTCCACGGCAGCGTTAACTACAGCATGGCCCGTCAGCACAGGACTAAAAAAGACACACAATCACTGCTGTCCGACAGCGCGGCCTGACCGTTCTTGGGGTTTCAGTGCCCACACGTTAGGATTCTCCTGCAGTTCGTACTCAGAGAGAAGGTTTGACTGGTACGCGTTATCAGCGAGTGACTCACGTGCGCTGTCCCATTCGTCGATTTCGATGCGGTTGAGCGGTCCGGAGACAATCACACTCCGCCATGCACCATCTTGACCAATATCGAAGGTGGTAAAACTCGCGATATCCGTCTGTTCCGCGTAACTTTCTTTCCGGAGTTCGGTGGTTGCGCCCAAAAACACGAAATACAGGGTGTCCTCTCCGTCGTACCCGAAAGATATCGGCACGCCGTATGGCACTCCCTCAGCGGCCATCGACAGCACACCAACACCTCTCTCAGTTAGTACCTCACCAATGACCGATTCTTCCAATTCCGCGCCCAACAAGGGTTGGTAATCTGAACTCATAGCTAAAATATGTTCTTGATACTGGATTAAACTATGATAGGATTCCCAGAACCTCGGAATTCGAGTCTTGATTAACGACCCGGGGGAGCGCAGGCCACCACTATAACAGATAACGACCAACACTACTCCCTGTCACTTGCTACCCGAGTACAAGACTTTGTTACCTGTCAGTCCGAACAGGTGGTATGGCGATCGACCCACTGACTAACGACGAAGTTCTGGCGGTCCTTGAAGACTGTGAGGCGACGGCGGTCCCGACAGCACACATCTCTGCACGTCTTTCGGCCCCAAAACCGTATGTCACGACACACCTCCAACAACTCGCGTTGAAGGGATTAGTCGGGTTCAACACACACAGAGGCGTTCGCCGCTGGCGGCTCACAACCGCCGCGAGAGAAGCACGTGAGTAAGAGATAGGTGCCCCTTCCTGCTGTCGTCTGGGCACAACTCCTTCACAGAACGCTGGGCTGTGAGCACACGGCTATGCGTCGGCGCGAATATCCCGATCAACAGCGTTCCTCGCAAGCGTACCGAAGCAGTCTTTCGCGTCGTCTGCTAGTACGTAGCGCTCGTGGACATCATCCGGTTCTCTGCCGCGCCCACTCGCCAGACCAACGACATGCGCGATCCTCTCGTAGTTCTCTCTGACGAGCGAACCGACGAGATCGGGGAGCCCGGCGCGGCCGGCGAGTTCTTCGGCGGCTGCCCGCCCCGCGTACACCTGCTTTGCCGGCCGATCGACCAGCACCATCGCAAACGGTGGCTCGTCGAACTGGGCCGTCAGAAACGACTGAGCTGACTCATCATACCATGAGATCGCGCCGATATCGTCGACCTGCTCCAGAGCTTTCGCAGCCACTGAGCAGTACGGGCATTCGCCGTCGTAGATGAGAACCGAACTAAAACGAGCCATGTACCCACTAGGGGTTCTCGACGCATATATCGTTGGATTGGGGGGGCCGTAGGTAGTGTCAGTGGCCAGTTCGGACCGCGACTTATCTGCCTTTATTTCCCTGAACTACCCTCGCCTGAGCCGAAGTTGTGTGCCGACTCTTGCCTGTTGTTTGGCACAGTTGCTGTGTAATCAGTTCGTTCATACGTCATTAGCTATCACCACGGAGTAATGCCCTTCACCAGACGGGTTCTCTGTACAGAGGATAGCCGTCGGACAGAACTACTTGGTACTATTGCCTCGAATTCGCTCCCGATTGTTGGTGTTGCGTTTCTCGACTGGAATGCGGCCGCACTGCTGTTTCTCTACTGGTTTGAGCTCGGTGTCGACTCGGTCTGGGCACTTGTCCGAGCAGTGTTTGCCGGTCGCCCACCGGAGATTGAGACTGGCACCTTACTTATCGGGTCACTGGCGACACGACAGTGCTCCCTCTCCGTCCCGAGAACCGGTCTGCGAGTCTATCTCACGACGCTGCTCGTGCTCCCAATTACCATTCTCATCCTGGCGGTCGTCTGGTTGTTTACTGGAGCCCTACTCGTCGGGCCACTGCCGGAACCCACTACAGAAACGGTAACTGGCGTGCTGCTTGCAACTGTTGGGATCTTCGTTCTGACGGGCGTCACAACGGTACGCAATTACTTCTACAACGGAGAATATCGGAAACATAACTCGACGACGGCGTTTCGCGGACTGTTACCTCGGATATGTACTGTCTTTTTCGGCGGCATACTCACTCTGACACTGCTAACAGCAGCTACGGAAGGGCCTGAAGCGGAACTCGGCAGTCTTGATCCGACTGTCGTCGGACTCCCACTGTTACTCATGGTCGTCTGCCTCAAATTCACCTCTGATCTCCTGGGCGTCTATAGCGACCGTCTTGCTGTCTATTTCAAGTCATACGATCAGGAATACGGCTGGCAAACGGCCCCGCCGAAGGCACGATCTATCGACGGGATGCTCGCTGATGCACCGGAGCGCGTTTGCCCGGTTCGCTGGGGACGGGTCATCGGCGGCCTCCTCCGACTCCCATATCACCCGGGAAGTGCACTTATCGGCGGCTTGGGGCTGCTCGTTGCGGCCCTGTTTGCAATTGGGGGTGCGTGGGACATCGTTGCCGTCATTGTTGTCGCAAGCGTTAGCATCCCGGTTCTCCTGCTGTGTCTCGATCAGCTATTGCGATACGGGACGGTCGAATACCGAATTGACTCTGACGCTGGTGCGCTCGTCGCATATGACCGTCTGTTTGGCACGGCACTCTGGCGGATCGAGTCGTGGGAGGAAAGCAGCCTCCGCGTTGAGAAGACGCCTCTTGATTCGCTGCTGGGAACAGAGACGGTTACTATCGAACACGCTGACGGCGAGTATATACTGCCACATCTGCCTGAGACCACCGCAGTCGTGGCGGCGTTTGACCGACAACCTGAGCGTTCAGAACAGATACTCCCCGGTCGGGCTGGTCTACTCGGCTGAGTCGTTTGAATGGCCTGTGGCGGGCTTCGTTATCTATCCTCGGAGACGGTGTTGTCGGTCCACAGGTCATAACCGACGACTAGTGCCATGCCACTCGTTGGGATAATCAACAGCAGCCTGCCAACGGGTGAGAAGTCAATGCCTGCCATCGAGAGACCGATGTATGCGACAGCGAGTACTGGTGGGACGGTGAGTGCGGCACCGAGTTGAGTACTGTCCGCCCGGAGGTAGCCAGCGCCCCAACCGACGAGTCCCAGGAGTATGAGCGGGATTGCAAGAGCCCAGATGAGGAAGGCGGTGAGTTCTCTCCCGATATCGTCTGTGCCGGCTGTAGTGAACAACAGTGTTCCAAGCAAACAGGCCCCAGTCCCACAGAGAGCGCCGAATGCGAACCCGCGCTGCAAGCGTGACATCGACGCGCTGTCACGCCTGATGACGGCACCGAGACCGACCACCAGTAGCGCATTCGCGCCTATGATGAGTCCGGGCCTGAGTGTCTGTTGCACCCAAATTGCACTAAGCAGCGGTGGGTTGAATACATACGAATCTCCCGGCCGCGGTGTCGGCCAGAGTTCAAGGGGCACTGCGGTGATGAGCAGACAGACTGCACTCAGACCGAGGAGCGAAGCGGCGATCCGAGATGAGTGACGCATAGCAGGTCACTCACCTCCAAGAGCCACAACAGTACCATCTGGAGAGACACCCACGATTCCGCCATCGAGTACTGCCAGTGAGACAGCCTGATACTCGGCTGGATACTGCCATACTGCCTCGCCAAAACGCGTTGTGAACGCGGTGAGGCCATCATCAGGCTGGAAGGTAAACACAGCGTCATCAGCCGCGGCAGTCACGGCGCCACCGAGATTGATTTCCGAACACCACCGTGGCTCCGGTGGACCGTTATCGACGCGGTCGAAGGCGAACGTCGCACTGGCGGCCTCACCGGGCCGCTCGATTGCATACACACTCTCGGGCGTCACGACCGGGAACTCAAGCGACCGCCTGTTGTCGAGACGCCACTGCTCGGTCCCGTCTGTGAGTGACCGGCCGAGCAGATCGCCGTACGTGTTGCTCACATAGACCGTCCCATCGGACAGGACAGGATATCCACCGGGCCGGTCCGAGCGTCTCCACTGGACCGCCCCGGTTGCGGCGTCTATCGCAACTATCTCCTCACCGGCGACAACGACGGTGTCGTCCACCATGGCCAGCCTCGCCCCGTCGGCGTCTGCCGTCCACTGCCGGCGTCCGTCGTCGATCGCAAATCTCGCTACCCCGTCAGTCGTGGGAACGAACAGGGCGTCGTCAGTCACCGTTGGAACGCCTGCCCCGGCCGTGTCGGTGTTTCGCCACGCAACTGTTCCGTCCGCAACCTCGAATGCAGCGATACCGTCTGCCGTCGCGAGAAAGACGCGACTGTTAGCTATCACTGGTGGCGCTGGTTCGTCTACGATGTCGACCACTGACGGGACTGTCACCGGTGTGAGATCACGCCGCCATTGTTCTGTGCCGTCACGGAGCGATAGGGCAACGACACCGGTCGCCGTCGTTAGCACGACAGTTCCGTCGGCGACGACCACCGCGCTTGCACCGGTGATTTTACTGTCACCAGACATTGTTGAAATATCTGCGTGCCATCTGACCGATGGTGTTGTCGTCTTCATCTGCACTGGCGCATAGCCCGTGTTCGCTGCGTCGAACCGCGGCGAGGGCCACGAGCCGTCGGGTACCGTTTTGAAGCCGGGGTTGTCGAAACCCGGCTCGACTGTATGAGATGGGTCTGGTGTGCCGTCGTCGGGACACGTCGACGAACAGCCAGCGACGCTGGCGACTGTTCCGGTGGCGACCATTCCGAGGAATGTCCGCCGCGATGTGGAGGGCATCGACTGTTCGTTCCGATACCTGCATAAAAAATGTTAATACGATATCCTGGTGAGGCGGAAATTCTCTTCTGTTGACCCAGACCGTCCATCTATCCTCAAGTCAATTGTCGGGTGAAGCCCGCTCTATTATCGATTGGCGGCTCAGCCTGCGATAAATCCAGCAAAGCTTAGTGAACCGTTCGCAATAGCGTTTCCATGGCCGAAACGACACTTGCGACGATGGACGAACTATTGGAAGGCGCTTTAGATGACGTGGACGACCCTGAAGTCCGATACAAACTCAGAAGTGCGCGACAACTTCTCCAAGTCGTTCAACAGCGGCAGGATATCATGGATGAAGCCATCGACACTGCCATTGAAGATGAAGCGGTTCTAGAAAACCTCCGCGACCTTGGCTATACTGAGTGATACGACACTAGCTGTCTGTTGACTCAGAACAAGTCTTTTGTCCTTCTCACCTAACTCTCCGACATGGCAACAGATACTGCTGAGCAACTCAGGGCGGAGTTAGAGTCGGTGTTCACGAACGCGGATTACCCCGTCGAAGAACCGATGGAACTGGTGCCAGCCCTGCCGGACGGTCCAGGTACGACATTCGAGGCGGGTGATATACGCGTCGGGGTGATGGATTTCGGTGCAGAATACGCCGACTATCAAGAGTACCCGTACGAGACGGCGGAGGCCCTCATTGACGACCTGATGACTGGGTTTCGGGAAGAAGGACTGTTTGACTGAGCGGGACGTTCCTCACACCGCTTGACTGCGTGATGGATATTCGCTACTCAGCAGTAGGAACGAAGCCGTATCGACAGCAACTATAACAGCGTTCGCGACGGGGCTGTCTCAGGCCTCCGCGTCATACCCCGCATCCTCCACAGCGGCGATGAGCTGTTCTGTGCTCACATTGCCGTCGACAGACACTTGCTCGGCGTCTTTGTCGGCCTCAGCGCCTTGCACTCCGGTGAGCGCTTCGATAGCCTCTTCGACGGTCTGCTCACAGTGGCCGCAACTCATCCCTTCGACGGTCAACGTCGTAGACATAGCAGTTTTGACGAAGAAAGCACGGACCTTTTCCGTTACGACTTAACTATCAGGAAAGTAGTACATAGTCCTATTAGAATACGGTTATTTGAGATATCAATTCAGTAGATAGGCATACATATACCAGAATATTATTGATATAGTTTTCGGCGCTCAGTAAAGAAGGATTGCACCGCCTCGGGAACACTCCAAGCAGTTCTCGACCAACTTCGCCAAAAGCGGAACGATCCTCAGAACACCGTTCTGATCAAGCTACGATGAGTCCCACCGAGGCGTACTCGTAGCTCCCACCACAGATGAGCAGCGGGTCTGGTCTAAGAGCAATTACGGCGGTTGGAACTTTTGAGCAGCAGTTACAGGGATTGTAGCCCTGTCGGTCAAGTCGAACACCGGTTCGTTGAGCCCATAGCAA